>CAJQKF010000079.1 GCA_905478855.1 uncultured Gammaproteobacteria bacterium
GAAAGGTCTATTTGACCGGATCGCCCTCACAATTTGCTTGGCATTAATTTTAAAAGATCTTGAACGGTGACCCGTCCGAGGAGCGCGAATTATACGCACCAACCGAATCCTGTCAACTCTTATTTTCGTACAAATTCGAGTTAATATAAAAAATAACTCTCATTGCTAAAACAGAAGAATGTGCTGATTACTTGTTATCTATATTTTGATAACAAGAACTTTACTCATACTCCAAAAAATAAACGGAATGCCTGTCCAAAAAAGCGTTCGCGTGATTCTGCGAGTCTTATATCCCGCGAAACTAATATTGTAAAGAACTAAATATTAGAAACCAGTAAATAAAATAATCGTTACTGCAAAAGGACGAATGCGCTAGTAGAAAGATTTAACTTAATCCGTCCGCTAACTCAAGGACTCTCCATCACATCTTTGCACTCTGCCGGGCAGTATAGCGTTTTAAGTAAATAATGTTTTCAATTTACTAGCTTACCACTGGCAAAATGGATGATAAACCAAGCTGCTATTCATATAGTTAGCCATACCGGAAACTTCTTCCCCCACCCAATTCGGTTTCATAAAAAACTGTTCCCTCGACGTTAACTCAATTTCCGCGACGAACAAGCCACTATTCATACCGTGAAACTCATCAATTTCCCACCTATTGGTATCATCATAAACGATGTAACGCGTCTTTTTAATCGTACCGGTAGAACACATCTTATCGAGAAAGATACGAGCGTCGGCTAATGGTACCGAATATACAAACTCATCACGCCGGATATCTAACCCAGCGCTCTTAATCGTCAAGTTCGCAGAATCACCTTCTATGCGAGCCCGTACAGAGCACTTATTATTTGTCGTTAAGTAGCCCTGCTCAAAAGCGACCCCCTGCTCAGCATGAGCACGCCATGAATCGTTGATAATTAGAAATTTTCGCTCTATTTCAACTCCCACTTTAATTCCTCATCAAACAATAATACATTTTCCATCCCTGCGCGGATCCGCATAGCCGTCCACCTTACCATTTCCAGCAGTCGTCGCATGAACGCCTCCAAAATAGAAATCGATGCCCTCAAACAGTCGGTGATTTGGATAACAATCCAATAATCCTCTAATTTGCTCAGGAGAAAAACCTCCCTCCATATTCATTACATCGTCTTCAAGATGAATCCTTGGGCGCCGCACCGACCGCTCCAATGTGTCCTTATGCTGACATAAATTCAGAATCACTTGGAGAATTGCGCTACGTATTCGGCTCGAGCCACCAGAACCTAAAACCGTACACATACCGTCACCCCCCTCAATAATACAGGGAGACATCATGGAACTAAGCCTAGTCGACAACGGCCAACCCGTGCTACCAGCCGGATTTACGTCTGGTTCTCCAAGCATGTTGTTCAACATCATCCCTGTACCTGGCACGATTTCCCCGCAGCCTTCGCCATTCGATAGAGTCATTCCGATGGACAGTCCGTTATTATCCGAAACACTAATGTGTGTCGTTCCAGTCCATGCTGCAATCCTGTTTTCGACATCGAAAATAAGATCCCGTAATGTCGCAGAACTCGCTATATTGTTGTAGTTGGGCCATTCACCACTGCGCAGAAAGGCATTCTTGCGAGCAATATTAGTCGAATTCATAATCGATGATAAATACAACAATGCAGATTTTGGATTAGATATTTTGCGAGCTGTAATAAGTTCAAGAGCCAACCAAATTAACGCTCCACCAACCGAAGGTGATGGAAAAATCGATACACTGTCAGAGCCAAACTTACTAACAAGTGGCGACTTCCAAAGAAATTTATAGTTATTTAAATCAGCACTTCTGACATGACCACCATTTTGCTGAATGTAATTACCTATTTTATCTGCACATTCTCCCTGATAAAATAAATCACTACCTTCACGACTAAGTGACTCCATAAAATCAATCATATCTGACCAGCAAGGAACACCACCTTCGCCAAGAACAGTCCGGTTAAGCGCATGACCAAATTGGCGCTTAGAACTTTGCCTAGAAAGGTAAATTGGCTCTACTAGCTTAAGAATCTTCGCCTGTTGTGCAGTCAATAACGCGCCATTTTTCGCATACTCAAGCGCGGGAGTCGATAATTCGGATATCGGCAGACTTCCGTATTCTCTATGCAACTCAAACACACCTGCAACAGCCCCCGGCGTAGCGACTGTGCCGTTACCGATAAAGAAATGTTGTGTTGCACTGCCGAAATCAACATCAATACGTTCAAAATCCAACGTATCCGCAGGACATATTTGCGCAGGTGTTTGGACGAAAAAATCTAGAGCCCTGACGGTTGATGAGGCATCCCTTATTAGCGCAAATCCTGCACCACCCAAAGCGCATAAAACAGGTTCAGCAAAACAGGCCATAAAGAAACCAGCTATCGCGGCATCAACAGCATTACCGCCACAGCGAAGTATTTCTGCGGCAGCATTGGCGGTTTCCTCATGCCCACACGCAACTACACCACCCACAATCACTTTGCCACCTATTTCGAACAACCTCTAAATTTCTAAGACCTATGACTCGGTCTGTTCAACGGCACTATATTATCTGCATTTCTGTTGCTGCGCTGACGCGCAACGGCTCGACGAACGGGATGAGACTGATCGGCACTTTTTTCAAGGCACTTCTGAAGTTTACTAATGTTCTGTTCCAGTTCGTCCCGTTGCCCAATTACCTCATCGAGTGTAAAACGCATTTCTTCCATGCGTTCTTCCAATGAGTCTCCAGTTCGGCTAATACGTTTCATACTTTCCAATCGGCGTCTTAACTGGGATTGATGCTCTCTTATCTCAGTTTCCAGCGGCGACATTACAGACCGGATCCAATCGTCAACATCTCGGCCCGCCCTTTCGAAAACATCGCGAACCTTGGACATTACCGTATCATAATAACGTTTGACCAAAGTATTCTGCTCGGTCATCACGAGGGAAACTCCGCGCATAAAGAAGTCGTGTCGAATATTTAACGAATCGATCTCGCGTCGAAAACGCTGACTGGAGAATTTACGTGGCTCGATCTTGGTAACGCCATGCTCAGCTTGGAACCTCCCGTATGCGCTAGCCATCAAATCATATAGTTGCTTAATTTCGACGGCGGCATCTTCCATAATTCCAGTAACATCAGTCAGGAAAATATTCATATGCTGCCGCATACCCAGCGTGGTTAAGCTAACAGCCATATCGCGCTTACTACGGGCAATTAACTGTTCAATACGTGACGGGTTAATATGTTCATATAGTTGATTAGTATGCTTCGCAAACACTGCGCGACTTGCTTGAAATCGGCGCATATTGACGTCTAGTTGCTCTTTCTCAAGTTTAAGCTTGTTAAGTGTTTCTTTTATAACATCAACATTTCGCGCGCTTAAGGCATCGATTTCCTTAATATGTGCTGCAGCATCCTTCTCACGACGAGTTAAGATTGACCGGTTTAGCGCAATAATATCCTGAACTCCATCGGAAATTCTGTTCCGAACAATATCCTGTTTTGCAGGAATTAACATGCTGGCCAAAGCACTTTCAAAAGCACCAATGCCGCTTAATTGAACCAAATGCCCATCTGCTCGAGTACGACCAAGTAGTGCTTTTTGAGCTGACAAGGCAAACAGATTGCGCGTTGGAACATCTAGCGTGCGCGCGGTAATATCGAGCTGAGACCGTACTTGTTCATCGATCTCGCTCCGATGACGCATATCATCCCAAAGCACATCGACTTTATTAAGAACCACCAGCTTATTATTGCAACTAGAGTCTTCACCAGCGCAAACATGATTTCGCCAAACACTCATATCCGACTTGGTTACACCGGTATCTGCCGCAAGTACGAATACAATCGCATGGGCCGAACGTAGCATACCAAGCGTTAACTCCGGTTCTGCACCAAGAGCATTTAACCCAGGCGTATCCTGTATAACCAAACCTTGCTTCAATAGAGGATGGGGATAATTAATGGTCGCATGACGCCATTTGGGAACCTCTACTAATCCATCCTCACCTACCTGCAAGCCGTCGTCATCCGTGGGTTCACGAGCAATAAGAAAGCCAAGCTCACTTGCACGCTCCTTAGTTACCCGCAATATATCGGTAACACGCTTTAGAGACTCGGCAACAGCATCTGGAGAATCCAGATTCAATGGTAAAATTTTCCATTCTTCCGGCCTTGATTTGTAATCACTCATACTGTTTTCCGTTTGCCTTGTCTCAGTAGGCAACAGCATAATTCGAGGTTCAACATCATCGTCATAGCGAAGTTCTGTTGGACACATCGTTGTTCGCCCAGCAGATGACGGCAAAACGCGACGACCAAGATCGGAAAAAAATGTGGCATTTATTAGCTCAGACTTACCGCGAGAAAATTCCGCCACAAAAGCCACGTAAAGATGGTCGTCCTGAATTGAATCCAATAATTGACTAATTCGGGTGCGTGAACGACCATCAATCAAATTATTTTCAATCAGAAGATCTCTGTATTCTGACAAAGACTCTACCAATGACATCCGCCAATCGCCATACAAGCTAATACGGCGTTCAAATTTGTTGGTTTCTACAACCATTTCAAGTGTTTTTTCAGTGTGTGTCTCTAACCTATTGGATTATAAGAAAAAAAACGGAATACAGCAATCAATCGTTTGAATGGGGCAGATAAATTCTTATACCCAGTCCGACGTCGATTCTATTATGAAACTCCAACCTTCCATTATGGCTATTTACAATATTCTCAACAATCGATAAACCCAACCCGGCACCATTATTGTGTCTGGACGAATCTCTGCGGAAATAGGGCTCCGATAACCATAACAACCTCGTCCGCTAGCTGACTAACTCTAACAAACACACGTGTTGCAAACCGCGAACAATTAGAAAACATATTTTGAAAACAGCGCCTTACATCAATTCCTCTCGATCTATAATAATATTTCCAACGCTGCTGAACGCATACTAGACACTTTCGATGCAACAAGTTGGTAAATCCTCACGATATAGTGCGCAACCCAATCAACACATCGACCAACATATCAAAAGAACAGAAGAAGATATTACGAAATTGAAAGTATTGGATATCCCAATGAAATCGCCGATAGCTGCCCTAACACCGGACTAACCCCGGAACAGCGGAGAGATATCAATATTTTCTCCCCAAACACTGTAAAAATCGTTTCTAATTGTTTGCTTTCCAGGCTTCCCCAGGTCGTCGCCGAACTATTCGTAAAACTACCGGTATCAGAGCACTGGCGGCAACAAGCGCCAATGCGGTTATAACTTTTCCGGCCATTTCGCTTTCGCCACTAATCGCTTCATAGCCGACGTACCCCGCATAAGTAACTGCACATGTTGCTGGAGCGATACCACCAATAGTTGCAAATGTATACGGCAAAAGTCTTACAGGCGTCAGGCCTAACGCGTAATTAAGTACAAAATAAGGAACGCCAGCCAGCCGCACCAAAAACACAAACTTCCAGCCTTCGGTTTTTACACCATCCAGCATATAGCGCAGACGGCTACCCGCTCGTTGATGAGCCCATTCTTGAGCCAGATATCTGGAGATTAAAAAAGCAAATACAGCGCCAAGCGTGGCACCTGATATATTATAAACTGAGCCTAAAACAGGCCCAAATAATGCACCACCAGTCAATATCATCACGGTTGCCGGAATAAAAAATACTGCTGCAATACTGAACATTATTATAAAGAGTAAAGGCGCTAAAGAACCTGCTGACTTTACATATTCTTGTATAATCCTCGGGTCCAGAAACTCCCAGTTTTTTATTGCCAGAAAGACTCCTGCTAAGATTAGCACTATTAACAAAATTTTTAACATTCGAGCAAACACAGTATATTTCCTTCTTATTTTCAAGTCTGACAAGGCCATCGAAAGACTATACATCAATATCCGTTCAAAAAGCCCATAGACATGGCTTATGATAGTTTAGTTAAAAGCGATATAAATCCTAAAGATTTGAATAAAACTGGTCTTGACTCACAAAAGTATTATTGTAAACATATAAAGCACTGAATACTTATATATATCCCTATTTATATATCCCTAATGGTATATGATATAAATAGAAATATATACTTACATAACAATACTATCTAAGAAAATAAAAGGATATGCTAACTAAAAGACAAAAACAGATTCTAGATGTTATTCAAAAAAGCATTGAAAAACGCGGCATGCCGCCTACTAGAGCAGAAATAGGTGAAGTCTTCGGCTTTCGGTCACCTAATGCAGCGGAAGAGCATTTACGTGCACTAGAGCGCAAAGGTGTAATTGATATAATACCAGGCTCATCCAGAGGCATTCGATTACTCATACCAACTGGACTACCGGTTATTGGTCAAGTAGCAGCAGGAAGTCCAATTTTAGCTGAAGAGCATATTGAAGACCACCATGCCGTACCCTCCAATCTATTCAAACCTAAGGCACATTACTTCCTTAGAGTTAAAGGAATGAGCATGCGGGACGCAGGAATAATGGATGGTGATCTACTTGCTGTTCATAAAACACGTAAAGCTGAAAATGGGCAACTGGTTGTCGCCAGACTTGATGATGAAGTAACGGTTAAACAATTTCGTCAACGAGGCAATATTGTCACATTATTACCGAAGAACCCTGATTTCGAGCCGATTCGTATAGATTTACGTAAGCAAAACATGACAATAGAAGGTCTGGGAGTTGGCGTCGTGCGCAATGGAAAGATGCTCTAGGCTGACTACTAATTGCGAGCCCTGAAATGCATATATTTTATAGTCGCGATATGGGGCCACATTTATTCTGTCAGAATATAGACCGGAATATTTCTTTTCTTTCCATAAGTGTTTCTTTTTCACGCTCTTATTTTGTTTAATTGGTTGGCTGCATGTTCGACCAACCAAAGCAGTCCACCAAAGCAGTCCTAAAGCCTACGACTCCATCATCTGCTAGTGATAAGAAAGAAGCGCTTACAAATAACAAATATATTACGTCAGCTCGAAACCTAATAGACCATCCTTGTACTGCAATCTCCAGCGGATTTGATCAACTTGATCGCTATCTACCGAGCAATGGTTGGCCTATAGGCTCAGTGATTGAAGTACTTTCAGGCGCCACAAATGCTTCTGATTTATGGGTTGCATTACCTATATTAAAAAGCTTTAACGCTGATGACTCCTGGTCTGCACTTATAAATCCACCTTATATCCCTTACGCACCCACCCTGACTAATTTCGGTATTGATTTAAATAAAATATTGATTGTTAATCCGCCCAATCCAAACGATATATTTTGGACTGCTGAGGAAGCAATTAAGTCTGATACATGCTCCGTCGTGCTCGTCTGGATTTCACACTACAACCGTAAAGCGTTACGACGGCTACAATTATCTACACAACAATATCAACGTATTTGTTTTTGCTTTCATCCCTCGCCAAATACACAGCGACATACAACAACTGCGATTCGATTATCCATACGACCGAACAAAACAGGTATTTGCATTGACTTACTAAAATGCCGCGGAGGAACAGTCCGAAGTGGAATTAATATCAACTTCAATGATATTGGGTATAGCTAATGTCCTCAACAACACAATTACACAAATTTACCAATCGTTATCCACAAGTAAATAGTCAAGCAGATAAGATCTCAACATCTGCTCCAACCCTAAATAAACAAGAATTATGGCTAGCTTTTCATTTCACTCAATTATCACTCGAAGCGGCTTTTCCCAAAAGTATTTTACAATCACAGCCCTGCGGAATATGGGAAAGTAGCGGACAACGACAAATACTTACCGCTATTAATCACTTGTCGAAAAATTCCGGACTTCACACTGGAACCAAGGTAAGTGAAGCCTGGGTTCAGATACCTAATCTAAATATATCTCCACGAGAACATCAAACCGAACAAACATATTTAGATAAACTTGAAGCAATTGCTTTAAATTTTAGTTCCAAGGTTTCGTTACATCGCAGGCATACTCTTTTATTAGAAATTGCAGGAAGCTTACGACTGTTTAATGGCTTAGAAAAACTACTGCTCAGCATCTGTAACGAGTTATCTGTTCTCTCCAAAAATTATTCCTATTCTGTTATGCCAACACCTGCGGCTTCATTATTATGTGCTAGTAGCAACACGCAGTCGATTGTTTTCGAAAAACACCTTATTTATTCTAGCATTTCAAAAATACCTATTTACTATTTTGAATATGATCATAAGACGCTGCAGACTTTTGAGCGGATGGGAATATCAAACATGAGGGATTTATTGCGATTACCCCGACAAGGTTTAAGTAAACGCTTTGGAAAATCTTTGATAAACCGTATCGATTCCCTTACTGGAGAATCACCAGACCCTCAACTCTTCGTCAAACCGCGATTATATTTTAATAGTAGGCAGGATATGGATGATGCAACGACTAACACAGAACAAATAATACAAGCCAACGAGTTTCTTCTAAAACAACTTGAAAGTTTTCTAACTATAAACGACTGCATTGCGCGCTTATTCTTGTGGACACTACATTGTCGCACCCATGCCCAGGAAATTATAATTAGACCCGGGGTTATCTGTCGATGTGCCAGTGATCTATCAGCATTATTTGATTTACAGTTGGAATCTATTTCTCTGTCATCCTCAGTAAACTCCGTAACTTTGGAGGCACGGGAGTTTGAAGATTATCGCCCTGAGCATTACTCACTTTTTCTGAATAATGCCCCAAAGCCGCAAAATGACCCACAAGTATTAATTGACCGTTTACGTGTACGCCTAGGCCATCAATCAGTATATGGTTTACGCACAGTGGAAGACTATAGACCAGAACAAGCTTGGGAAACATGCGAACCTGGCGATTCAATATCAGGCTATTTGCCGCAGAGAAAAGGGTATCCATTATGGATCCTTAAAAAAGCCGTACCGCTGAAATACAATTCACCTAACCTATACTTTAATGGACTACTGCAACTAGTAGGACAGGCAGAACATATAAAATTTGGCTGGTGGGACAAGTATCCTATGAATCGTGACTATCAAAAAGCCACGACAAAAGATGGGCAATTGCTATGGGTGTATCGTGACAAAAACAAAGATAGTTGGTTTCTTCATGGCTTTTTTAATTAAAACCTTAATTAGCCCAAAACCTTAGGCACGCCCTTCCTCATATTTTTTTAATAGAACTCCTTCATCACCACAACAACTAGCAGGGCATTGCTTAACATTAAGTATAGCCTCCGGAGTATCCAACAAATAATCTGTAACCGGTAAATTTTCTGTCGCACAGTCACATCCTTGATCAACGTACACATACGCTCTTTTGAGTCCGCTGTTAACCGCCAAATCATGCGCTCTAGTAAGCGTATCAACTGGAGTCGGAGGCAAATGAGAAAGTTGGTAGGCAGGGAAAAAACGAGTCAAATGCCACGGACTATCAGCACCCAAGTTTTTACGAATCCACCGCGCTGTTGCCAATATATTGGCTTCGTTATCGTTCATTGTAGGAATAATATTAGTACGCGACTCAATATGAAATCCAAGTGACTCAGCATACATCAGCGAATCAAGTACATCTGCTACTGTGGCTTTTCCACAAATTTTCTTATAAAAAGAATCATCCATACTTTTTATATCGGAGCACAATACATCAACATACCCTTGTAAACACTCGAGTGCTTCCTTTGTCACAAAACTATTACTTACATAAACAGTATATAGTCCCCTGTCATGGGCTTGCTGACATACGTCCAACACATATTCCATCCAAATAACTGGTTCAGAATACGTAAACGCAATGCCTTGACACCCATGGCGAATCGCTGCATCTACTATTTTTTTCGCTGAAATAAAAGGTCGCGTTGATTTAGCACGAGCAAGTTTATTCAACTCTTCTTCGCCCCAAGATATTTCAAGATTATGGCATCCAGTACATCGAAAACTGCATCCGTAACTTCCAATCGACATCACTTGGGTGCCAGGTCTATAGTGTTTTACCGGTTTATTCTCGATAGGGCCAATATCAATGGATGAAATAATTCCATAACTTAAATTGTAAAGAGTACCGTTACGATTTACGTGAGATTGACAAAAACCTCTCTGTCCATGACGCAATCGACACCTCCACGGACACAGATTGCATCTTGTAGTGCCGTCAGCCAACTGTTCTTGCAATCGAGTGGGCACCAATTGATATTCATCAAAATTCCGTGTTAGCGATCCTACATTAGACAAAATCTGGCTCCTAAACGATAAAAGAGGAAATCGCTTTAAAAAATGAAGTATCCATAAACCTATGACAAATTCAAATTCATCGCAATAATTGAAGTTTTTTCTTTGGAAATTACTATCCGTTACTTACCAATCTAAATCAATAGTAAATAAAGCTAATAGTATCGCTAAATCGAGTAATTTGATCAGATCGTAATCACGCGGTATTACGCAACTAGCACAGGGGAGCCTGATAAAACATGGCTGGGGGAGAGGGATTCGAACCCCCGCTGGCGGAGTCAGAGTCCGCAGTCCTACCACTAGACGATCCCCCAGTAAATCAGATTCGAACTTTAGAACTAATGATAGTGTGAAGCGTGTTCCCGACAATAATCGGGAACACAGAGCAAAGGGAGCTTATCGTTTGGAGAACTGTGGGCTCTTTCGTGCTTTCTTTTGTCCAACTTTCTTACGTTCTACGGCACGTGGATCACGAGTAACGTATCCTGCTGCACGAAGTGAACCCCTAAAGGTTTCATCGTATTCCATCAGAGCTCGAGTAATCCCATGACGAATTGCGCCGGCTTGGCCGCTGTTGCCACCACCAGATACTGTCACGTTAATATCGAGCGTAGCCAGCATATCGGTGAGTTCTAAAGGCTGCCTTACAACCATTCGAGCTGTTTCGCGCCCGAAGTACTCATCCAAAGGACGTTTGTTAACCGTAATAGCGCCAGCACCTGCCTTTGCAAAAACACGTGCTGTAGACGACTTTCGACGACCTGTGCCGTAATAGATATCCTGGTTTGCTGCCATTATAGTATCCTAGATGTCCAGGGTTTGGGGTTGCTGTGCTTGATGCACATGTTCGTTGCCACGAAAGATCTTAAGCTTACTGTACATTGATCTACCGAGACTATTTTTTGGTAACATGCCTTTTACCGCGGATTCAATTACTCGGGTAGAATCTTTAGCCAGCAGTTTCTCAAAACTAATTTCTTTTAGACCACCCGGATAGCCGGTATGGTGATAGTACATTTTGTCAGCTGCTTTTCTACCCGTAACCCGAATTTTGTCAGCATTTACAATAACAATGTAATCACCAGTATCAGCATGTGGGGTGTATTCAGGCTTATGCTTGCCGCGTAATCGACGTGCAACCTCAGTTGCCAAACGTCCTAAAATTTTGTCCGTTGCATCTACAACAAACCACTCCCGGCGAATCGTATCCGGGTTTGCAGAAAATGTTTTCATATCTTTGTATCAGGATCTGTTTTCGTTCAGATATATGGGCATAGCCCAAAAGGCGGCGAATAGTACTAAATATATGCACTATATTCAACCAGACCAGAGTGAAAATTTTAGTGAAAGAGAAAATTAAGCCTACTTTTATCATTCCCTCTAATTTCGGCGGGTAGTATATGCAAATAAAACAGAAATTACACGCCCGATATTGCAGGTAACATCAATAAATCGATAAATAATTCCCTATATATCAACTAAATATCATAGGAAGGCGTTAATTCGTCAAAAGTAGGCGATTCACTTGTTCCCCGCCAATCAAATG
Organism: uncultured Gammaproteobacteria bacterium; assembly: GCA_905478855.1. GTDB lineage: Bacteria > Pseudomonadota > Gammaproteobacteria > Arenicellales > CAJQKF01 > CAJQKF01. The sequence continues at coordinate 11,772 of CAJQKF010000079.1, forward strand.
TCGTTCAATAATTTCATCAACATCTTGCTTATCAACGAACGTATACCAGGTTTCTTCCGGATAAATTACGAGCACCGGACCTTCATCACAGCGATCTAGACAGCCCGCTTGGTTTATACGAACTTTACCTTTTCCATTTAACCCAAGAGCCTTGATGCGGGACTTTGCATAATCTCTGACCTCTTGCGCATTGTGGTCCTGACAACAGGCCTTACCATTGGTTCTAAGGTTCGTGCATACAAATACATGATGCGAATAAAATCCTTCACTCATTATTAAAATCCCAAATTTAAATAACTCGAGTTTAAACCAGAAGCTCGATCCAATGAACCACTGGTATCTTCGATCTGGTTAACAAATGTGTTTGACATCCAACATTAGCTGTCGCAATTAGTTCAGGCGAATCACTAGTCAAGTCCACTAGTTTATTTTTCAACAAGCTCCCCGAGATTTCAGGCTGTAACAGACTATAACTGCCTGCCGAGCCGCAACATAAATGGGGATTAGCTACCGGACACAACTCATAACCCGCCTTTTCTAGCAGATTCTCTGCTGTGCCAGATAGGCCTAAACCATGCTGGTAAGTACACGGCGCATGGAAGGAAATTCTCCGACCTTTTCCAATATTGTCTACTTTAGTAAGCTCTTTGGTAATCACCTCAGATAAATCCATAGTCATAGCACTTATTGTTTTAGCTTTCGCAGCGTAATCAGGGTCATCCAACAAAACATGCCCGTAATCTTTGAGCATAACACCACATCCAGAAGCAGTAACAACAATAGCCTCGGCTCCCGACTCGATATGTGGCCACCATGCGTCGATGTTATTCCGCACGATCTGTTCCGCACGTTGTTTAAATGACAAATGATGACTTAAAGCTCCACAGCAATTTGCTTTAGCGACAGAGACAAGCTTGATACCCGCTCGTCCTAAAATAATTCGCGCGGCTTGATTGGTTCGTGGTGTTAAATTTGGTTGGACACATCCATCAAGCACAAGCATCGTTCGTTTGCTATCCGTATCGGGAACCGGTAAATGTGACTGGCGCTTAATAATTTTCTTGGCAAGTTGCTTTGGCAATATCGGTCTCAGAACACGTGCTACCGTAAATAAAGCACTCGATAATATTCGATTGGTTAGCAATCGATCTAACAACAACCTTATAAGTCTCTCTTTAAATGGTCGCGTCGTCCTCTTTTCTACCTCAACGCGCCCTATGTCCAGCAACTTACCGTACTCCACACCTGATGGACACGTTGTTTCACAATTTCTACACGTTAAACAACGATCAAGATGAGTGCGGGTTTTGTCCGTCACCTCATGACCTTCTAGCATTTGCTTTATTTGGTAAATTCGTCCGCGAGGTCCATCTAGTTCATCATTTAATAATTGATATGTTGGACAAGTTGCCGTGCAAAAACCACAATGCACGCATTTTCGTAAAATACTATCGGCTTCCTGACCTGCACGAGTATTCAAAAATTCTTTTGTAATAGACGTTTGCATAATTATTATAGATCCTTATACATGCGGCCGGGATTCAAAATATTTCCAGGGTCGAATGATTTTTTCAATTGCTTATGTATCCTGCCCAAAACTGGATGTAATTTCCCATTGACATCACTTGAGCGGTCACCATTCCGAAAAAGTATCGCATTACCACCACACTTCTGAGCATATTCATGAAATTGCTCATTCTGCTGGCTTGATTTATACCATCGAAGCGAACCACCCCACTCCACCAAACATTCGTCACCTATTTCAGCAACGGCGCTGTTTGCAGGCACGGACACCCGCCAAAGCGGCGATCCGCCATGAAAAAACGAATGAGTGTGGTCTCGAAGTTTTTGCCAAAGATCATTATCTAGGCATCGATTCCCCCCAATAATTTCCAGCCCCTTTGCCACCGCCGCTTGAGAACCTGAAAGTCGAACGAATAATTTATTGGCAACCCAAAGACTAGCCGATAGAGGTAATGAAGTGAGCCCCATCTGTGTGATTTTTTCAATCGACTTTACCTGAGAGCAATCGAAATATACGGTGGCACTGGTTTCAGGCTTGGGTAACACTTTAAAGGACATCTGAAGAATAATGCCCAAAGTACCCATAGAACCGACTATAAGTCGAGAGACATCATAGCCAGCGACGTTCTTCATCACCCGCCCCCCAAACCTTAGATGATCTCCTCGCCCATCTATACACTCAATACCTAAAACATAATCTCGCACAGACCCGGTCCAAGGACGAATAGGTCCAGATAATCCAGCGGCAACGACACCACCAATAGTTGACTCAGTGGAAAAATTTGGCGCATCAAACGGCAGGTATTGGTTATTTTTTGCCAATGCTGAATTAATATCACGTAAGGCGGTCCCAGCTTTTACGGTAATCACCAGTTCAGCAGGGTCATACTCCACGATGCCACTGTACTGAGCTATGGAAAGCGCTGCCCCCTTGGGTGTGCGTCCTAAAAAACGCTTACTGTTACCGGACTGAATATCAAGTTCAATCTTCTTTGCAAAAGCATCTTTGACGGTTTCTTGTAACTGTTTAATAAACATTAAAAGCGCTCTATATCAGCAAATGGGAGATTGCCGTCATGCACATGCATTCCACCAAATTCAGCACAACGGGTCAAAGTAGGTATTGCCTTACCAGGATTCAATAAACCTCGAGGGTCAAAGGCGGCTTTAATGCGATGGAATTGTTCTAACTCAAGACGACTAAACTGAACACACATCTGATTGATTTTCTCAATTCCAACGCCATGCTCACCCGTTATAGTGCCACCAGCAATTACACAGGCCTCTAATATTTTACCGCCTAATTCCTCGGTTCGTGCAAATTCACCGTCCACATTTGCGTCATACAATATCAATGGGTGCAAGTTTCCATCACCCGCATGAAATACATTGGCCACTGACAGACCATACTCAGTGGACAGTCGATCAATTTCAACCAGAATATTACCGAGTTCTCGTTTCGGTATAGTTCCATCAATACAGTAATAGTCTGGTGATATTCTACCCACGGCTGGAAACGCATTTTTGCGGCCCGACCAGAACTTGGCACGCTCCTGCTCGCTCTCGGATATCCGCAACCCTGTGGCACCTGCTTGACTAAGGATATCTTGGGCTAGAATAATCTGCGACTTAACTTCTTGTTCTGTACCATCCAGCTCACAAATCAAAATGGCTGCGGCGTCAATCGGATACCCGGCTTTTACAAAATCCTCCGTCGCTCGAATAGATGGGTTATCCATCATCTCCAACCCCGCTGGCAAGATACCCCTAGAGATAACATCCGCCACGGCATTTCCAGCTGTTTCAACATCATCAAAACTTGCCAATATAGCAACCGCCACATCAGGTTTAGGCAAAAGTTTCACGGTCACCTCGACAATTATCCCCAAAAGTCCTTCGGAACCGTGCATTAATGCGAGCAAATCATAGCCTGGAGTATCCAGACCACCGCCACCAATTTCTATTAACTCTCCTTCAATCGTGACGACTTTCAGATGGATCACGTTGTGTACCGTTAGTCCATATTTTAAACAATGTACGCCCCCCGAATTTTCGGCCACATTGCCACCGATAGAACAGGCAATTTGAGAAGAGGGATCTGGAGCATAATACAGCCCGAGATGAGCAACCGCCTCCGTAATAGCTAAATTCCGAACCCCTGGCTGAACGACTGCAACTCGATTTGGCGGATCAATATTGATTACCTGGTTCAGCCGAGCAAGACTTAATAAAATCCCTTTTTCGTAAGGTAACGCACCACCAGAAAGCCCGGTCCCCGCGCCACGGGCAACAACCGGAATATTTTGTTTATGGCACAGCCTCATAACCTCACAAACCTCCTCAGCTGTAGCAGGTAATACAACCGCAAGGGGTAGTGCTTTATAGGCACTTAGCCCATCGCATTCATATGGGTAGAGTTGTTCTTTTTCCGTCAAAACGTGTGACTCGCCAACTATATCCACAAAAGACTCAAACAGTCCTTTTAGTCCAACAGGCGATAAATCAGGTTCTATTACTTTAGTATCGATATTCATCTCGTAGATTATAGTCTTTAAAAGATCAATTAAAAAAATAAAAGCGCAAATAGAGTTTTAATTTTTAGCTTAACCATGGTAAATATTCGCATAAGTTCTTATTATCTAATAGTAAGTCTTTTCTACGTATTACTTCATTTTCTTCAACCTTATTTGACATAAAAAACGTGAGCATTACCCCTTTCGACTACGCTGAACTCCACACCCATCAGGGTTTATTATCCCTCGAGAATCAGTTTAATAACTTCCTTGACTCAAGGGACAAATTACTGTCTTCTAGCTTTCAATCGTATGTAACCACTAAACGTGAAATATCAAAAACTGACGAAAGCAAGTTATTAATAAATGTAGCCCACCATTTTGATCAATTTATCGGCAACCTATTTCAGGTCACAGATCAACTGCAAAGTTTGTCTAATGAAATTCAGCGCGAACAGTTCATCGCACGTTTTAAAAAGGAATTCATTCAAAAAAAGACTCGCCGATACCGAAAGCCAATCAGTGATCAATTCGAAGAATTAAACCAGCGGGTAATGGGGAAACTTACGCATGGAACGGAAAGTTTTGACGATATTGAATTGGCTATTGCTCGGTACAGTTGTCGATTACTGGACAAGAGTGAATCCGAGTCGGACTTAGAAGAACTTTTACAATGGTCAGTGTTAGCGCTGCAAGAACCGCACCTATTTGAAAACTGGGTATCGTTTCAACAAGCAGGTAGTATCGATCACGCACATCTAGTTTCGATTGAGTCGATAAAAAATGGTCCAACAGATGTCGCCCAGAGCGTTATCGACACTTTTCGTCAACGCGCAGACTTTTCACTGACTGATCACCGAATGGATCAGCGTCAGGTTCAAGACGAAATTAATTACTGCGTATTTTGTCATGATCATGAAGGGGACTTTTGCTCCAAAGGATTTCCGGAGAAAAAGAAGCAACCGGAGCTAGGCCTAAAGAAAAACCCACTGGGCGTGACCCTAACGGGTTGCCCCCTAGAAGAAAAAATATCTGAGATGCATGTACTCAAGCGCGAGGGCTTCTCCATCGGTTCTCTCGCTGTAGCCATGATAGATAATCCTATGATTCCAGCAACTGGACATCGGATCTGCAACGACTGCATGAAGGCATGTATTTATCAAAAAAAGGACCCCGTAGACATACCACAAACTGAAACACGCATATTAACAGACGTTCTCGATCTAGACTGGGGTGTTGAAATTTATGATTTACTCTGCCGATGGAACCCTTTAAGACGCACGCAACGAATTCAACAAAACTACAATGGTAAGAATGTTCTGGTAGCTGGACTGGGCCCAGCGGGCTTTACAATGGTTCACCACCTTACGATGGAAGGGTGTGCAGTAGTAGGCGTCGATGGTCTAAAGATTGAACCCATAGACAGCGACTTGTTGAATAAGCCAGTACGACGATTCGAAGATATAAAAGAAAACCTTGACGACAGAATTCTGACCGGATTTGGTGGCGTTGCCGAATATGGAATAACCGTGCGATGGGATAAGAATTTTCTAAAACTTATTTACCTAACCCTATGCCGGCGACCATTATTTCAAGTACATGGTGGAATTCGCCTAGGCGGCACGATAACAATCGAAAATGCACAAGAACTAGGCTTTGATCACGTTTGTATTGCGACCGGCGCAGGATTGCCCAGAGTTATCCCAATGCAAAACAGCCTTGCAAAGGGAATGCGCCAGGCTAGCGATTTTCTTATGGCACTCCAATTAACCGGTGCTGCAAAAAATGATAGTTTGGCGAACTTGCAAATTCGTCTTCCGGCAGTAGTAATCGGTGGTGGCCTAACGGCTGTTGATACGGCGACCGAAGTGCAAGTGTATTACATTAAACAAATTAAAAAGATAGCACATCGATATCAAGTTCTGACAGAACAATACGGTGTGGATCATGTGGTATCCCAACTCGATGCTGAGAACAGGGAAATATTGCAAGAACATCTTAGTCATGCTCAGGAGCTTGATGCCGAAGAGCTTTCAGCAGTCGAACAATCCCGTTTGGTAGATTACGTAAATCTACTTCGAAAATGGGGTGGGGTTACTATTGTATATCGACGTGGAATCAATGAATCACCAGCCTATCAGCGGAATCACGAAGAACTTAGTAAGGCCTTAGAGGAAGGAATATTCTATGCAGCCGGACTTAGTCCATCCAGACTCGTCCTTGATAAATATGAGCACGTCAAATCGTTGGTAAGCAACCGAATGAAGCTTGAAGACGGTCGCTGGCTACATACGAATGAATCTATTGAAACACCTGCCCGTTCAGTTCTAGTTGCAGCAGGAACTTTTCCCAACACCATTTATGAGAGTGAGCACCCCGGTACATTTCAGATGGAGGAGAATCATTTTCTTCCGCATGTTGAGCATCAATCCCGTTTGCAGCCGGTGCAAGTTGTTGAGCATATTAAGGCTTCCGAATTTGGTCCGTTCACCTCATACGACGAGAAGATTAAAGTTAGTTTTATCGGCGATACTCATCCGGTATTTAATGGTAGCGTAGTAAACGCGATTGCCTCGGCAGCAAAGAGTTATGGTGACATAATCGACTCGCTGCTTGAAAGGTCTGAGAACGTCGAAAACCTTAATCCTAGTAAATTTCTCGAACATATTCAGGATCAACTCAGTTGTACCGTAGTTTCAGTCAATAATGATAATCCAGTCGTATTGGAGCTTTGGGTTCGTGCACCGTTAGCCGCCCGCAACTTCGATGCGGGTCAATTTTTTCGACTACAGACATATGAAACCCTGAGTAAAGTTGTCGAAAACACTCGTTTACAGATTCCATTACAAACGATAAGTGGCGCCGGCGTAGCAGGTGATATGGTACGTTTAATGCTTCTGCGATTTGGCCCAAACGCAAAACTTGCGTCGCGTCTAAAAGAAGGTGATCCAATTGTATTAATGGGTCCAACTGGTCAAGCCATGGATGTGCCTACCGGAAAAACCTTTCTAATTATTTCTGGGACCTGGGGTGCCGCAGTAATGCTCGGCCTCGGACCTGTCTTGCGAGCAGCCGGAAATCGAGTTGTGTATATTGCCGCCTATGGAAGCGAGTCTCAAGTATATGCAAAGCAAGAACTGGAAGCCGCAACAGACTGTATTATCTGGGCGGTGGCCAACGGTAAAAAAATCGTCCCAAGTCGGCCACAAGATTGCAGTATTCAAACCAGCGACATAATTTCCCTAATTAAGGACTATGGTACCGACGTTATAGCGCCGGAGAACCATCGTTTGAAAATTCCTCTCAGTGAGGTTGGTGAAGTAATGGTTATGGGTTCTACTGGACTTTTAAAAGGCATGCAGACTGCACTCAAGCGAGACTTGTTGGAATATTTCTCAACTGATGTAGAATTTACAGGAACCGTTGGCAGCCCAATGCAATGCATGATGAAGGGAGTATGTGGACAATGTTTACAATGGCAAATAGATCCACAATCCGGAGAACGAACTAGAGCCGTGTTTTCGTGTTCAATGCAAGATCAACCGTTAATGTGGATAGACCTAGATAATCTTGCAGCCAGGCAATCACAAACACGCCTGCAGGAACATCTAACCGCTAAATGGGTAGATTACGTTCTCACTAAAGACACATAGCGAACATTTAGTTTTACCTAATGTTGCTTGCTTATTGCATTAATGCATAAAAACGAGCCCAGCTAAAGAACGGTCCTGGGTCTGTTTTTCTGTCCGGAGCTATATCTATATGACCAAAACAATTACTTTTTCTAATTTTTGGATATTGCCAACGTACTGCGCGAATTAGTTCTGCAAGGTTTTTATACTGTTGGCGGGTAAAGGATTCATAATCGCATCCTTCTAACTCAATACCAATGGAAAAATCATTAACTCCCTCTCGTCCCAAACAGAAGGATTTACCCGCATGCCACGCTCGTTGCTCAGTGGACACAAACTGTATGATAGAACCACAACGTTTTACTAAAAAATGCGCCGAAACCCTAAGTTCTTGCAAATCTTCAAAGGCCGGGTTGAGCTGGCAATTCAATTCATTGGTAAATAATTGGCTAATAAAATTAGTTCCATACGAACCGAGCGGCAAGCTAATTGAATGAATTATAATTGCCACGACATCACAACCTTCAGGTCGAGAATCGAAATTTACACTGACCTGACGACCTGCATCATCAACTATCCATCCATGTTCAGATATTCGCACCCGTCTCTCGAGACTCACTGTGCATCCCGTTTTACAGTTGGATAAAGTTCACTTAATGGTACCGATTTACTATTTGCCATAACAATCCTAGCATGATGCCGCATTAACATGCGCGGTTCCTCTACCCCACACGAGTGGGCTATCATGCCAACCTCATAATTAATATTGTTAATATAATTTTTAACACGAATGGCTTTTTCTTCGGGAACAAGACCCTTTTGCAATTTTTTATCATGAGTGGTTATTCCAGTCGGACAACTATTCTTATTGCACTGAAGCGCTTGAATACAACCTAATGCAAACATATTCCCCCGCGCCGAGGCAATAAAATCAGCGCCAACACACAACGCCCACGCAACTTCGGCAGGTGTCACCAATTTACCCGACGCAATAACTTTAACCCGCTCTCTAAGATCATATTTTTGTAAGGCATTAATCATCATCGGCAAACTTTCCCGCAATGGTAATCCTACATTATCGATTAGCGACATTGGCGCTGCCCCAGTTCCACCTTCTGCACTATCAACAGTTATAAAGTCTGGAGCTAATTTCGGTCCTCGTTCATTTATTGTAGCCATTAGCTCGTCTAACCAAAAATATCCCCCTAACACGGCCTTAAAACCAACTGGTTTACCGGTGACACGCCTAATGTGGTTAATCATATCAAGCAATGTATCTACCGATTCGATTTCTATGTGACGATTGGGGCTTATCGAGTCTTCACCTATCGTTATACCTCGAATCTGAGCAATTTCTGCCGTAACCTTGTCACCAGGGAGTATCCCACCTTTCCCCGGTTTCGCCCCCTGGCTAAGTTTAAGCTCAATCATTTTAACTTGACTGTTGCTCGCAATTATTCTTAGCTTCTCGTCCGATAAATTTCCTTGAGCGTCACGAACCCCATATTTAGCGGTGCCTATTTGAAAGACCAGATCGGCCCCTCCCTCATAATGAAAATTTGATATTCCCCCTTCCCCAGTATTTACCCAAGCGCCCGCCTCCGATGCGCCTTTTGATAATGCTAGTATGGCGGGCGCAGAAAGCGCTCCATAGCTCATCGCAGAAACATTGAATAACGAGCGAGTTACATAGGGAGTCGCACAAAACGGACCAATTATTAATTCTTGCGACAAATGGGATTCATTCGCCAAACTAGGGAATGGACTATTTACAAAAAGTACTGTCCCCACCCTCCGCAAATCTCTAGTAGAACCGAACGCCACAGTATTGTCTAAATTCTTAGCGGACCGATACACCCAAATTCGCTCAGCTCTATTAAACGGTAACTCCTCCCTGTCCATTGCAAAAAAATATTGACGAAAGAACTCGCCTAAATGTTCAAAGAAATATCGAAAATGTCCAACTACAGGGTAATTTCTTCTGATGGCATTTTTAGTCTGGGTTACATCCATTACATAGACGACTGCTAAAAATGCCATTAACAACCCAATGAGAATAACAAACAGACCGGACATAATTTCGACAAATCGAAAAAGAAAGTTACTTATTTCTATGGACATAATTTTCCTTACGGATTTCAAAAATTCAGAATACGGTATACCATTTAGAGATTACTAGAAATATTTTTATGGGATAGTACGATCAATTTCGCCTATCTCACGAAACTTTCTTAGCGCAAAAAAGTTTAAAACAATAATTTCTAAATTATATGCAATCGTGTATTTTAAAACGCTCAATATGATGAAAACGTTCAGAACGATGGGAGAAACTTTACTGCACAGCATCATAAATCTTCACATAAACGTAGATTTAATGAGTTAAATCGATGGTCTATATTTTTAGAGGCACCTAAATATTTCCACCCGCGCATCGACTTACAGATTGAACTTTAGTTGGAAACATGAATACCGCAATACCTTAAATGAAGATCCGACTACTTGATAGACAACACTTATTAAAACAAACGATTTAGTTTACAGAAAAATACAAAAAAAAACCGGCCATTCAGCCGGTTTTATTAACTACAAGCTATTATATACTACTCAGCTTCTGGTTCACTTCCAACCAGTTGCACGTATGCCATCGGCGCAGAATCACCAGCTCTTACACCGCATTTTAAAATACGAGTATAGCCACCAGGACGTTCATTAAACCGTGGACCAAGTTCATCAAATAATTTACTAACAGCCGCTCTCGATCTTAACCGTGCATAAGCCAAACGCCGGTTTGCAAGTGTAGGAGTCTTTGCCATCGTAATATAGGGTTCGGCTATACGACGAAGTTCCTTAGCTTTGGGTAGAGTAGTTTTTATTTGTTCATGCTCGAACAAAGACACCGCCATGTTCTGGAACATAGCTTTACGGTGGCTAGAGTTACGACCGAGTTTTCGGCCAGTTTTCATATGTCTCATATCAAATTAGCCTCCTAAACGGCCAATAGCGCCATCACTGGAATCGCGTTGTAGCGATGCCGGAGGCCAATTTTCAAGTTTCTCACCCAAATTTAAACCACGATTTGCCAAAACGTCCTTAATTTCTGTAAGTGATTTCTTACCCAAATTAGGTGTCTTAAGCAACTCTACTTCAGTCCTTTGAACAAGGTCACCTATATAATAAATGTTCTCAGCTTTTAAGCAATTAGCGGAACGGACAGTAAGTTCCAAATCGTCAACAGGACGCATCAATACTGGGTCAACAGAAGGAGACTCCGGTTCAGTATTTACAGGATCAGTAACACGCAAATCAACAAAAACGGAAATCTGATCATAAAGAATTGTAGCTGCGCGACGAACCGATTCTTCCGGATCTATAGACCCATCAGTATCAATTTCTAGTATTAGCTTGTCCATATCTGTACGGGTTTCAACGCGAGCGTTTTCCACCGTATAGGACACTTTTCTTACTGGACTATAAGATGCATCTAATTTAAGAACTCCAACGCCTCGACTCTCTTCATCGCCACCGCGGCTTTCTGCTACTTGATACCCTCGTCCTTTTGCAACTGTTAGCTCCATCTCAATATGACCATCTTTAGAAAGATGCGCAATTACGTAATCCGGATCCACAACCTCAACATCATGTTCAGTTTGAATATCACCTGCAGTTAACACTCCGGGGCCGTGTTTCGTTACCGTTAGAACCGCTTCATCTCGTTCGTGCATGGCAAGAGATAAATTTTTAAGATTGAGCAATATCTCAATCACATCTTCTTGTACGCCTTCAATGGAGGAGTACTCATGCATTACGCCAGCAATACGAACTTCTGTAACCGCGCAACCAGGCATAGAAGAAAGTAAAATCCGTCTTAATGTATTACCTAGTGTATATCCAAAACCACGTTCAAGCGGTTCTAGAGTAATCTTGGCTCGCGTAGCATCGATGTTCTGTACATCAATTAAGCTAGGCTTTAAAAAATCGCCTGTAGTATCCGGCATGTAACAAACCTCGAGAACTTAATTCAGTTCAATTGTCAATATAACGAAAAATCTTTGTTTATAACTAGAAGCAAATACTTCTTTGACTAGCTCTACTTCGAGTACAACGCTACAACTAAAGCTTCGTTGATATCCGCAGACAAATCATCTCTTTCAGGTACCGACTTAAACGTACCCTTAGCAGCTTTTGAATCAACATCAACCCAATGAGGAAGGCCAATCTGTTCGGCTATCTCTAAAGCTGAGGAAATCCGTAGCTGTTTTTTGCTTTTCTCACGTATCTCAACAATATCTCCGGCTTTTACCTGATAGGAAGCTATATTTAGCTTGCGGCCGTTAACTAGAATAGAGCTATGATTAACTAATTGGCGCGATTCTGCTCGAGTTACGCCAAATCCCATTCGATAAACAACATTATCTAAACGACATTCTAAAAGCTGAAGTAAGTTTTCACCCGTTGAACCTGCACGACGTGCAGCTTCCTTGTAGTAATTACTGAATTGCTTTTCTAGTACGCCATACATTCTTCGTAGTTTTTGTTTCTCACGAAGTTGGGTACCGTAAACTGTTACTCGACCACGTCGAGCTCCAGCAACAGATCCCGGAGGACGTTGAAACTTGCACTTACTATCAAGCGGTCTTGCGGGGCTCTTTAGAAAAAGATCTGTACCTTCTCTACGAGCCAGTTTACATGTTGGTCCAATATATCTAGCCATGATTAACTCTGTTATACACGTCGTTTCTTAGGAGGACGACAACCGTTATGCGGAATCGGTGTAACGTCAACTATATTTTGAATTTCAAAACCAAGGGAGTTCAGTGCTCGAACAGCGGAATCACGTCCAGGACCCGGTCCCTTAATTTTCACATCCAACTGTTTCATTCCAAACTCCTGAGCAGTCCGTCCACAATTTTCAGCAGCTACCTGGGCAGCAAACGGCGTACTTTTACGTGAACCACGAAACCCAGCGCCGCCCGCAGTGGCCCAACACAACGTGTTACCGTGACGGTCACTAATAGAAATAATCGTATTATTAAATGATGCGTGAACATGCGCGATACCTTCAACTACGGTCTTTTTGACCTTAGCTTTGACTCGCTTTTTTACTTTAGCTTTTGCCATAGTATTTGCTGATTACCTCTTGATTGGACGACGCGGTCCTTTACGGGTACGCGCATTAGTACTGGTTCGTTGGCCCCGTACCGGCAGTCCACGACGATGTCGCATTCCACGGTAACAACCTAGATCCATTAAACGTTTAATATTCATCGATACTTCTCTACGTAAATCACCTTCAACTTGAAAGTTGGCGACTTCTCCACGTAGTTTATCTGCGTCGACTTCTGTTAAATCTGACACTTTTCGACTTGGTTCGATACCTGCAGCATCACAAATAGATTGTGATGACACACGACCGATCCCATAAATAGACGTTAGCGCAATTACTATATGTTTATGTGCGGGAAGATTTATCCCTGCGATTCTAGCCACGATCTGTTTACCCAGTTCTGCGAATAGTTAAATCAATCAGGATTTTAACCCTGACGCTGTTTGTGACGAGGATCAGAACAAATGACCCTAACACTGCCATTACGGCGTATGACCTTACAATTTCTGCAGATCTTTTTTACCGAAGCACGTACTTTCATTACTACATTCCTCTACTAACGCGGCAAACCAATGCCGCCGGTAATTGATGATTTCTTCATAAGACTTTCATATTGACGAGACATCAGATAAGACTGTACCTGAGCCATCATATCCATAATTACAACCACGATAATTAATAGAGACGTTCCGCCGAAATAGAACGGCACATTCCATTTAACAATCATAAACTCCGGTATGAGACAAACAAATGTTAAATATACTGCTCCGGCAAGCGTTAGCCGAGAAACCACTTTATCAATATACTGCGCAGTTTGAACTCCAGGACGAATACCTGGAACAAACGCACCAGACTTCTTAAGGTTATCAGCTATTTCCTTTGGATTAAACACCAAAGCCGTATAGAAAAAACAAAAGAATATAATCATTAACGCATAAATAGCTGCGTATATGGGTTGTCCGGGAGAAAGCGTGGTCGCAATATCCCTTAACCAGCCCATGCCCTCTTGCTGACCAAACCAACTTCCTAAGCTTGCTGGAAAAAGAATTATACTAGACGCAAATATCGGAGGTATAACACCCGCCATATTAAGCTTCAATGGCAAGTGTGAACTCTGACCCGCCATCATTCGCCTTCCTTGTTGACGTTTAGCGTAGTTAACAGTTAACCGTCGCTGCCCTCTTTCCACAAATACTACCAAGGCAGTTATCGCAATAGCACCCACAAACAATAGTATAACGCCAATAGGAGAAAATGTACCTGTCCTCGCTAATTCAAGGGTACCCGCAACAGCACCAGGCAAACCTGCAACAATACTACCAAATATAATTAAAGAAATACCGTTTCCAATTCCACGCTCTGTCATTTGCTCGCCGAGCCAAACCAGAAACATAGTTCCGGATACTAATGTAGCGACCGCCGTAATCTTAAACCCTAAACCGGGTATCAAGACCACTGGGCCACCTCCTGCATTCTGACTTTCGATCGCGACTGCGATCCCCAATGCCTGGAAGGTTGCAAGCACTACTGTGAAGTACCTCGTATACTGGGTTATCTTCTGTCGACCCGACTCACCTTCTTTCTTCAACTGTTCCAACTGCGGAATAATTGAAGTCATCATTTGAATAATTATGGACGCTGAAATATAGGGCATAACGCCAAGCGCGAACATAGATAGCCGCGATAGAGCACCACCTGAGAACATATTGAACACATCAATAATTGACCCACGTGTCTGAGCAAATAATGCCGCTACTGCAACAGGATCCACACCAGGAATCGGGACATGCGTACCCAATCGAAAAACAACGATTGCACCTAAAACAAAAAAGATACGTTGTCTTAACTCCTTTAAACCTCCACTCCCTGAGGATGATTCGCCGCCTATCGCCATTAGTCTTCTACCGTACCACCGACTTGTTCAATCGCTGAACGAGCGCCCTTGGTTACTGCAATACCTTTTAAGTTTACCTTCCGCTCAATGCTGCCAGAAAGGATGATTTTTGCACGAATCGTATTTCGCGCTACCAATCCCGCATTCATCAGCACTGATAAATCGATATCACTAGATTCAAGTTTTTCTAATTCATGTAACCTAATTTCTGCCACCTTACGACGTGTAAGTGACCGAAAACCACGCTTAGGCAACCGACGCTGCAGCGGCATTTGTCCGCCTTCAAAACCGATTGGAGTAGAGCCACCTGAACGAGACTTTTGGCCTTTTTGTCCACGACCACCCGTTTTACCTATTCCAGAACCTGCTCCACGTCCAACTCTTTTACGTGTTGGCTTCGAACCTGGGGCTGGTTGTATTGTATTAAGATACACGTTACTTCTCCTCAACTCGTAGTAGATGCGGAATCTTATTGATCATACCGCGCACAGAAGACGTATCTTCCACCATTACTGAATGATGTAATCGACGTAAACCAAGACCGTGGACACAAGCAATGTGTTTACGACCCCGGCCAGACATACTTTTTATCAAAGTAACTTGGATAGTTTTTTCTGCCATTACAGTACCTGTTCTCAAATATCTTCTAATGATTTGCCACGTTTAGACGCAACCTGACGCGGACTCTTCATTCCACGAAGTCCCTCTAGTGTTGCCCGTGTAACATTTACCGGATTCGTAGTGCCGATAACTTTTGCAAGAACGTTACGGACTCCAGCGGCCTCAAATACAGCACGCATAGTACCACCTGCGATTATACCCGTTCCTTCAGATGCTGGTCGCATAACTACTCGCGCTGCACCATGCCTACCCACGATAGGGTAGTGTAAGGTTCCGTCTTTCAACTGAATTTTAGTCATATTCCGACGTGCATCTTCCATTGCTTTTTGCACTGCTACCGGTACTTCTCGTGCTTTACCACGACCCATACCAACACGTCCTTTTCCATCCCCTACTACAGTTAACGCTGAGAAACCAAATATTCTACCGCCTTTTACAACTTTAGCTACGCGGCGAACATTGATAAGCTGCTCTTGCATCTCATCGCCGTCATTCTTTGTTCTTTCTGGTGAAGCTGCCATTTTATTTACCTGAATAAATATTCAATCAGAATTCCAGTCCACCTTCACGTGCTGCATCAGCAAACGCTTTAGTACGACCATGATATTTAAAGCCGGAGCGATCAAAAGAGACTTTTGTGATTCCGGCCTCTTTAGCTTTCTCTGCAATTCGAAGGCCAACTGCCTTAGCAGCTGCCGTATTTCCGCCATTAGGAAACTCACTACGAAAGTCTGACTCAACAGATGATGCGCTTACTAAAACCCTAGTAGGTTCATTATCGATGATCTGCGCATAAATATGCTTCGGTGTCCGAAACATACATAACCGCACTTTACGATCACGAAGTAATTTCGCACGTAATTTACGAGCGCGACGTAACCGAGATTCTTTCTTATTTGCCATTGGATATACCTGTCCCAATTAATTATTTCTTTTTCGCTTGCTTACGCACAACATGCTCATCTGAATAACGTACGCCTTTTCCTTTATAAGGTTCAGGCGGACGGTAAGCACGAATGTCAGCAGCTACTTGACCTACAATTTGTTTATCTGCACCTTTGATAACAAGTTGAGTCTGCGTCGGTGCTTCGATCGTAACTTCCGCAGGAATCTCGTACACTACCGGATGAGAAAAGCCTAAAGAAAGGTTGAGTTTACTGCCCTGAACGTTTGCACGATAACCTACACCAATAATTGTTAGCTTTTTTTCAAACCCTTCTGAAACACCGACAACCATGTTATTCACGAGTGCTCTCATCGTCCCAGCTAGGGCTCGATTAGATTTCTCTTCATTTGAAGGAGTAACTGTTACAACCTGATCTTCCATGGCCAAACCAACCGATGGATGAACAGACATAGAAAGATTACCCTTCGGTCCCTTAATACTTAGCAACGTTCCGTCGAGCTTAAACTCAACATCGGACGGCAAGTTAACAGGGTTTTTCGCTACGCGAGACATATGTTCATTCCTCTAACTAAAATACTGTGCAAATGATTTCGCCGCCAGCACCAGTTTTCCGTGCCTGCTTTTCTGTCATTACACCGTGTGAAGTGGAAACTATAGCCACTCCAAGTCCACCTTCGACAGATGGTAAATCAGATACATCTTTATAAACCCGGCAACCTGGCTTACTTACTCTTTTAAGTTGCTCGATAACAGGCCGCCCTTGATAATATTTTAAGTTTACTGAAATCACTGGCAAACTATTGGAATCGACACCTGTTTCGTAACTATTTAAGTAACCTTCACTAACTAATACTTTTAAAATCGCTTCTTTCGCCTTTGAAGCCGGCATACTAACATCAGCTTTCTTAGCAGACAGACCGTTTCTGATGCGTGTCAACATATCGGCTACTGGATCAGACATACTCATATAAATATCTCCTTTACCAACTTGACTTAACAACACCAGGCGCTTCGCCCCGCATTATCAACTCTCGTAGTTTATTTCTACCTAGACCAAAACGTCGAAAATATCCACGCGGTCTACCGGTGATAGAACATCTATTTCTTTGTCTACTTTTACTGGAATCGCGAGGAAGCTTTTGTAAAGCCAGCATCGCTTCCCAAGTATCATCCATATCAGCATTTTGATCGCTAATGACACTTTTTAAAGTTTCACGTTTACTGTTAAATTTTTCGGCTAATTTGGAACGTTTAACATCCCGCGCTACCATAGATTTTTTTGCCATGTCTGTCTCGAAACTACGTTTTCAGTGGGAAGTTAAAAGCGCGTAGTAACGCCTCAGCTTCTGCATCAGTTTTTGCACTTGTTGTAATCGCAATATCCATACCGCGCAACGCATCAATTTTGTCATAATCAATTTCGGGAAAGACAATTTGCTCCCGAATACCGAATCCATAGTTACCTCGTCCGTCGAACGATTTATTCGACAGACCTCTAAAATCGCGAACTCGGGGTAACGCAACACTTATCAGACGATCAAGAAACTCATACATACGACTACGTCGCAACGTAACTTTACATCCAATTGGCCAGCCCTCACGAATTTTGAAAGCCGCCTCGGACTTTCGCGCATAGGTTACAATTGACTTCTGACCGGCAATAGCCGTCATCTCGTCGGCTGCCGCCTGAAGCACGTTTTTATTCTTAAGCGCTTCACCCAGACCCATATTGAGCGTAATTTTCTCAATACTAGGAATTTTCATAGAGTTAGAGTACGTGAACTTTTCATTTAATTCCGCTCTAACTTTCGATCTATAAACTTCTGCCAATCTGCTCATGACTTCTAATTACCGTTAAACGTCTACTACTTCGCCATTAGACTTGAAGAAGCGAACTTTTTTTCCGTCCTCCAGAGTCTTAATCCCAACCCGATCTGCCTTATTAGTAGCAGGGTTGAAAAGCGCTATATTTGATATATGAATCGGCGCTTCGCGCTCAATAATACCGCCGGTTTCTCCTTTATTCGGATCCGGCTTAACATGTTTTTTTACAACATTAATATCATTAACTAGTGCACGATCGCTATCTAACAAACGAAGCACGCTACCCCGTTTTCCCTTATCCCGACCGGCCAATACGATGACCTCGTCGCCTTTCTTTAATCTATTCATGACAATCTCTTGTTACAAAACTTCAGGCGCTAGCGAAACAATTCGCATAAATTTCTCATTCCGCAACTCACGTGTTACTGGACCAAAAATACGTGTACCAATAGGCTGGTTTTGCGCATTAAGAAGAACAGCTGAGTTTTTATCAAATCGAATTAAAGAACCATCGGCCCGCCGGACGCCATGACGTGTGCGCACAACAACCGCATTATATACATCACCTTTTTTGACCTTACTATTAGGCATTGCTTCTTTTATGCTAACTTTTATAACGTCGCCAATTCCAGCATAACGACGTTTCGAACCGCCCAAGACTTTAATACACATGACACGTCGCGCACCACTGTTGTCCGCCACATCCAGCCTACTTTGCATCTGAATCATTTATATGCCCTCAATCGCTACGACTAACTACTTCGACCAAACGCCAGCTCTTGCTTTTGGAAATCGGACGACATTCTTCTATAACTACCTTATCGCCTTCTTTACAAGCATTTTGCTCGTCATGCGCATGCATCTTAGTTCGACGTCGTACATATTTTTTATACAACGGATGTTGTAATTGACGTTCAACCAACACGGTGATGGTCTTATCCATCTTGGCACTAGTAACGCTACCAGAAACCTGCCTGGTACGTTTCTCATCCAATTTTTGTTCTGCTTCTGCCATTATTGAGCACTCGCTAATTCGGTCATTCGCGTTTTAATACGCGCAATTTGTCGTCGCACAGCCTTGAAACGAGATGGGTTCGCTAACTGCCCAGTTCCACGTTGCATTCTCAAATTGAATTGCTCATGACGCAATTCAATCAACTCTTTCTTTAAGCCTTCTATATCAAGGCCTTCTACATTGCTATCAGCCATTTCAGACTCCGGAACGACTTACAAAAGTGGTTTGTACGGGCAATTTTGCACCCGCCAAGCGAAACGCTTCTCGAGCCAGATCTTCGGAAACACCTTCAATTTCAAATAACATTCTTCCAGGCTGAACTAACGCTACCCAGTATTCAGGATTTCCTTTACCTTTACCCATTCGTACTTCTAAAGGCTTTTTCGAAACGGGCTTATCTGGAAAAACACGTATCCATACACGACCACCACGTTTTATATGCCTATTAATTGCTCTTCGTCCGGCCTCTATTTGACGAGCCGTCAAACGACCGCGACCGACACATTTCAAGCCAAATTCACCAAAACTGACTTTACTGCCTCGAATCGCTAATCCGCGATTCCGGCCTTTCATCTGTTTTCTAAACTTTGTTCTCTTAGGTTGTAACATCTGAACGTCTCTTTATTCGTCTTAGGCCGAAGCAGACTCTGGAGCGGTTTCCGCTACAACTTCTTCTTCGTAAATTTCGCCTTTAAAAATCCAAACTTTAACGCCGATTACACCGTAAGTAGTATGTGCTTCGGCAAATCCGTAATCAACATCAGCTCGTAAGGTATGCAATGGGACACGTCCTTCTCGATACCACTCGCTACGCGCAATTTCGGCACCGTTTAAACGCCCCGCAACCATAACCTTCACACCCTCGGCGCCAAGTCTCATGGAATTTTGAACAGAACGCTTCATTGCTCTTCTGAACATGATGCGCTTTTCGAGTTGTTGACATATATTTTCAGCAACCAATTTAGCATCCAGCTCAGGCTTGCGTATCTCCTCAACAGAAATTTGAACTGGAGCACCGTTAATTTTACCTAACTGTAGCCGCAACTTTTCTATGTCCTCGCCTTTCTTACCAATAACGATACCTGGACGTGCCGTAAAAATCGTCACATTAAGATTATCGCCGAAACGATCGAGCTGAACTTTACTTACCGCGGCACTCTTCATTTTTTTATCAATGAATGCGCGTACGTTCTGATCTATTGTCAACTTGCGAGCATACTCACGCCCGGTCGCAAACCATTTAGCATTCCAATCTCTGATTATTCCTAATCGAAAACCATTCGGATGGACTTTTTGACCCATTAGTCTAATACTCCCGGCTATTCGTCGCTTACAGTCACAGTAATGTGACAATTTCGTTTCATGATACTCGCCGCGCGACCTTTCGCTCTGGCTCGCCATCTTTTCATGGTCGGTCCTTCGTCAATCATTATTGCGGACACTCGAAGCTCATCAATATCGGCTCCATCATTGTGTTCCGCATTGGCGATGGCAGAATCCAACACTTTCTTAATATGTAAAGCAGCTTTTTTATCGCTGAATTCCA
This sequence comes from uncultured Gammaproteobacteria bacterium, assembly GCA_905478855.1. Classification (GTDB taxonomy): domain Bacteria; phylum Pseudomonadota; class Gammaproteobacteria; order Arenicellales; family CAJQKF01; genus CAJQKF01. Next base: position 32,352 of record CAJQKF010000079.1, read on the forward strand.
ATAATTCTATTGCTTTAGCGACTGGAAGCTTACGAACCTGATCAGCCACCAACCGACACTTCTGTGGTGACAAACGAACGTATTTTGCTACGGCTGAAACTTGCATTATATAAACCTCAGCGTTTCGATTTCTTATCCGCGATATGACCGCGGAAAGTTCTAGTTGGAGCAAATTCGCCCAATTTATGACCGACCATGTTCTCGGAAACCAGTATAGGCACATGTACTTTGCCGTTATGTACGGCAATCGTTAACCCCACGAATTCAGGCATAATCATTGATCGTCGCGACCAAGTTTTTACAGGTCGTCGAGATTTTTCTTCTTGTGCTTTCTGCACTTTTGCCCATAAGTGATGATCTACAAACGGGCCTTTCTTAATTGAACGAGGCATTATTATTTCTTCCTTCTACGAAGAATCATTGAATCGGTACGCTTATTAGAACGTGTGCGATGTCCCTTTGTTGGCACACCCCAAGGACTAACAGGGTGACGTCCACCGGAAGTTCGTCCTTCACCACCACCGTGCGGGTGATCAACTGGGTTCATGGCTACACCACGAACTGTAGGACGAATACCTCTCCAGCGTTTTGCGCCGGCTTTTCCAAGCTTACGCAAACTATGCTCTTGATTACCAACTTCACCAATAGTTGCCCGACAAGACAACGGAACTTTACGTACTTCTCCGGAACGCATACGTAACATGGCAGTCGTACCTTCCTTACCTAAAAACTGAATAGAAGCGCCAGCTGAGCGAGCGAGTTGACCGCCTTTTCCTGGTTTCATTTCTACACAATGGATTACGGTACCAACCGGTATTTTGCGAAGCGGTAGGCAATTGCCAACGGCGATCGGAGCAACTTCCCCGGAAATTACACTATCACCCGCCTTTGCTCGGCGAGGCGCGAGTATATAACGCCGCTCGCCATCTGCATACAGCAAAAGTGCAATATGTGCACTTCTATTTGGATCATATTCCAAACGCTCGATTGTTGCTGGTATTCCATCCTTATCTCGCTTGAAATCAATTAGCCGATAATGACGTTTATGTCCACCACCGCGATGACGAACAGTTATCCGACCTTTATTGTTTCTACCACTTGTTGCAATCTTGTGCTCAAGTAATGGTGCGTATGGTTTACCCTTATGTAGATCATGATCTACAACTTTCACCATGCCGCGACGTGCTGGTGATGTAGGTTTAGTTTTAACTAGTGCCATTCAAATTTACCTTTATACAGCGACTATTGTCGTGTTAAGCCCCGCCACCAATAAAATCGATGTCGTTGCCTTCTTTAAGCTTAACGTATGCCTTTTTCCAGTCTTTACGTTTTCCAGGTGTTCGGCCAAAACCTTTAGATTTCCCTCGAACATTAACTACCTGCACGCCTTCCACTTCAACCTCAAAAAGTTTCTCAACAGCCGCAGAAATTTCCATTTTTGTCGCCGTTTTATCCACCGCAAAAACAACCTGCCTATGTTTATCTGCCACGTTTGTGGTTTTTTCTGATACATGAGGGCGCAAAATAACTTGCATTAATCGTTCTTCATTCACGACAAACTCTCCTCAATTTTTTTCAAAGCAGAAGCCGTCACAAAAACGTTCTGATGCTGAATGAGATTAAGTGGATTAACTTCACCGGCTTCTATTACTTCAATACGGTATAAATTGCGCGAAGCCAGCTGCAGATTACGGCTTTCACCATCTACGATTATCAGCACATCACTAATTCCAGCAGCTCTCAACTGATCAGCTAGCATTTTGGTCTTAGCTTCTGGCAAATCGACGCTGTCAACTACCTTCAGTCTCTCAGCCCTAATAAGCTCGGATAAGATAGAACGTATTGCGCCGCGATACATTTTGCGGTTCACTTTTTGCTCGTAGCTTCGAGTCGAAGAAGGGAAAGTAGCACCACCACCACGAAATATCGGGCTTCTGATTGTACCCGCTCGGGCACGACCAGTTCCTTTCTGTCGCCAAGGTTTACTTCCGCCACCAGATACCGCTGACCTATTTTTCTGGGCGCTTGTTCCTGAACGAGCTGCGGACATAAATGCGGTAACAACCTGATGAATAAGCGGCTGCTTATAATCCGTCGCAAATACCGAGTCATTTAGCTCGACCGTACCAGCAGTACTACTGCCGGATAAATTGTTTATATTAAGTTGCACGATTGAATCTCTCTATTCTAACCAGCTTCATCTTTTTACTGATGGTGTAACCACAACATCGAGTCCTTTAGGTCCCGGCACTGATCCTCGAATAAGGAGCAGGTTACGCTCGGCATCTACCCTTACCACTTCCAAATTTTGTTGAGTAGCAGGCTTGTTTCCCATTTGGCCAGCCATCTTTTTACCTGGAAAAACTCGACCAGGATCTTGGTTCTGCCCAATAGAGCCAGGTTTACGGTGAGCCTTAGAGTTACCGTGGGTAGCTCGCCCTCCTTTAAAACCATGGCGACGCATAACACCGGAGAAGCCGCGGCCTTTTACCACACCCTGAACATCAACACTATCTTTTTCGGCAAAAATGTTCACATCAACCTGCTCACCTTCTTTAACAGCCTCTAACGCTTCCGCAGTTACTCGAAACTCCCAAAGTCCGCAGCCTGGCTCAACCTCAGCCTTAGCGTAGTGCCCTTTCATTGATGCTGTAACACGATTCGGCTTACGACTACCTGTTGTCACTTGAACAGCGCTATAACCATCGCTACTTACGCTCTTTAGTTGCGTAATGCGGTTAGGTGTTGCATCGATAACCGTTACGGGAACGGACACGCCGTCTTCAGTAAAGATACGCGTCATCCCAATTTTCTTTCCGATTATTCCCAAACTCATGATAATTGACCTTTATTCAAATTCAGCTCAGTTTGATCTCAACATCGACTCCAGCCGCGAGATCTAACTTCATCAACGCGTCTACTGTCTTATCAGTCGGCTCTACGATATCCATAATTCGCTTATGCGTTCGGATTTCAAACTGATCGCGCGCGGTTTTATATTTATGCGGTGATCGCAATAAATCGTATCGCTCTTTTTTAACAGGCAACGGAATCGGTCCACGAACAATTGCACCAGTTCGACGAGCAGTTTGCACGATTTCAGACGCAGAACGATCAATCATCTTGTGATCAAATGCTTTGAGCCGAATACGTATTTTTTGACTATTTACCTTCACTTTGAACTTTTCTCGCGTTATCTGTTAGACGCTAATAAGTAGATTAAGAACTACTCATTACTCGATAATTTTGGCTACTACACCAGCCCCAACGGTACGGCCACCTTCGCGTATTGCGAATCGTAGACCATCTTCCATTGCGATCGGTGCAATTAACTTCACTTCAATATGGACGTTATCACCAGGCATGACCATCTCAATACCTTCCGGCAATTGACATGCACCTGTTACATCCGTTGTTCGAAAATAAAACTGCGGTCGATAATTATCAAAAAATGGCGTATGACGTCCACCTTCTTCCTTACTCAACACATAAACCTCAGCTTCAAAATGTGTATGAGGAGTAATCGAACCCGGCTTCGCCAAGACCTGACCTCGCTCTACATCATCTCGTTTTGTGCCGCGCAATAATGCGCCAATATTGTCCCCTGCCTGACCTTCATCAAGCAACTTGCGAAACATCTCAACTCCAGTACAGGTAGTCTTCGTGGTATCACGAATACCAATAATCGCAATCTCATCTCCAACTTTGATAATACCACGCTCTACACGACCTGTTACCACTGTGCCGCGACCCGATATTGAAAACACATCCTCAACCGGCATCAGAAAATCTCCATCCACCGCACGCTCTGGCTCTGGAATAAATGAATCCAGCGCTGCCGCTAACTCGATGATCGCGCCTTCACCCATTTCACTCGTATCACCTTCCAAGGCTTTTAATGCACTACCTTTAATTATCGGTGTGTCATCTCCTGGAAAATCATATTTGTCCAACAGTTCTCGAACTTCCATTTCAACCAACTCAAGCAGCTCTTCGTCATCAACCATATCGCATTTATTCAAAAATACAACAATGTACGGAACCCCTACCTGACGCGCTAACAGTATGTGCTCTCGGGTCTGAGGCATCGGACCATCTGCCGCCGAACATACTAAAATAGCTCCGTCCATCTGCGCCGCACCTGTGATCATGTTCTTTACATAATCCGCATGGCCCGGGCAATCAACGTGCGCATAGTGACGCGCTTCTGTTTCGTACTCAACATGTGCCGTCGCAATCGTAATACCACGCTCTCGCTCTTCAGGGGCATTATCAATCTGATCAAAAGCCTTTACTTCGCCGCCATACTTCAACGACAAAACCTTTGTCATCGCCGCGGTTAACGTCGTCTTACCATGATCAACATGTCCGATCGTACCTACATTTACATGGGGCTTCGAACGATTAAACTTTTCCTTAGACACTGAATAACACCTCTTAAAATTCAATAAATCTGATTATTTTGCTTCAACTTGCCTTTTTCATGACAACTTCAACAACATTGTTTGGGGCTGGAGCATACTTTGAAAAACTCATTGTATAAGTTGCTCTGCCCTGGGTTGCCGACCGTAACGACGTCGCATACCCGAACATTTCTGCTAAAGGCACTTCTGCCTTTATAATTTTTCCTGAAGGCGCTTCTTCCATGGCTAGAATCACGCCTCGCCTTGAGCTGACATCACCGGTAACATTACCCATGTAATCCTCCGGAGTTACAATCTCAACCTCCATAACCGGCTCAAGAAGCATTGCACCGGCCCGTCGACTACCGTCTCTAAAAGCCTGAATAGCGGCAGCCCTGAACGCATGCTCAGATGAATCGACATCATGATATGAACCGTCATAAAGTGCTACTTTCACATCAACTACCGGATAACCAGCAACAACACCAGCCTCTAGTGCTTGTCGTACTCCTTTCTCAACAGCTGGAATATACTCGCGCGGAACTGCACCGCCTTTAATTTCATCTGCAAACTCAAAACCAGCGCCAATTTCGTTGGGTTCAATACGTAAATGCACATGTCCAAATTGCCCTCTGCCACCAGTCTGTTTTGCATACTTACATTCCTGGGTGACAGCTTTATCAATAGTTTCGCGGTAAGCAACCTGTGGCTTTCCTACATTACAATCAACGCTAAATTCACGCTTAAGTCGATCAATAATAATATCGAGATGCAATTCACCCATACCAGATATAATGGTTTGAGCCGATTCTTCATCGGTACGAACATGGAAACTAGGATCTTCTTGTGCAAGCTTCTGCAACGCCACTCCAAGTTTCTCTTGATCTACCTTTGTTCTTGGCTCTACGGCCTGAGCAATAACAGGCTCTGGGAATTCCATACGCTCCAACGTGATAACATTATTGACATCACATAACGTATCGCCGGTTGTTATATTTTTTAAACCAACCGCAGCAGCAATGTCACCTGCTCTAACCTCTTTCAGTTCGGCACGGTCATTTGCATGCATTTGGAGTATTCGACCAATCCGTTCTTTTTTCCCTTTAATCGGATTATAAACACTGTCGCCAGCCTTCAAAACCCCGGAATAAACCCGAAAAAACACAAGCTGGCCCACGAATGAATCCGTCATTATTTTGAAGCCAAGCGCTGAAAACGGCTCATCGTCACTAGATAACCTGACTGCTTCGGTTTCTCCATCCTCAAGAAGCCCAGTTATTGCGGGAACATCTGTTGGACAAGGCATGAAATCAACGACTGCGTCTAACATAGCTTGTACGCCTTTATTTTTAAAGGCACTGCCGAGAAACACTGGAACAACTTCGTTAGCTATAGTTAGCTTCCGAATAGAATCCTTCAACTCATCAATGGAAAGAACACCTTCATTAAGGTATTTTTCCATTAAGAGTTCACTAGATTCCGCTACCGACTCAACCAATTGCTCACGGTATTTACCAGCTAGTTCGACAAGCTCTTCGGGAACCGGTCTAGCATCGTACTTTAAACCCTTAGAATCATCATCCCAATAGATTGCCTGCATTGATACAAGGTCAACGACCCCTTCAAACCCATCCTCCGCACCAATAGGCACTTGCATCACTAACGGATTTGCACCCAGCCTACTTCTTATCTGTTCAACCACCCGGAAGAAATCAGCTCCTGTGCGATCCATCTTATTAATGAAGGCCATACGAGGGACTGCGTACTTGTCCGCCTGACGCCAAACCGTCTCAGATTGAGGCTCGACTCCACCAACAGCACAAAAAACTGCACACGCACCATCCAGAACTCTGAGACTACGCTCAACCTCTATAGTGAAGTCGACATGCCCAGGAGTATCGATAATGTTTATTCTATGCTCTTCACGTTGACCATCCATGCCACTCCAAAAACAAGTTGTAGCCGCTGAAGTAATGGTAATACCACGCTCTTGCTCTTGAGCCATCCAGTCCATGGTTGCTGCACCATCGTGCACCTCACCCATTTTGTGTGAGGTGCCTGTATAGTAAAGAATTCTCTCAGTCGTAGTCGTCTTACCGGCATCAATATGAGCCATGATGCCAATATTCCGATAATGAGTGAGTGGAGTCTTGCGAGACACGGTATTAAGCCTAGTGAAAGTCTTTGAATTTAGAAACGATAATGAGAAAATGCTTTATTCGCTTCAGCCATCCGGTGAGTCTCCTCTTTCTTACGAGCAGCACCCCCGCGGTTCTCAGAAGCGTCCATTAACTCACCAGCCAACCTGGCTGACATGGATTTCTCACTACGCTTTCGAGCAGAATCAACCACCCAACGCATAGCTAACGCAGCACGTCTAGACGGCCTAACTTCTACAGGCACTTGATAGGTAGCGCCGCCTACTCGACGACTTTTAACCTCGACGACCGGGCTAACCGACTCTAACGCAGAACCAAAAACCTCAAGAGGTTCGGCTTTACCACGCTCTACAATAATATCTAACGCATCATACAAAATGCTTTCCGCAATGGATTTTTTTCCATCTCGCATTAATACGTTTACAAATTTAGCAACTGTCTGATTGTGAAACTTAGGATCAGGCAGTATTTCACGTTTAGGTACTTCTCTTCTTCTTGGCATTACACCAGTCCGTTTATCTGGAATATTTTAGTTAACCACGGAAAAATCTCCGTGATCTACACATAGCAAATCACCGATCAAACAAACTCGCAGAAACGAGCTTGCCAGACGGCAATTCGCACGCTGACTAATCAGCAAAAATTATTGCACTAGCCGACCCACTGTTAAGTTAGGGCGGGTAAAATCCAACTAGGATTTTGGTTTTTTAGCTCCGTACTTAGAACGACCTTGTCTTCGTTCTGCGACGCCTGAAGTATCCAGAGCGCCTCGCACAGTGTGGTATCGAACACCAGGTAAATCTTTTACACGTCCGCCACGTATCAGCACTACAGAGTGCTCCTGCAGATTGTGGCCTTCACCACCAATATACGTTGAAACTTCAAAACCATTGGTCAAACGAACCCTGGCAACCTTCCTCAACGCGGAATTTGGTTTCTTAGGTGTTGTGGTGTACACACGGGTACAAACCCCTCGTTTTTGTGGACATGCCTCTAATGCAGGCACATTCGATTTAACGATTTGTTTGATTCTTGGCTTTCTAACTAATTGATTGATTGTAGGCATTATTGTAAAAAATCGCTGTATTCTAAAAATTCGGCTCAGCTGCAAAGGGCGGCGATTCTATGCTTGATACCGATAGTTGTCAAGATTAATGTGACCCTGATTTAATCAGAGCCACATCGCTGTTTGTCCTTATGCAGACGCCGCTTCATCGGTTTCGTCAACAACACTCGCTTCATCACCAATAATTGATGATCCGAGAAGCTCCTCGAGTTCATCTGTTTGGTTTACAGCGGAATTTTTGCGACGTTTACGTTCTTCATGATAGGCAAGTCCGGTACCTGCAGGTATCAATCTACCCACAATCACGTTTTCTTTAAGCCCACGCAATGTATCACGTTTACCTTTTATACATGCTTCGGTCAATACACGAGTAGTTTCCTGAAAGGACGCGGCGGAAATAAATGAATCAGTAGTCAATGATGCTTTAGTAATACCTAGCAGCACTGGTGTGTATTCAATTAAATCTTCATCACGCTCCATCAAACGCTCGTTCTCTTCCAGAACAGTAGAGCGGTCAAGCTGATCCCCTGGGAGCAACCTCGAACCACCTGGATTCTCAATACGCACTTTTCGAAGCATCTGTCGGACTATCACTTCGATATGCTTATCGTTAATCTTTACGCCCTGAAGTCTATACACTTCTTGCACTTCTTGAACGATGTAATTACACAGTTCGTCCACACCCAATAGCGCCAATATATCTTCGGCAATCATTGGACCATCAACAATAACCTCACCTCGTTCTACACTCTCTCCCTCAAATACATTGATATGCCGTATTTTTGGAATCAAATGCTCAATTGATGATCCATCAAGTGCTGTAATTACGAGTCTTTGCTTACCCTTAGTTTCCTTACCAAAAGAAATAACTCCAGACATACCTGCAAGAATCGCAGGTTCTTTAGACTTTCGTGCCTCAAAAAGCTCTGCTACACGAGGCAAACCACCGGTAATATCTCGAGTCTTGGAGGACTCTTGCGGAATTTTAGCAATAATATCACCGGATGCTATTTCCTGACCGTCGCTCACGACAATTGTAGCTCCAGCAGGGATCTGATATCGAATAGGCATGTCAGTCCCAGGAATCATCGCAGGATTACCTTCAGGATCAAGAACACTCACTGTAGGCTTGACATCAGCCGCGCTACCACGACGTTGACGGGTATCCAGGACCAACATCGTAGACTGACCTGTTATCTCATCAACTTGCTGAGTAATACTTACTCCCTCGATCATATCGGCGACTTGAATCTTACCCGCTCCCTCAGTAACCACTGGATGCGTATGCGGATCCCATTGTGCAACCATTTGACCCGATGTAACAGCATCGCCATCGTTAACCGTAATAAGGGCGCCATATGGCATCTTGTAACGTTCCCGATCGACACCGTGCACATCCTGAATAACTAGCTCACCCGATCGCGATACAGCGATATGATGATTATCCTTATTTCGAACCGTTTTTATGCGATTGAATGTTACCGTACCGGTATTTCGGACTTCTACGTTGCTTATAGCGGCCGCACGTGATGCTGCACCACCAATATGGAAGGTACGCATAGTTAACTGCGTTCCAGGCTCACCAATACTCTGAGCCGCGATAACGCCTACCGCCTCTCCTTTGTTAACTAAGTGCCCACGTCCAAGATCACGTCCATAACAAGCCGCACAAATACCGTATCGAGTTGCGCACGTTACTGGCGAACGAACAAATACTGTATTTATGTTATTGGTCTCAATAATTTCAATTTCTTTTTCTTCGATCATTGAGCCGGAAGCGATCAAGATAGATTCATCGACTGGACTTATAACATCATTAACCAGAACACGACCTAGAATCCTATCATGCAGAGGGATAACTACATCGCCACCTTGAACAATTGCTTCTCGCTCTGTTCCTTGATCCGTGCCACAGTCATCTTCCGTAACAACAAGATCCTGACAAACGTCAACCAAACGACGCGTTAGATAGCCGGAGTTTGCAGTTTTTAATGCCGTATCAGCTAGACCCTTACGAGCACCATGAGTGGATATAAAGTACTGCAGTACATTCAGACCTTCACGAAAATTAGCCGTAATTGGCGTTTCAATAATGGACCCATCCGGTTTAGCCATCAATCCACGCATACCCGCTAATTGACGAATTTGCGCGTGACTACCACGAGCCCCAGAATCCGCCATCATATAGATGGAGTTGAATGACTCCTGGGCAACTCTTTCACCCTGAGCATTTTCGACTTCATCCGTTTTCAGTTGATCCATCATAGAATTAGCAATTGAATCACTCGCATGCGTCCAGATATCTACAACCTTATTATATCGCTCTCCGTCAGTTAACAGACCAGAACCATACTGCGTCTGAATAGTTTTAACTTCATTTTCGGCAGCCTGCAAAGTACTAGCCTTAGTATCCGGAATTTGCATATCGTTGACACCAATGGAAACGCCTGATCGCGCCGCCATTGAGAAACCGGTATACATCAGCTGGTCGGCAAAAATTACCGTTTCCTTAAGCCCAACATTTCGGTAACAACTGTTTATAACAGCCGATATAGCCTTCTTAGACATGACTCGGTTGAGTTCTGCAAACGGCATACCTTTCGGCAAGATTCGAGATAACAGAGCGCGGCCAACAGTCGTTTCCTTCAATTCAATATTAGCAATGAGCTCACCGTCATCATTACGACTAAACTCTTCAATTCTAGCCCTAATTTTGGCATGAATATCAACACTGCCACTCTCGTACGCACGATTAACCTCATCAACATCAGAAAAAACCATGGCTTCTCCCTTTACATTGATTTTCTCACGAGTCATGTAGTACAAACCCAGAACAATATCCTGAGACGGCACGATAATCGGCTCACCATTCGCTGGCGACAAAATGTTATTCGATGACATCATTAGCGATCGAGCTTCTAATTGTGCCTCGATTGCTAACGGTACATGTACCGCCATCTGATCACCGTCAAAGTCAGCATTATACGGGGTACATACAAGCGGGTGCAGCTGAATCGCTTTACCCTCAACCAATACAGGTTCAAAGGCTTGTATACCCAATCGATGCAAAGTTGGTGCACGATTCAGCAACACAGGGTGTTCCCGAATCACTTCTTCAAGAATATCCCAAACCACAGGCTCTTCACTCTCGACCATCTTTTTGGCTTGCTTAATCGTAGTCGAAAGTCCACGTAATTCAAGCTTGCTAAAAATAAACGGCTTAAATAGCTCAAGTGCCATTTTCTTAGGAATGCCACACTGATGCAGTTTCAGAGTAGGACCGACAACGATTACTGAACGACCGGAATAATCGACTCGTTTACCAAGTAAATTTTGACGGAATCGGCCTTGCTTACCCTTAATCATATCCGCTAAGGATTTCAATTGGCGTTTATTCGGCCCTGTTACAGCCTTTCCACGCCGACCATTATCGAGTAACGCATCACACGCTTCCTGAAGCATACGCTTTTCATTGCGTACAATAATATCCGGTGCATTTAGATCAAGTAGTCGACGGAGTCGGTTGTTTCGATTAATTACACGTCGATATAAATCATTTAAGTCCGATGTAGCAAAACGCCCACCGTCCAACGGCACCAATGGCCGCAGATCAGGAGGGAGAACCGGCATAACATCCAATACCATCCATTCCGGCTTATTACCCGAATGAATAAACGCTTCAATTACTCTAAGACGTTTGGTCAATTTCTTGCGCTTGGTATCCGAGTTGGTGGCTGCCAACTCTTCTCGCAGCTCCATAGCTATTTCATCAAGCTGCAGTTCTTTCAGCAGGTCTTTAACTGCTTCTGCGCCCATACGCGCATCAAATTCAGCACCAAACTGCTCTATAGCTTCGAAATAACCATCCTCTGTAAGAAGCGCTCCTTCCTCAAGAGTGGTCATACCGGGATTGATAACCACATAAGCCTCAAAATACAGAACACGTTCTATTTCGCGAACAGTCATGTCCAGCATTAAACCGAGCCGAGACGGTAAGGACTTTAGGAACCAGATATGTGCAACAGGACTGGCTAGTTCAATATGACCCATTCGTTCACGGCGCACCTTGGACAACGTCACTTCGACGCCACACTTTTCACAAATAACACCACGGTGCTTCAAACGTTTGTATTTACCGCATAAACATTCGTAATCACTAACCGGGCCAAATAGCTTTGCGCAAAACAAACCATCGCGTTCTGGCTTAAATGTCCGATAATTAATTGTTTCCGGCTTCTTAACCTCACCATAGGACCACGAGCGAATTTTCTCGGGGGAAGCAATACCAATACTTATAGAATCAAAGTCCTGTTCGGCATCTGTCTTGCGATTATAAAGACTAAATAAATCTCTCATTTGTTAACCTCATGCAGGTTGATTAGTTCGTATGATTTAATAAAAAGATTGAGAATCAATTACTTATCCTGCTGCATCTCTATATTAAGACCAAGGGAACGGATCTCCTTAATCAACACGTTAAAGGACTCAGGTATACCAGCTTCCATACGCTGATCACCCTTCACTATATTTTCGTATATTTTAGTACGGCCAGGTACATCATCAGATTTCACGGTCAACATCTCCTGTAACGTATACGACGCACCATATGCTTCGAGCGCCCAAACCTCCATTTCACCAAAACGCTGACCACCGAATTGAGCTTTACCCCCAAGCGGTTGCTGCGTAATAAGACTGTAAGGCCCAGTGGATCGTGCATGCATTTTGTCATCAACCAAGTGATTCAGCTTCAAAATATACATGTACCCAATGGTTACTAAGCGGTCAAATGGTTCTCCGGTACGACCATCAAATAATTGCGTTTGCCCGCTTTCAGGCAAATCAGCAAGCTTCAACATGTCCTTAATTTCTGCCTCAGAGGCGCCATCAAAAACAGGTGTAGCCATAGGTACACCACCTCTGAGATTCATCGATAACTCGTGTATTTCCTCATCAGAGAACTGATCAAGATCCTCTTTTCGGCCTGATTTGTTGTAGACCTTATCGAGAAACTTGCGCATTTCAGCAGCTTTTGCATGCTGTTCAATCATACGATTTATCTTTCGTCCAAGCCCCGCTGCAGCCCAACCCAAATGAACTTCAAGAACCTGTCCAACATTCATTCGAGACGGAACACCCAAAGGATTAAGAACAATATCTACGGCAGTACCATCGGCGGAAAACGGCATATCTTCGACTGGCACAATCTTTGAGATTACACCTTTATTTCCATGACGACCTGCCATTTTGTCACCGGGTTGGAGTCTACGCTTAATCGCAATGAAAACTTTAACCATTTTCATCACGCCTGGAGCTAGATCATCACCGGCTTCTAGTTTCGATCGTTTCTCAGCGAACAACTCATCAAACTGGAAGCGCTGGGCATCCAAACCATTTCGTATTTGCTCAAGCGAACTATTTGCATCTTCATCACGGAGACGAATTTCATTCCAAAGCCTACGATTTACTGTAGCGAGATACTCGTCAGTTATCGTATCACCAGAGCGCAAACCGTTCGGACCGCCTTCTGCAACCTGGCCCACAATTAACCGTTCAATACGATCATAAGTATCGCCTTCAACAATTCTGAACTGATCGTCTAAATCCTTCCGGATTCGACCAAGCTCTTCAGCTTCATTCGAAAGCGCTCTCGCATCTTTTTCTACGCCATCTCGTGTAAAAACCTGAACATTAATTACGGTACCACTCATGCCGGAAGGCATACGCAAAGAAGTATCCTTAACATCAGAAGCCTTTTCACCAAAAATAGCTCGTAGTAACTTTTCCTCAGGTGTTAATTGGGTCTCTCCTTTCGGAGTAACCTTCCCGATCAGAATATCGCTTGGTTCAACTTCTGCACCAACATAAACAATACCCGATTCATCAAGCTTAGCTAACGCAGATTCACCCACATTAGGAATATCTCGTGTTATTTCCTCTGAACCTAACTTGGTATCGCGAGCAACACAGGTACGTTCTTCAATATGTATCGAAGTGTAGATATCATCTTTAACCAAACGCTCAGATATTAAAATTGAATCCTCGAAGTTGTAGCCGTTCCAAGGCATAAATGCTACTAGAACGTTCCGCCCAAGGGCGAGCTCACCCGTATCAGTTGACGGACCGTCAGCCATTACATCACGAGCCTTAACCTTATCGCCTACCTTAACAAGGGGGCGCTGGTTAATCGTTGTATTTTGATTAGAACGCGTATATTTAACCAAGTTGTATATATCAACCCCTGGATCGCCATCAGCTGTCTCATCATCATTAACTTTGATAACGATTCGTCCGGAATCCACCGTTAAAACGGTCCCACCACGTTTGGCAAGGACAACAACACCAGAGTCCATGGCAACCTTACGTTCCATACCAGTACCAACCAACGGCTTCTCACTCTGTAGAGTAGGAACAGCCTGACGCTGCATATTGGAACCCATCAATGCACGATTAGCATCATCATGCTCTAGAAACGGTATCATTGACGCCGCAACAGAAACAACCTGGGAAGGAGCAATATCAATATAATCAATTTGATCAGGCGTAGATAGCGTAAACTCGTTTTTATAACGACAGGAAACTAGCTCATCAGTTAGTTTATTTTTAGCGTCAACTTTTGCATTTGCCTGAGCAATTATGAATTTATGTTCTTCGATAGCAGAAAGATAATCAATTTCATCGGTAACAACATTATCGATAACTTTTCGATACGGAGTTTCTAGAAAACCATACTCATTAGTTCTCGCAAAAACGGCTAAAGAATTGATCAACCCGATGTTTGGTCCTTCTGGTGTTTCGATAGGACATACACGCCCATAATGGGTTGCGTGCACATCTCGAACTTCAAAACCTGCACGCTCTCGAGTCAAACCACCCGGGCCAAGCGCCGAAACACGCCGCTTGTGTGTAACCTCAGATAAGGGGTTCGTCTGATCCATGAACTGCGAAAGTTGACTGGAACCAAAGAACTCTTTGATTACAGCTGAAACTGGTTTCGCATTAATCAAGTCTTGCGGGGTTAACGCCTCAGATTCAGCGAGAGACAAACGTTCGCGCACTGCACGCTCTACCCGAACCAAACCAATTCGAAATTGATTTTCTACTAACTCACCAACAGAACGTACCCGTCGATTACCTAGATTATCGATATCATCTACATCACCACGACCATTTTTAAGATCAACGAGTGTCTGCATTACTTCAATAATGTCTTGCTGACTTAAAATCCCCGGTCCTTCATCGTTATCACGACCAAGACGACGATTAAACTTCATACGACCTACTGCAGATAAGTCGTATCGATCGATATTGAAAAACAGATTGGTAAATAGCGCTTGAGCAGCTTCCTTCGTTGGAGGCTCACCAGGACGCATCATTCGATATATTTCTACCTGAGCTTCAAGGATGGAACGAGTTGAATCCAATCTAAGAGTGTCAGAGATAAATGGTCCACGATCGATATCATTAGTGTAAATCGTTTCAATTTTATCAAAACCGGCTTTCTGCAATTGCTCTACGGATTCTTCGGTTAACAAGTCATTGGCTTCCATCAGAACTTCGCCGGTGTCTGAGTCAATGATATCTTTAGCTAACGCTCGGCCGGCCACGAAATCCAATGGGATTTCTACTCGCGTAATCCCAGCCTTCTGGAGTTCACGAATATGCTTCGCAGTTACTCGTTTGCCAGATTCGACCAGCACTTTGCCTCGAGCACCAAGCAAATCAAAATGCAGCTGCTGACCACGTAGTCTTTCTGGAACTAGATCCATTTCACATTTTTGATCGCCAAGATAGATCATGTCGTTACCAAAAAATAACGCCAATATCTCCTCGGTGGAATAACCAAGCGCACGTAAAATTATTGTTCCGGGTAACTTCCGCCGTCTATCAATGCGTACATACAAATTATCCTTTGGATCGAATTCCAAATCCAACCATGAACCACGATAAGGTATTACACGGGAAGAAAACAATAGTTTTCCTGACGCGTGAGTTTTACCTTTATCGTGATCAAAAAATACACCTGGGGAACGATGCAGCTGTGAAACTACAACACGTTCTGTACCGTTGATGACAAACGTTCCATTATCTGTCATGAGTGGAACTTCACCCATGTAAACATCTTGCTCTGTTACATCTTTGACAGTCTTTGTATTTGAATTATCGTGTTTATCAAAGATTATCAAACGTAAAACAACTCGCAATGGCGCTGAGTAGATCAGGCCTCGCTGCTGGCATTCACGAACATCGAACGGGGGGACGCCTAAGCGATAGCTAACAAAGTCTAATGACGCTTTGCCATTATAACTTTCAATAGGAAATACACTTTTAAATGCGGCTTGCAGTCCTTGATCGATACGTAATTCTGGCTTCGTATCCAACTGCAAACAACGGTCGTAGGACTCCTTCTGGGTTTCCAGAAGATAGGGGATCAGATCCGTATCATTACGGGTACTGAAATTTTTACGGATTCTCTTTTTTTCGGTAAACGAATAATCCATGCAGACCTCTTGACCGGTGTATATTCCGGCTAAACCAAATATTTTACAAACACAACAAGGCCGATCGCATTTACGACCAGCCTTGTGTGCAACTAAATTGCGCTAAGCCCTTTACAGGACCTAGCTACGACAGTCAGCTTACTTAAGCTCAACAGTCGCGCCGGCTTCCTCAAGCTGTTTCTTGAGGTCTTCAGCTTCTGCTTTCTCGACACCTTCTTTAATAGCTGCCGGAGCGCTTTCTACAAGATCTTTCGCTTCTTTCAGACCTAGACCTGTCAGACCACGAACAACCTTAATAACGCCAACTTTCTTCTCACCAAAAGAGGTAAGAATTACGTCAAAGTCAGTTTTCTCTTCAACTGCTGCGCCTGCGTCTCCGCCGGCTGCAGGAGCTGCAACAGCAACTGCAGCTGCTGCTGATACGCCGAATTTTTCTTCCATATCTTTGATCAGTGAAGACAGATCAAGAACGGACATTTCAGAAATCGCATCCAGGATTTCGTCTTTGGATATAGCCATGTTTGGTTAAACTCCGATTGAGTATTGGGTAAAAATTACTTAAGGGCTGATCGTTTCGCTTATGCGGACTGCCGGCTTTCCTCAACGGCTGCCAAAGTTCTAACGAACCTCGACGGCACTTCATTGAGTGTCTGCACGAACTTAGCGATGGGTGCTTGCATAGTTCCAACAAGGGTTGCAAGTAATTCATCACGTCCAGGCAGTTTAGCTAACGCTTCAATTTGCTCAATATTGAGCATCTCACCGCCCATACTACCAACGGTGATATTGAGGTCGTCATATTCTTTCGCAAATTTGCTAATCAATTTGGCAACAGCAACGGGATCTTCGGACGAGGTCAATATAACAGGACCAACAAAATGATCCTTAAGACCTTCAAACGATGACCCATCAACAACACGTTTTGCAAGAGTGTTTTTAACAACTCGAACAAAAACACCTGTTTCTCTCGCCTGATCACGCAAACCTGTGACTTGCGAAACGGTGAGTCCCCGGTACTCAGCAAGAATCATTGCTTGGGCCGCGGAAACTGATTCCGTAACCTCGGCAACTACTGCCTGTTTCTGGGTGAGACTCAAGCTCATATGAGCATTCTCCTAAAGGTTAAGTTTAAGCACATACCAAAAACAATAGTTAGCAATATGTACCGCCTACGTAGGCCGATCTTACAATCATTAAGCCGATGCCTGGGGCAAGGAGTACGACACCTACGGTCTTTGACATTTCCGGAATATCAGCTATCGCGTCAATTCCGAACCCCGAAATTCTTTTACATCTATCTTTTAGATATCCAGAGACGCTCGATCAACTCGAACACCTGGGCCCATAGTCGTAGATAATGTAACTCGACGAATGTATTGGCCTTTTGCAGTTGATGGTTTGGCCTTAATCAAGCTACCAAGCAACGCATCTAAATTTTCTTTAAGGGCATCAGCTTCAAACGAAGACTTGCCTATAGTGGAATGTATGATCCCGGCTTTATCAATTCGAAATTGAACCTGACCGGCTTTGGCATTACGAACTGCTGTTTCAACATCTGTCGTAACAGTACCAACCTTGGGATTAGGCATTAAGCCACGAGGGCCAAGAATCTGACCTAATCTTCCGACAACTCGCATAGTAGCTGGTGTCGCTATACATATATCAAAATCCATAACGCCTTTTTGGATTGATGCTGCTAAATCATCAAGACCGACTAGATCAGCGCCAGCTGCAGTAGCTTTCTCCGCATCATCACCATCAGCAAATACTGCCACACGTACAGTTTTGCCTGTACCACGAGGCAATACGGTTGCACCGCGTACATTCTGATCCGATTTTTTAGCGTTTACACCAAGATTTATAGCTACATCGACCGATTCGTCAAACTTTGCGGAGGCTGTTTCTTTAACAAGGGTTAAAGCCGCATCGAGCTCATAGAAAGAATCTCGATCTACCTTAGCAACAACACCGTTAAAACGTTTACCTTTAGAAGCCATTTACACACCCTCCGTATCTATACCCATACTACGGGCACTACCAGCAATTATACGAACTGCATTATCCATATCGTAAGCACTTAAATCAGGCATTTTGATCTTAGCGATTTCCTCAAGCTGCTCACGAGTCGCTACGCCAACTTTATTTTTATTAGGCTCTGAACTACCTTTACCTAACCCAAGGGCCTTTTTGAGTAAAACAGAAGCAGGTGGAGTTTTCTTTATATAGGTAAAACTCTTATCCGAATAGACTGTGATAATCACAGGTACCGGCATTCCATTCTCTAAGTCCTGAGTATCAGCGTTAAATGCCTTACAAAACTCCATGATATTGACACCATGCTGGCCCAATGCAGGACCAACTGGTGGACTAGGTTTTGCAGCTCCCGCAGGAACCTGCAACTTAATGTAAGCATCGATCTTCTTTGCCATTTAACACTCCGTCGGGTGCAATCGGTAGAAACTCCACCTCCCCGTTTAAATTATTGAATTTGAGTTACGCGCTAACTCAATGAAACATAAAAACTAATAACTACTTATCCTTTCTCAACCTGACCAAAGCTCAATTCCACAGGCGTTGACCGACCAAAGATCGAAACTGAAACCTTTAATTTGTTCTTTTCGAAATTGACGTCCTCAACGGTTCCATTGAAATCCTGAAAAGGACCGTCAATAACCCGCACCATTTCACCAGGGGCGAAAGTATATTTAGGCTTGGGATTATCAGAGCTATCTTGTACTTGCTGAAGAATCGCTTGAGCTTCGCGATCAGTTATTGGCGCAGGACGAGACGCCGTACCGCCAATAAAACCCGCAACGCGAGGAACTGATTTAATCAGATGCCAAGACTCATCATTCATTTCCATTTGTACGAGGACATAACCTGGAAAGAATTTTCTTTCACTGGTCCGCTTCTGGCCGTTACGCATTTCGACTACCTCTTCAGTAGGGACAAGAATCTCACCGAAATAACTCTGTAGCGACGCACGATTAATATGCTCTAAAATAGCTTTTTGAACATTTTTTTCATAGCCAGAGAAAGCTTGCACAACATACCATTTCATATCGGATGGCGCTGCTTTTTCGCTGCTAACTTCTTCCACTTCGGTATTCATCTTAGTTATTCTCCACTCACCCAGCCACACCGAGAACGAGATCGTAAATCGCCCACAATGACAATTTATCCAGTATCCAGATATATAATCCAATCAGAATAACCATTACGATAACAACCAACGTACCCTGCATTGTCTCCCGGCGAGTAGGCCAGATAACTTTGCGCACTTCGTTACGTGCTCCAGCAGCAAAAGACCACGCCTCTTTACCAGGAGCAGTCTGTATTGCTATAAACCCGCCAATACCAAGAGATGCGAGAATCGCAACCGTACGTAGCAATTGAGACGTTTCCGACCAATAGTAATACCCAACAAGCGAACTGATAATTATCAATACCGCAAAAGCGAGCTTTATCTTGTCTGTATTCACGAACTACCTTGATTAGTGGCAGGCCAGGAGGGAATCGAACCCCCAACCTGCGGTTTTGGAGACCGCCGCTCTGCCAATTGAGCTACTGGCCTAGAATATTAAGAGTAATACTGCAGATACACTACAGCAACAGTCCGTCGTTAATCAAACGGCGGACTGTCAACTTAACTTATTACTCGATAATTTTGGCTACTACACCAGCCCCAACGGTACGGCCACCTTCGCGTATTGCGAATCGTAGACCATCTTCCATTGCAATCGGTGCAATTAACTTCACTTCAATATGGACGTTATCACCAGGCATGACCATCTCAATACCTTCTGGTAATTGACATGCGCCCGTTACATCCGTCGTCCGAAAATAAAACTGTGGTCGGTAATTATCGAAAAATGGAGTATGACGCCCACCTTCTTCCTTACTTAAAACATAAACCTCAGCTTCAAAATGTGTATGCGGAGTAATTGAACCCGGCTTCGCCAAGACCTGTCCTCGCTCTACATCATCCCGCTTCGTACCACGCAATAATGCGCCAATGTTGTCGCCAGCCTGACCTTCATCAAGCAACTTGCGGAACATCTCAACACCTGTACATGTAGTCTTTGTTGTATCGCGTATACCAATAATAGCAATCTCATCGCCAACCTTGATAATCCCACGCTCTACTCGACCTGTTACTACTGTGCCACGTCCAGATATTGAAAATACATCTTCAACCGGCATCAGAAAATCACCGTCTACCGCACGCTCTGGCTCAGGGATAAACGAATCAAGGGCTGCTGCCAGCTCCATAATCGCTCCTTGCCCCAACTCGGATTCATCACCTTCAAGAGCTTTCAATGCACTGCCTTTAATGATCGGCGTGTCATCCCCTGGAAAATCATACTTGTCTAATAACTCACGAACTTCCATTTCAACCAACTCAAGAAGCTCTTCGTCGTCTACCATGTCACATTTATTTAAAAATACAACAATGTACGGCACACCAACCTGGCGCGCTAACAAGATGTGCTCTCGTGTCTGAGGCATCGGGCCATCCGCCGCTGAACATACCAAAATCGCTCCGTCCATTTGCGCAGCACCTGTAATCATGTTCTTTACATAATCAGCATGCCCCGGGCAATCAACGTGCGCATAATGCCGAGCTTCTGTTTCATACTCAACATGCGCTGTCGCAATCGTAATACCACGCTCTCGCTCTTCAGGGGCATTATCAATCTGATCAAAAGCCTTAACTTCTCCGCCAAACTTCAACGACAAAACCCTTGTCATCGCCGCCGTTAACGTCGTCTTACCATGATCAACATGTCCGATCGTACCTACATTTACATGGGGCTTCGAACGATTAAACTTTTCCTTAGACACTGAATAACACCTCTTTGGAAACTACTAGTACAAGTACAAACAAAATAAATTGCGCACACATCATAACGATACGTACACACCTAAAATGGGCCGATTAAAAATCCAACCCATAAATTCTGGAGCCCACAACCGGATTTGAACCGGTGACCTCTTCCTTACCAAGGAAGTGCTCTACCGACTGAGCTATGTGGGCCAACCTAAATACCTTTAACAGGCAACCATATATCCAGCCTAAACCATCGGCTCAACCGGTAAACTGGAGCGGGTGATGGGAATCGAACCCACACAATCAGCTTGGAAGGCTGAGATTCTACCGTTGAACTACACCCGCACATAATCGATAGCGAATCATTGATCTGCTATCGAAAAATGGTGGAGGGAGGAGGATTCGAACCTCCGAAGGCTGAGCCAGCAGATTTACAGTCTGCCCCCTTTGACCGCTCGGGAACCCCTCCAAACACATCTATTTACCTAATCCAGCTAAAAATCCGAAGATTAGAAACTGGAGCCCGCAGAGGGATTCGAACCCACGACCTGCTGATTCATACCCACTACCGCTTTCGCAGCCCTACCCGAAACACCGAAACCGGTTCCCAGATAATTTGGGGTCTGGACTTTCTCTTCGCCATACGTTTCCAAAACGCTTAGGCGGGCGGTGTAAAGTCTCTACACTCAGTCACAATCACCACAACACATCCAATACATTGTTTTCAGCAATCAGACCTAGCACGGGATCGCCATCAATATCCAGAAGACATCGGAAGGTTTCCCCGTTTTAGCCACCTCCACTTCGAAAGTTTCCCAACGAAGGTGCAATTTTTACAAATCAGCTGCTCTGGCCAGCTGAGCTATGCGGGCCATACCCAATTTCGCGTTAAAACTAATATGTAACACGAAAGCTGAGGGGCGCGAATTGTAGGGAAAAAATATATCTTACGCAACAAAAATATCGGTTTTTTTTAGATTATGTCGACTTGCAATCTAACCTGGCGAATTTGACCGATAAATAATCGACTCAAGCAGCACAGGGGAAGGTCAAAACACTGGCCATAGCATCTCCCCATGTAGCTTTCCCTAATTCATCTCGTGCATATTGATCGGGCACAGTATCCACTTCTATCCAACGTAAAGGCCCCAAAGTACGCAACTCAGGGCGGTAATTCACCACAATGTTGTGTTCTTTCAGACGACCAACGAAATTTCGAGCATCACCTGGTTGAGAAAACAGCCCAACCGACAAGTATTCTGAACCACTGTCTTCAAATTTGTAATGATCGACAGAAATTTCATCAAGTTTCTGCCGTAAGCGATCTAAGGTAGTTGACTCATTCGGAACAGCAATTAAAGCTCGATATGTTTTTAATTTTCTAGCGCTCACTGCAGTTTTACTATATGACAGGCCAATTTCTTCTAGTTGACGGGACGCATCAGCAAAAGTTGACTGCGTCAGAAATGGCCCGATTCGCATACAGATATTCTGTGAATCCCCTAACGCGTCACGCTCACTCAGCAACATCATAGTTCGAGTATTTATTTCCTCTTCTCCAAGCTGCAATTGCTGCTGATCTTGAGGATGTCCTGTTGTCCACAAGTACAATGATAGATTTATTAATACTAACGAAAAAAATATCCACTTCATGCTACGGACCTTTCATATAACTCTAAACCATCAAGCACAAGATTTTCAACGCAAGTACTCTGAAAATCTAGTTGCTCAGAAATCCATTGTGCATCCCCACCTGTAATCAGCACTCTCGGCTGTTTGTTCATCATCTCGGATGCCCGCTTTACGAAATAGTTAATCGATCCCAGAGTACTCATCGAAACTCCCAAGGATATTGCCTGTTGAGTTGAGGTGCCAGGAAACTCAGCATCAAAATGCTCAATGCACCCAAGGTGAGGAACTCTATTTTCGAATACACCGGCGAGTATCTGCAAACCAGGAATTAACATGCCGCCCGAATATAATCCAGTATTAAGTAGTAAATCACAGCTAATTACCGTGCCAGCATCAACCACCACACAACCTCCTGAACATATATCACTTGCAGCAACCAGGGCTAACCAGCGATCTACGCCTAGAGATTCGGGTATTGTATACCCGTTTACCAATTTTCCCCACGATTTCCCAGTAATTGCAAATTTCGTAGTCAATCCCCATCGGTTCTGGAAAAGGTCCACTATTTTTTGAGAAATGAGCTTACCTGCGACACACGAAACCCAAATTTTCTCGGGACTTGCTACGTCAACGCACAACAAATCTAAGTGCGCATCCTCAACCAAGTACTCTTGAACCCCGGATAAGGTCTGCTCTGGTAATACCCAACGCCATTTTATTCGCGTATTACCGACGTCAAGATAGAGGATTCCGGGCATTATGCTAAAACCTCGCCCGTTGTAATTTTGTGAATCTGTCCGTGAGAATCGCTCAACAGAAGACTTCCATCAGGACTTACACCACTCGCAATACCTTCAAAGACCTTATTGCCGGCTTGAACCTTAACTAGCTTATCTTTAAAAACATGATTCTTATGCCAGTCATCGGAAAACCAGGCAAACCCGAACTTTTCAAAATTTATGACAGCATCCTGCAATTCCATCATCAATGAGGCCGCTAGAAAATTACGATTCACGAGAGTTTCGGTTAAATCACTTAATCCTCCAACCTGTCTTTCTAGCTGAGCATTCAAATCATCTTCAACGGTTACATTAAGGCCAACACCAATAATACAAGTGCAACTCCCTCCTATTTCCCCAAACATTTCTATTAATACGCCACCTAACTTTTGTGATCCGTGCATAATATCATTTGGCCATTTTAAACCAGTTTTATTGAAACCGTGACGAACCAGTACGTTTTGCACAGCGACACCAATCGCTAAACTTAGTCCTGCGCTGGCTATTGCGCCACCAACAAGCTCAAAGCGAAACGACATCAACATACTGCGATATGGAGTATTTAACCATGTTCTTCCCTGCCTACCCTTACCGTGCGTTTGGTGCTCAGCAAAACAGAATTTAGGACTCGTACTATTTCGAGCGTTCCGTTTAAGGTATTCATTTGTACTATCAACTTCTTCCAAAATTATGAAGCTAGGAAGATTTTCAGAACATTGAGTTTCCAATTCAGACAATATGTCTTTAGCACAGAGCTTGGAAATCGGTGACACCAGCCGATAACCCCGACCGTGCACACTATGCACTTCTACCCCCGCCAATACCAACGAGGATATACTTTGACTAACTGCAGATCGACTTATATTTAAGTGTGTAGCAATTGTTTGCCCCGAAACAAAATCACCAGCCTGCAATAGATCAAGTATTTTTCCTTTAGTCTTCATGATCCATCTCTCCGTCTACCCAAAAGGTCCATTGCTTCAAGTTGTCGTATTTTATCGGCAATTTTCTTTTCTAGTCCACGATCAACAGGTTTATAGTATTTTTTAGCTGGCATTTTTCCCGGAAAGTATTTTTCTCCGGCCGCATAACCACCCTCTTCGTCATGGGCATATCGATATTCTGCTCCGTGGCCTTCTTGTTTAGCTAGTTTCGTCGGTGCATTCCGAAGATGATTGGGAACCTCCGCACTCCCATAACGCTTTACGTCTTCACGGGCTTGATTAAATGCGCGATATACTGCGTTGCTCTTGGCAGATATTGCCAAGTAACAGGTAGCCTGAGCCAATGCCAAATCACCTTCCGGGGATCCCAAGCGATTATATGCTTCAGCCGCATTAAGGCTAATCTCTAGAGCACGGGGGTCCGCATTTCCAATATCCTCACTCGCTATACGTATAAGCCTACGAGAAATGTAATCAGCTGGTGTGCCACCATCTAATAGACGAGCCAGCCAATATAAGGCGGCATTGGCATCAGATCCGCGAATCGACTTATGAAAGGCTGAAATCAGGTCATAGAATTGATCTCCGTTTTTATCAAAACGTCGCACACTTGTTCCCGCAGACGATTTCAGGTCTTTTATAGAAATCAACCGCTCGCTATTGTCTAATGAATTTACAACAACACCGTCTAATAAATTCAGCAGTCTTCTTCCGTCGCCGTCCGCAACATCGATTAACCACTGCCGAGCATTATCCTCGAGAGAAATATTTAGTCCTGAATCATTAATAATGTAATTTAGCGCTCGATTAAGTATTTTCTCAAGGTCCGAGTCTTCGAGCCCCCGCAATACGTGAACATGAACGCGAGATAAAAGCGCGTTATTAAGTGAAAATGAAGGGTTTTCTGTTGTTGCACCCACCAAAATTAGTAAGCCCGATTCAATGTGAGGTAAAAACGCGTCTTGTTGTGATTTATTAAACCGATGAACTTCATCAACAAATAATAGAGTCGTTCCTCCTCGCGCAGTGGCTCTTTGCACAACTTTTCGCACGTCGCCGATACCATCTACTACCGCGGATAGAGTTTCAAATGCAAATCCGGTACACGCGGATATCAATCTCGCTAATGTAGTTTTTCCGGTACCAGGTGGGCCATACAAAATCATTGACGAACAACCATTACCCAAAGAAGCAGGTGACAACGGTTTTCCGTCACCCAGCAGATGCCCCTGACCGATAAACTCTTCAAAAGAACCCGGTCTTAGTTGCTCAGCTAAAGGTCTTCGAGTCACTTTCTTATGCCTCCTAACTCTGTTGAACCAATCGAAAGGTTAAATTAATTCGGGATTTCGCAGATTTTACTCGCGGCACACAATGCTTCCAATCTGCCTGACAAGGTGGGTGCATTACTAATAACGAACCGTTATCTAATATTAATTCCATACGCTGACTCTTATCTTTTTTATTTTGCATTCGAAATTTTCTTGACGAACCAACGCTTAAAGAAGCAACAACAGGGTTTGGACCAAGACACGATTCATCATCAGAATGCCAACCCATTGCATCCTCACCATTTCGATACAAATTCAGCAAAACGGAATTAAAGCTAACTCCGCAGTAGTCCGACACTTTTTGTCGCACGGACTCTAAAGTTGTTGTCCAGACTGAAGGAAGGTTTAGCGCTCCAGAGTAGCGATATGAGACACCTTGATCAGCGTAAAAGGCGGTTAATCGAGGTGAGTAAACTGTTCGACCAAAAATAATTAGCTCGGGAGTAATCCAAGGGGCCTCGGACTCTATCGCTGACAGCAAATGATCAACATAAGGACTAGATATAAAATTAGGCACATACGTCAGCATGTTGTTTAAATAGGATTGATGCATAACCCTATTTTTGTTCGATTCTAGGCATGGAGTTCGATTTAATAACTAACCATACGCCAATGGCGCACAAAAACATGCCTGAAAAAGCTAATACGGATAGCCCCTCATCGAACATCAACCATGCTTCAAGTGCCGCAAAGGGCGGCACCAGATAGAACAAACTAGCAACTTTTGATGCAGCGCCATATCGAATTAGCCACATTAACAGAGTTACGGCACCTAAGGATAAGACCAAACATAGCCACACCAGTGCTAAGACAAACTCGCTGGACCATTCCACTACTTGCTCTTCATAGAGAAATGACAATGCCCCCATAAATATCGCAGCCGCCAAGAATTGAATCATCGATCCCGAGCGAAGATCTATCTCCGTGCAAAACTTCTTCTGATAGACAGTACCGATACTTATTCCTACAAGTGAGGCTAGGCAAAAAGCGAGCGCAACTAAATCATTATTAGAGAATGTAAATTTTTCAGCAATAATTAACGATATACCTAGTAATCCTAAAGAAAACCCAAACCATTGTTTTCTCGTTAATTTCTCTCCAAGAAATGGACCTACAATAAACGCTGTCAGTAGCGGCTGCAGTCCGACAACCATTGCCGAAACCCCCGCATTTACTCCTAGCCAAATGGCAGTAAATACACCACCAAGATAGATACCATGCACCAAACAACCTACGACAAAAAGGTGCAACCATTGTTCGGGACGAGTAGGTAGCGGTACTCTAAACCACAGCACGAGCAATCCAAACAATACGGTTGCAATTGCAAAGCGAATAGCCAAGAAAGTTGCTGGCTCAGCAAAAGCGAGACCTGTCTTTGCGCTAACAAAACCGGTGCTCCAAAGCAGCACAAACAACAATGGCGCCCACGTAGCCAGGCTCTTGGGGATTCTCACATAGGGCATATTACATACCAAAACTTGTATACAACAAGCTTGCTGGTTCTAAACTCTTTGATCAAAATAAAACTCAAGATCAATAACCTAAAGATCGGTTGGCAATAGGGCCTGGAGTGTCGCCACACTTCCAAACCTGTAAGTTTTTATTAATTACCTGAGCGGCTGTCTCAGGATTAGTAACACTGGCTATGTGGGGGCTCACACGCACTTTGGGGTGCGTCCAAAACCTATGATCACGTGGTAGAGGTTCTTCTCTAAAGACATCCAATACACAATAAGCTAAGTGTCCACTATCCAGCAGATCCAACATATCCTGCTCAACAAGCTGCTCACCCCGCCCAACATTTACAAAAACAGCATTTTGGGGTAGTTTTGTTAGTAAATCATGACAAACAATGTCCAACGTATTTTCCGTATTCGGCAACAGATTTATTAATACATCTGTTGCCATTAAGAATTCATTCAATTGCAATGGACCATAAAAGTACTGATCATCAACAATATCTTTTCTGCTACGACCCCAGCCTCTAACATTAAAACCTAAGTTACTCAATGCCGCTGCACAGGCTTGTCCGAGCACACCAAATCCGAGAAAACCTACGGTAATATCACCTCGGTAGCGCGGATATTTTCGTTGAGAGTGATTCCAGTCAGGATTGTTGTACTGATCCGTTCTAAGTAAAGCATTCATGACTTGACATACAACATAGTCAACCATGCCCGTAGTTAGAGAAGGATCAACCATACGAATAATCGGCACAGATACCGGAATTATTGAGTCCTCTAATAGTCGATCAACACCAGCCCACAGAGATTGGATGATCTCTAGATTAGGATAATTAGCCAACTCTCCCCCTTTATAGCGTCCAACGAGAGCACAATTTATCGTACTGGGATCGACACTGTCCGGGGTCGCCACACTGAAGTCTACACGGGCATTATTCAGAGCCGAAAGCCAACGTGACTCATCGCCCGCATTTATAAGAACAGCATTTATCTTCTTCATTTTAATCATAGATTTGTCCTACCAAACGGTAATGGCTTAACTTCGGCTACACATTTCCCGAAATCCGGTTGCACTCCTAATACGTACAACATACGTACAACATTACGGAATTAGCTCTAAGCCGCAGAAAAAGTTCGCTGCTACTTTCACGCGGCAACTATACTGCAAAATCTGTTACTCCATAAGTATACTGGCTAATACTTCCCAACCTTAAAACTTACGGTAAGATCGTCTTAGCTATTGATTAGAGCCTCGTAAAACTTAGAATTTAACTTATTATTAATCATACATTTAGAAAAAATTCCTCGCCTCATCACTCACATCACTATCCTACACACACAAAACATGTGATAATTCGACGCCCGAAAAAATACATATAGGGTGCAAATCGGGCGACAGAACATCTTGCTAACACAACAAGTTAATAAAGACGTAACACTAGGCATGGGTCCCGAGAGCGACCTCAGCTTGAAGCAACTCCGTTTACCAGTCGAACATTTTAGTACAGTTATAAGTGATGAGTAACGACGATAATACAACCAGTGACCAAAATGATAGCTACCACGATAAGCCTCATTTAAGTCTAACTAATCCGGGCAAATCAAATAACTTGGAACCACGGGATATAGCTAAGGCGAACACCGGGAACTGGCTGAAGGTCAACCTAGAACAGGAAGCAAAAAGATTCGGCTTTGACACTGACCGCATCCTAGGGAAATCCCGTTGGTTACCAAAATGGGCTTTCACTTACCCACCTATCAAACCTACTGACTCCGAGCGCGGCTATCTAACCCGTGTGACAATCCGTGTTTTGCTAATCCGCAGTTTAATACTTTTATTTATAGTCGGCATTACGATTTCGAGTTTTGCTATTTGGTTTAGCGTCAACGAGTTGGTAATAAAGCCTAATGAAAAAAGTGAGCATTTGTCCTACTTAAACGATCGATTCGAAAATATAGTAGCGGATACTCAATTGGAAATTAATCCAATAAACCCCGAAGTACCTGAGTGGCTATGGTCACGATTCTCTCCGTCGTGGTACATCGAAGATGCCATCTACTCATCTAACCTCGATCTTTCGGATCATGATATTGAACTACTATCGTATTTACGAGAAAAGAAAGCCATCGTAGAGAGAGAAATTGAACCAGCATACTCAAACGATAAGATTCAAAATCGATTACGTGACCCAAGCATAATCTACTTTGGTAGTGAATATGACCGGGCCTATCGCCGTTATGTAAACATGGTACTAACCATCATACAGCTAAATTATGACGATTCCGGACTAGGGCAACTCGATAGAGTTTATTCAGAAAAAAGACGAAGCGAGCTTCTTAAGACAATCACAACTCCCAAACCTCCTGAGCCAAATGCGCATTACGACCACAGAGTGGATAGTTTGTTATCTGTTCTACAAACAAAGCAACAGCTTTATGGAGGAGATAATGCACTTATAGAAAAGAAACCAAGTGAAACTCAGGCCATGACAAAGCTACTTGGTGATCTGGCTGCAGCAGTTCCAGTCGATGAGTTTACGAAACTCACGGCAAACGGACTCGGTCCATTACTGCGCAAACTTCCGTACGGTTGGGGATCAACAAATCTAACCCGCAGTTTTTATGCGGAAAAGCGTAATAGATATATTAACTGGAACATCCTAGAACTGCGTTTATTAATGTTGGATCTAATATATGGTGCGGCTGAACTACCACAAGAGCTCCCACTCGTTCATCTTTACCTGTACCACCTTGGTGGCCTTCCATACCACACTTTATTTACAGAGGTTTCATCCAAGCAGCTTTTAGCTGATGCGGTTGATTGGGTCAACACGGATAGGCAAGGTGATAGTCCAGAAACGACTCGCGAACAGCGATTTATCAATGAACTTTCCGATCATCCGAATTTAAAAGTTGACGATGATAGTCAAGCCAACAAACGTATAGCTCTCGCGTTAATTCTAAAAGCCGCAACATTTTTAGATAGCTATTCACTTATAGAATCTATGGATACGGAACTAGAAGCAAGACCCTATCTAGGCACACTTGGTTCGCCTGTAGTTGATTTTAAGCCTAGCGATATTCGACCATGGGGTCTATTCAACGCCCGTAGAAATGGATATGCACATGAAGGGCTCGATGTCGGTGGTAATCTTGGAGACCCCGCGCTCGCGGTCATGGATGGCACTATTGTCCGCGGCGGATATCAACATCGGGGCGCCGGCAACTACTTAGTTCTTAAGCAAGGAAACATGGAAGTAACGTACATGCATCTTTTACGCGAACCTAGCCGGTCTAATTATGAACGACTACTAAGCCGTGAAGAAATTGCTTCGACCGGAAGTGACCGGACAAAGGGCTATGAACTAGCCCTAAAGAAATACGCATCGATAATTCTTGGTAAAAACCTCACCGACATAACTGCTGATGATATCAAGGAATCTAACTTACGCGCGGAATCAACATTTGATCGATTGCTTACCGCAATACGTAAGGGAAGCAACCCCAAAGTTCGAAAAGGGGACCTAATCGCAAATATAGGCATGAGTGGAAACGTAACGCTGAATAGCACGCGTTCTGAAATGATTTATCCACACATTCATCTTGAGATTAATGATGGCAAAATAGATCCGTTAAAAGTCATTGAAACGATTGGGTCACGATGGTTTGAAATTAAGGACCATCACTTAAATCATCCTTTTTATCGAGATTGGCTGCAAAGACCACATAATTGGAGCTGGTACAGTAAATTCTATCCTAATGGTGCCGTCGTAAATGATCCAAACCGGGGTTAGTACAATTTACCCTTAAGGTGGACCACGTACTTTAATCTGTTTATTTCGGATCAGCCGAAATAGTAGCTGAGTAATTACGGGGCGTCACCATTGCCATGCCAATTAGCATTAAAACTAGTGCCCCCCAAACCCAAAGGCTGTGGGATTCGTCAAAGAGCAGAATCCCCCAACCGACACCGCTTAGTGTAACAACATACCCCATCTGACTTGCAAAAACAGATCCACTCATACGAATCAGAAAAAGAAACAACAGATAGCAAATCACGTTAACTATCGCAAGAGAGGTCACCGCATACTCAGTTATTGTTAACGGCCATTGAAGCATCTCAAACGTACCAAACATGATATTTATTGGTATCAAGATTAAGACTGACGATATGGACGCTAAAGTTAATAAAATCACAAAATCTACGTGTTGCCCAATTTTACAATCAACATACAGA
This sequence comes from uncultured Gammaproteobacteria bacterium, assembly GCA_905478855.1. GTDB lineage: Bacteria > Pseudomonadota > Gammaproteobacteria > Arenicellales > CAJQKF01 > CAJQKF01. Next base: position 63,695 of record CAJQKF010000079.1, read on the forward strand.
TTCTCGACCGTATAACAACAACCAGCTAAGGAAGCAATCAGTACCCAAGGCAAAATTGTAGGGTCCGGCAAACTTGTTTCAGGAACAGTCAAGCAAAGTATGGCCGCAAATCCGAAGAATATCCCCAAAAACCTTGTCATTGAATACGATTCAATACGAATGATAAATGCTAATGCATAGGTCATCATAGGGACAAGGGCAATGGTTATCGCCATAATCCCGGAAGGCACATGCTCAGCCGCATAATAAAAAAACAAGTTCGGAGCTACATTTCCTGCTAACGTAATTACGATAACATGGCTCCAGTGGACACTTGAGAGTTTAGACATCCTTCCTGTAGCCAGACACATCAGCAGCAAAATAACACTCACTATCATCATTTGCCATAAAACGAGATTTAGAGGCGATAAGCCTCCTTGGGCAGCCCATTTTAGTAACGCGAAGCTAATACCCCAGACACCTCCAGCGAAGAGAACAAGAAAGGTGGCCGTTTTTCGATTACTCAATGACATTCAATTAAACTCATTTCTAATTTGGCTCGACAACTCAGGAATCTTTGGTTGTAACATTAGGGATTTATGGGCTCGATGGAGTATAACCAGCAAAATGACCATGGTCCGCATTGTATTATTCAGTTACAGCAGCTATAACCCAAATACTTTTTACCAGCACACGACTAAACACAGCCCGTGGAGAACAGTTCGACGTCGATGAATAGAAATACAAACATAGAAAGTATTTGGGTATTCGGATATGGATCTTTGATTTGGAAGCCAGATATCACCTATACGGAATGCCGCAGAACACGACTAATTGATTGGTCACGACGGTTTTGGCAAGGTTCCCATGATCATCGGGGAACACCGGACAACCCAGGGCGGGTTGTAACACTAATACCAGACCCCGGATCGTATTGCGACGGTATTGCATTTGAGATTAATCCGGAACATTTTTCTAATACATTCGAATCTTTGGACTATCGGGAGAAAAATGGGTACGAACGCCACAACGTTAGCCTAAAGTGCATTGATGCCACACACCTATCAGCGGTTGTTTATATTGCAACGTTAGATAACTTTGCCTGGCTTGGCCCTGAGTCCGATGAGACAATTGCCCAACAAATAATACAATCCAATGGCCCAAGCGGCTCGAATACCGAGTACTTACTTAATCTGGCAAATTCTCTAAGAGAGAATAAATTTCACGACGATCATGTTTTTGAGCTAGAACGACTGGTACTATCCACAACCTGATTTTGAAGACTGATAACATGACCACTTCCAGCAATTCTATGAGAGAACATAAACCACGCCCGTTTGTAGACCTGATGGTCAGTATTGTAATCCCTTCGCTTATCTTAATGAAATTAAGTGGTGCTGAAGATCTTGGGGCGACAAATGCTCTCGTATTGGCGCTTGGTTTTCCACTAGCATGGGGCAGCTTTGAATTAATCTACTATAGAAAATTCAATTTCATAGCTCTGTTAGGCCTAATCAGTGTTCTATTAACAGGTGGCATAGGACTGCTGGAAATTGACAACAAATGGCTCGCCATAAAGGAGGCCGCAATCCCAGGCGTGATTGGTATTGGTGTTTTTATATCAACATTTACGCGTTATGCGCTAATTAGAACGATTGTGCTTAACAAAGCCATGATTCAAGTCGACGCGGTAATCGAACAGCTGAATAAAAACGGAACAATAGAAGTATTCAACCATCGACTTCGCAATGCAAATTTCTTATTCTCTGGGACGTTCGTCTTTTCATCAATCATGAATTACATTCTTGCAAAATGGATTGTAGTAAGCCCATCAGGCAGCTCAGCGTTTAATGAAGAACTTGGAAGACTTACATTCTTGAGTTATCCAATGATTGCTATTCCGTCGATGATTATGATGATCGGGATTATGTATTATTTATGGCGTACTGTTACTCGATTAACAGGACTCACTCTTGAAGACGTTTTAGTTACTAAACCAGATTAATAATTGCCTGAAAGCCGTATAAAAAATATAAAGCACGTCACTAGTTTCTCAAATATTCAGGAATCTCACACACAGGGATTGGTTGCATTTTATGTTGGTTTGCACGATTTAGACGCCGATAAATTTGCAACACTTCTTGTTGTCTATCGGTAACCGATCGATTATCTGCATTCTCCTCATATGTCATGGCCCACTCCAGTTCTGGATAACTCGCTCCGAGCTGGTCTTCATCAGTTCTGGAATCTCCCCATAAGCCATCAGTCGGTTTCGCAACCTGTATTTCTTCGATAACGCCTAGTTGTCGGGCAATTTCAAACACCTCGGTCTTCATAAGGTCTGCGATGGGACTTAAATCAACACCGCCATCACCATATTTCGTATAAAAACCAACACCAAAATCTTCAACCTTGTTGCCGGTGCCTGCTACTAGAAAACCATTCGCGCCTGCAATGTAATACAAACTAGTCATACGAAGTCTGGCTCGCGTATTTGCGAAGGAAAGATCTCTACCCTCTCGGGACCCCGTGTCCGGCACTGTTTTGACAAACTGATCATAAACGGGGGTTAGGTCCATTCGCACAGATGATACGTTTTCATAGGTTTGTTCAAGATAATCTATATGCTTCCGGGCACGGCTATCCTGAGAAGGATCCTGATGGATCGGCATCTCCACACACACTAAGGGGCTACCCGTTTGTGCTGCCAAAGTTGATGTTACTGCGGAATCAATTCCACCAGACACACCCACCACAAAGCCCTTTGTGGCCGATTTTTGCTGATACTCATTCATCCATGAAACAATATGATCTATAACCTCTATAGTTTTCATTCAAACGACCTTTAAAAGTTTGTTTTTACCCCTATTCTACCTTGATTAAAATACAGCATGATTAAAATAACACTAAAAATAATTCATATCAGGCATAGAGTTTTTACGAATACGAATGTATTCCCTTAGCTCCTCATCAATTGCCGGGTCCAAACCTGGGTCTTGATAGTTAGCCAATGCAAGGACCCATTGCTTATGAGCTCGTTCTTCCGCTGATAGAGAACCATCGATTTGCCATTGTTCAAATGAGTTATTGTCACTACTTGTGGAGGAATAAAATGCATCTCGAAAGTGTGCCTGGGTGTGTGAACTCCCGAGAAAATGAGCACCCGGACCTACTTCACGAATAGCGTCAAGCGCGAATCCCTCTTCAGACAAGTCGATACCAGAGAATAAATTTGCAACTTTTCCACATAAATCTGCATCGATCATAGTTTTTTCGAAACTAGTTACCAAACCGCCTTCCAGCCAGCCGGTCGCATGATTAATCATATTAGCCCCGGCTAACATAGACATTATCAATCCCCAACTACCTTCCTGCGCAGATTGGGAATCCGCAAGCTTAGATGCAGATAGCGTTCCGACAGTATGCAATGGAACTCCTAATCGGCGAGCTAGTTGCCCTGATGCCAGCACCATCTTCCCTGCTTCCGGTGTTCCAAACGTCGGCGCTCCTGTCTGCATCGACATGGTGCTGGCGAAACTACCCATTAAACAGGGCGCGCCCGGATTAATTAACTGCACTAGAGCAAGACAGGCCATAGTTTCTGCCAACACCTGAGTCATGGTTCCCGCAACAGTGCAGGGGCTCATAGCTCCCGCAAGGGTCCACGGTGTGCATGCGACCGGCTGATTAGCCCGCGCATAAGTTTTAAGAGATCCTGACATATTCGCGTCCAGGACCAGCGGTGCATTAGTATTGCTAACGCAATAAAGCACAGGGTTGTCAGCGACAAATTGTTCACCAAAAATAATTCTGGCCATAGCAATTGCATCAGTCGCTCTCTCCTCTCCAATAAATGCCCCCATAAATGCTCGGTCAGAGTATCGGATATGAGAATAAAGCATATCAAGATGACGCTTGTTTGCGGGTAAATCAACCGGTTCACAAACCACGCCACCTGAATGATGTAGATGTTCAAGACTGTGATGAAGTTTTACCAAGTTTTGAAAATCGTCCAGAGTCGCATAACGCCGCCCCTTCTCCAAATCAGACACGAATGGTGGGCCCCAAGATGGGCACAGCACGGTGTTGTCACCACCAATAACCACATTATTAATTGGATTACGTGCATGTTGAGTAAATGATGAGGGAGCTGTTGCCTGGATTAGCTTACGACACATCCCTTCATCAAAACGAACACGTGTGTTCGTAACATCACAACCAGCCTGGTGAAAGATGTCGAGAATTTCCGGGTCATCCACGAATTCCATCCCTATCTCTTGCAAAAGCAAATCTGCATTGTGCTCGATTAATGACAAGCCTTCTTCATCAAGAATATTGAATGTGCCGATTTTTCTGTGAATATAGGGTGCCCTTATTTGCCAAGATTTCCCGCGCTCTTTATTTCGGCCACTCCGACCTCCGGTTCGACGTTGAGAATCACCGATGCTCATATCAGTCGCTCCGCATAAGGTTGTTAGCTGGGTCATAAGGTGGTTTATAAAGCACTTGTGCATCGAGTGATCGACCCAGAATCTCCACTCGATAAACCGATTCGTCTATATGCGGCTTTAGATAGGCTAGCGCCAATCGTTTTTGCGTGCGATGTCCGTAAGCTCCGGATGTAATTACGCCAACCGCCTCGCTGCCAACAAAAACCGGGTGTGCGTAAAATGGATCAACGTCACCTGCAGGATCTAATTCCAACAATTGCATATTCCATAAGTCGTCGTTTGCATGCCGTCTCAGAAGAGCATCTTTGCCGGAAAAGCTTCTGTCTTCAGTATTTACGAATATCCCTAACCCCGACTCCAATGGAGAACGCTCCGTAGTCAGGTCCATTCCCCAGGCTCGGTATGATTTTTCCAGACGCATAGAGTTCATAGCGAAGGCACCAAAATAACCTAATTCATACTTGCGACCTAGCTTAGCAATTTGCTGCCATAGTTGTTTAAGTTTGTCCTGTCTAACATGTAACTCAAAGCCCGACTCCCCAACATAAGAGACACGAATAAAACGCACCTTAACGCCTCCAATCGAAAGTATTCTAGATGTTAACCATGGAAACTCACTGATAGAAAACGACGTTCCAAGAAGTTCTTCCAAAAGGTTGACTGCATTAGGGCCCATTAGCGCCAGAATACCGAAATAGTTAGTTATATTTTCGACACTTGCACTCGCTAAACCTTGATGCGAAACTAGAACATCATGATCATGACGTTCTGCTGAAGCCGCCGATACCAAATAGTATTCTTGTTCTGCTATACGAATAATAGAAAACTCCGAAGCAACACCACCTGTTTGGGTTAACGTATGACACAACCTCACATTGCCGATCTTTGTAGGTGCCGAATTAGCTCCTAAAGACTGGATAAAGTCATACGCATGGGAACCGGTTATTCTAAATTTACTAAACGCAGACAAGTCAGCGAGACCGACCGAGGCGCGAACTATATGACACTCTCTTTCGACATTATAGAACCAGTCGCATCTCCGAAAACTGGGTTCCGGCACAGGATCATTTTTATCTTGGAACCAGTTAACTCTTTCCCATCCGTAGGCACAGCCGAACACCGCGCCTTCATCAGCTTGCAATGATTTGACTGCTGTCACACGACGATCTCGTGAAGCGGGCCGCTCTTCAAATGGATAGTGCACACCAAACTGCAAACCAAAACATTCTATAGCTTTATCGAGACGATAAGAACGATCAGCATAGGCACCAAATCTTCGAGAATCTATAGCCAACGCATCATTCGGCGGAGCATCTTCAGTTATCCAATCGGCAAGAAACGCTCCTGCGCCACCGCCTTCCATAACACCCATACTGGAGCCGGTTAGCAACCACGCATTGGAAACACCAAATGCAGGCCCAATAAGGGGATTACCATCGGGGGTGAAAGTAATAGGTCCATTCACAACCGTTTTTACAAGCGCATTATTTAGCACCGGGATACGCTGCATCGCAGATTCAATAATATGCTCTACAGGGTCAAGATCAGCCGGCAGTAATTCCATACCGAAACTTTCCGGTACACCATCAACCGACCAGGGTGTTGCCTGTTTTTCGTATGGGCCTAAGATGTATCCATCGTGCTCCTGACGTAAATACCAACTTTCCTCCGGATCGCGAATCATAGGGAGTTCGGTTAGGCCGTTATCGTGCATTTGTTTAAGCTCATCTATCGTATCCGTAACGAGATATTGATGAAGCATTGGCACTACAGGTAAATCCAGCCCCATCATTTCGCCAATTTCCCGACACCATGTACCTGCAGCATTAACAACCTGATCGGCCACGATTTCATCATTTTCCGAGACTATCAGCCAACGTCCATTTTGCAGCTGCCTTATCTCCCGTACTGGATTATTACGAAGAATAGTTGCACCGTTAGCTCGTGCTAGGCTGGCCATTCCATGGGTGGCTAAAGTGGGATCAACAAATCCATCATCTGGCTCATGGATCGCGCCGATCAATCCATTAGTTTGACACAATGGGTAAATTTCTTTTAATTCCTCAATATTCAATATATTGAAATCGTAGCCAACAAATCGACCGAGCCCTTGGACATGTCTAAACTCTTCCATTCTCTCTTTGGAACGTGTTACACGTAAAGCACCACAGGGATGAAACCCTACGGATTCGCCAGTTTTTTCTGGCAATATATCCCGGTATAGGGCTATGGATCGGGCTCGCATTTGCATGACAGTGGCATTATGTGCAAATTGAGTACATAAGCCCGCGGCGTGCCATGTAGAACCTGCAGTAAGTTCATTTTTCTCTAGTAAAACAAGATTCTTCCACCCTCTTTCTGACAGATGATAGAGAAGCGACACCCCCATGATCCCGCCACCCACAATTGCGATACTGGCTTCTATTTTCATTCGTTTAACTCTTCATCCTCGAGTTTTCAGGGTCATACGGGGGATAATCTAATGATTTCACGGGGTACTTTTCGCCATTAAGCTCTATAGTAAAGTAATTTTCATTTGGGCGAATTTCTAGAAACTCAGCTGTAAAATTAATATAGGCAAAACAAATTGATTTAGCACTTCTAAAGCCACGGCCACCCGATGTTGTGAACCCGACCACCCTGTCGTCTCGGAATATCGGTTCATCGTGCAATAAAATAGGTTGTGACTCAGACTCAAACAAGACCTCAAACATTACAAGATGACGCATTACCCCCGACAACTTCTGAGCGAGTAACGCCTGTTTTCCAATGAAATCCTTTTTATTCCAATCAACGCAAAACCCCAATCCGGCTTCCAAAGGGGTATCGTCTGGCCCGATGTCATGTCCAAAATGACGATAACCTTTCTCCAGCCGACAAGCATCAAGACAAAGTTGACCCGCAGGGCCAAGAGTAAATTCGCAACCGGCCTCAAGCATTTTGGTGTATAAAAACTGTGCATTACCTTTTAAACAAGCAAGTTCAAAACCTAATTCTCCCGCAAAACTTAATCTAGTTATTCGAACAGATGTATTGTGTAGTTCAAAATCTGCCCATCTTGAAAATGGTAGCAAACTATTATCTACGGAGAACCCAAGCAGCCTACTTAATATCTCTCGCGATCGTGGCCCGGTCAACGCTAGAACACATTCATTAAAAGTACAGTCTTTAATTAAGACATTCATGTCCGAGTTGTGTTTCTGCTTTTCAAGCCACGCTATATCCTTTAACCGTGTTGCGGCACCGCTGGTTATTCTAAACAGTGTTGCCGAAATGCGGCTAATACTAACATCCGCCTCAATACCGCCCCGGGTGTTTAGCATTTGCCCGTACTTCACCGACCCGATTTCGATATCAACATCGCAAGAACATACCCACTGTAAAAATGCTACGGAATCGGATCCACACACATCAATTTTGGTAAACGGTGATAGATCAAAAATAACTGCCGAAGAAGATAAACACTGTACCTCACGTTTCACGTACGGCCACCAGTTTTGCTCTCGATAACTGTATTCAATCTGATGCTCTTTTGGACTACTTGCAAACCATAGTGGTCGCTCCCATCCCGCCATACTTGCAAATACGGCACCACTTTCTTCAAACTCGTCATGTATTGGTAATTTAAAAAGATTACGACCTGAGGCAGATTGTTTCAGTGGCCAATGCATCGCAAACACATCGGACACTGATCCTCTCATTCGCTCGATCAAATATGATGAGGTTGCATAAGTCTTGTCGAAGCGAGCAATATCCACCTCCCATAAATCCATTGGTGCAGAACCCTGACACACCCACTCAGCCATTGCGCGTCCGATGCCAGCGGAAGACATCATGCCAGTTGAATTCATTCCCGCCGCTACAAAGAACCCTCCTAAATAAGGAGATTCTCCTAACAGCGGCTTTGAGTCAGGTGTAAACGATTCGGGACCATTCATAAAACGTTGTACTCCTATGTTTGCCAGAGCCGGGACCAAATTCAAGGCCGCTATCATAAAAGGCTCAAACTGGTTCCAATCTTCCGGCAACTCAATGTATGGATGTCTTGCTTGCTCAGACCTCACATCAAAACAAATAGCATTTGGCTCAAACCCGCCAAAGACAGCTCGCCCTGCATCACCTTTAAAATACATGCCCGAGTCGAGATCTCGAACGATTGGCATCGGCTGAGGTAATATGGGACATGGTTCGGTTACAACGTACATATGCTGCACCGCTTGCAAGGGAACCGGTACATTGGCCAGTCGACCTACTTCTCGAGCCCATGCACCTGCGCAGTTAATTACCGAATCACATCGAATCTCAGCACCATCCGATAAGCTCACACTGTATATATGCTTATTTCTTGTGTTGATACCAACACATTCCACGCCCTCACGCAGCTCTATTCCCGAGCTCTGAGCACCTTTTCGATATGCCATGCATATATCAACTGGGTTCGCTTGGCTGTCAGAGGGCACATACAAAGCGCCATGAAGTTTAGTAGTGTCCATCCATGGCAATTGCCCCTTCAGACAGGATGTAGAAATAACTTTGGCCTCAATATCACAGCGCTCGCCCATCGTAGCGATACGATGAAGTTCATCCAACCGCCCCTGATGCTGGGCTAACCAATATCCACCGGTTTGTGTAAACCCAGTCGCCTGCCCTGTTTCTGACTCGAGGCGAGGAAATAACTCAACAGCATACGATGCGAGTTTAGTCATGTTTAAAGTAGCACGTAATGGGCCAACAATCCCTGCAGCATGCCAGCTCGTGCCACTTGTTAGTTGATGGCGTTCAATTAGCAAAACATCCGTTACCCCAAGTTTTGCTAAGTGATAAGCAATGCCAAGTCCGATAACACCACCACCGATAATCACTATTTTACGGTTGTCACTTTTCTTCACAGCTTTTTATGCACAATTAAATCATGAGTCTCTAGTATGTATTCTAAAACAATTCTGGTACAACGTATTGTCCTGTTAAATCGAAAAATACTGGACTTTTAAAGTAAGATAGAAGCCCTGTTTTCTGCTATTAATTGGTGTAAATAATATGTCACAACTAAAACCGATATCGATAAGTTCCGAGTTTAACAAGTTAAGGTTTCTATCCAACCGAACCCCTGACACTACCGATGCTGAATCAGCCTCAGCATTTAGCAAGCTTTTCGAATATCGAGACGGTGGTGTTTTTATCGGACACTACGCTGGAGATAGTCAATGGGAGAGACATTCCCATGGCGACGAAATTGTAGTGGCCATAGAAGGAGAAACAACTTTATTTTTATACGTAGATGAAGAAGAACAGTCTTGCGTACTACGTAAAGGAGAGATGATTATAGTCCCAGAAAACACCTGGCATCGCTTCGAATCACCGAATGGACTGAAAGTACTCACAGTAACACCACAACCAACTGATCATACTAAAAACATCCCTTCAGATAAACTTTGATAATTACCTACGCACTCTTTGTCATAGTATTTTCGATTACCCGCTGTAGGCATGACATGAGTTCGTTGAAGTTTGGTGGTATGTCGTACATTGCACAATTTTGCATATCTTGATCAAGACTTTCATACTGTATGGCATCAAGATACTGGGCGGTCAATTTATTAAAGACATTAAAACTGGACATTTGCACAAAAGGATTACAGACATTGGGGTTCATGGCAATGCCCGCCATAACACTCGGTTCCAATATATATCGTAAGAATTCATTTGCTATGTTCGGTAACGCAGTATCCCGTATGATAGACGTTAATTCAATAAAGGCGATTCCGCCACGCCCATCAATGGGCCCGTCAATGGGAGTCACACAATAAATATGACTATGACCTTGAAACCGTAACGATGCGCTAGTAAATAACCCTGCTGACAGAATTAAATCTATTTCGCCAGATAACAACGAATCATTTAACCGACAACTATCAGAACTTACTAGACTGGCATTCAAAAACCACTCCTTCGCAGTGTTCTCAAATAGATCCAATTGAGTCGACGATAGTTTTGTAAATGGGTTGATACCTGCTGCTATACAAATATGAAACACATTGAATTCGGGAAATAATAAGATCCCGTAGTTCAGTTGTTTTTTCCCATCCCTAATGACATTAAATCCTTCACTTTCAGCGATATTTCTAGATAAACGACGGGTATCAACAACCATGTTAAAAGGTCCGAAACGCTGAGGGATACCAAGCAAATGTCCATCACTACTCAACGCCCAATTCAATGTTTCTTTCGCAATCGGATAATCTAATGATTTTACTTGATCTGCAAATTCCTTATCCAACGGTTTAATTAGGCCTTCTGGATACAATACCTTTTTGGCGAATGGGTTATTGATATTAAGAACATCAACCTCACTTCTGTTCAGCTGTATCTGCCGTACAGATTGGCTATCCGACACTAATCCTTGCGCTTTAACCAAACAATTATTTCTAAGACCAAATTCATTGAGAAAATTAGGGTCATCGTAGCCATCCCAGCAAAGAAGTTTAAGGCATTCCAATGAAGCGGGAGAACTAGACATTATTCTATATTTCTAAACAGGTTATATTAAATAAGCAAGTCATTTATGCAATGGTTTAGGCTCCATCGGGCGCAACAAAGTCTGGCTGGCTCCGAACATAATCGGCGATCAATGCAGTCATCTCGAACATAAGCACCATTGCTGTCATAGCTGTTATTTTTGCCTCGGTGTCTTTCGACGGAACCATACAAACGATATCAGCACCGATAACATTGAGGCCTCGCATACCGTGGAAGATTTCAATTATTTCCCATGCACGTAAACCTCGATGACCGGGTTCCATATTTGATACAGCAGGAGCTTCCGTAGGATCTAGAACATCAAGATCAAATGTTATGTAAACCGGCGAATCCCCAACCCGCTCGCGTATGGCAGCAATCGTACCTTCGATGCCTAATTTAAAATAATCTTCCGCTGGCAACATCTTATAACCCAATATACTTTTATAAATGTCTGCACGAGGCTTAATCGGATTTCCGCGCATACCAATTTGTATACTTCTTGATGGGTCCACATGTTCTTCGACGACCGTATATGCCGCCCAGTGGGCTGCTGATCGCCGGCTACCTAGCCAGTGAGGTATGTGCTGATAATCATCACGGTGTGCATCAAAATGCACTAGAGCCGCTTTGCGCCCCTCTGCTAGACGACTGCCTTTTCCTGAGATTGCTTTCAAAATCGGTCCAGTAATAGCATGATCACCACCTATTGATACTGGGCGAGTACCAGCTTTATCTAACGTTCGAAAATAAGCTTCAATATGTTTAACTGAAATATCATTAACCATTGCTTCCGGTAATGGGCAATCACCGAGATCATGAATTCGTAGGCTTTCCCATGGAATAAATCCGAATTTTTGGTGCCCTCTTCGATACCAGCCAGACACAGATCTAACGGCGCGAGGCCCCAAATGCTGATCTCTTTCCGTTGATCCGTTCCCCGAACTATGGGGGACACCAACCAACGCGATATCGCATTCTTCCGGATTCTCGTTCCACGGGCATTTAAAGAACGTAGGAATGCCCCACCAATACCATGGCTCCATTTCTTTTTTCGCCGCTTCGATATCAAATTCTGTCATTAGATTTCTACCCTTTTATTACTCGTTCGGATTTCTATTTTAGATTATTGTACACCGTAGCAAGTTATTAAGAGACGAAACAACCTAGACTTTATTTGTGTCTATACGATTTTTGAAACTTAATCAATCTGTCCAAAAGTTTTACAATCACCCTACTGCCAGTTTACTAAATCGTTTTGTGCCCTGCACAATTATCAGTCCTACCCCTTTATTCAAGCCCTCTTACGTGTTGTAATCCCACCCCCCATTAACACAGATTTTTCTTTATCTCATGGTAGACAGTTTCGACTATATTGTCGTAGGTGCCGGCTCCTCTGGATGCGTCGTTGCGAATCGCCTTTCCGAAGACTCAGGTAATAAAGTATTGGTACTCGAAGCGGGCGGTGAAGACTGGAACCCTTGGATCCATATTCCGGTGGGCTACTTCAAAACTATGCATAACCCCAGTGTCGACTGGTGTTATAAGACAGAACCCGATGAAGGCATAAGCGGACGGCAACTGCAATGGCCACGGGGAAAAGTATTAGGCGGTTCCAGCTCTCTTAATGGACTGCTTTATATTCGCGGACAGAAAGAAGATTATGATCGTTGGGCAGACCTTGGTAACACAGGTTGGGCTTACAACGATGTTCTACCCTACTTCAGAAAATCCGAAGACCAGGAACGTGGTGAAAGCGAGTACCACGGGATTAACGGACCACTAAAGGTATCTGATTTGCGTTTAAAGCGGCCCATTGCCGATAAGTTCGTCCGGGCAGCTATTGAAACAGGAATACCGTTAAATGCCGACTGTAATGGTGCAGAGCAAGAAGGAGTCGGATACTTTCAACAAACCACTTTTAAAGGACTCCGTTGGAGTACAGCAAAGGGGTTTTTAAAACCCGCAAGAAAACGAAACAATCTCACCCTAATAACCAAAGCCCAGGTAATAGGGTTAAAATTTGATAAAAAGAAAGTTGTCGGTCTAACATATAAGCGTGGAAACGAAACATTCTCAGTAAATGTTAATAAAGAAATAGTTCTAAGCTCTGGGGCTATTAACTCCCCGCAGTTGTTGCAACTTTCGGGTATTGGTGATCAGGAACTACTCGGGAAACTGGGCATTCCTGTACTGCAAAATCTACCAGGAGTAGGGAAAAACTTGCAGGACCATCTTCAGGTTCGAATGGTCTATAAAACCCGTGATCGTACACTTAACGATGAGGTTGGAAACCCTCTTCGAAAGATGATGGTTGGAATTCAGTATTTTCTAACGCGCACAGGACCATTAACTCTAGCAGCAAGTCAGGTTTATGCATTCACCCGATCAAATCCAGAGTTAGATAGGCCTGATATACAATTTCACATGCAACCTCTTTCTGCGGATAAGCCGGGAGAAGGAACTCACAAGTTTTCGGCGTTTACAGCTTCTGTATGCCAATTACGCCCTTGGAGTCGGGGAGAAATTGAGATCCAATCAACTAACCCTCTGGACTACCCAAAGATCTATCCGAATTACCTTTCTGATCCTCGTGATAGAACAGTCGCCGTTAATGGCATAAAGGTTGCTCGGGCAATAGCGAACGCCCCGGCATTACGTGATGCGATAACCTCTGAGTTCGTACCCGGCTCTCATTATCAAACTGATGATGAATTACTAGAAGCAGCACGAGACCATAGTCAAACAATTTATCACCCTGCAGGCACATGTAAGATGGGTGTCGAATCAGACGCCGTTGTTGATCCGAGATTAAGAGTACGCGGTATACAAGGATTACGTATAGCAGATGCATCTATAATGCCTGAAATTATTTCCGGCAATACCAACGCACCGTGCATAATGATTGGTGAAAAAGCAGCGGATATGATTCTAGAAGACAATCGTTAGTTCATACCTACGCTTAGAGGAGCTACCGTTCAATATCAAGTCTAAATACACTAATAGACTATCTGAAAAGAGCTTGTATTCAAGTCGTTCAAAATTAATTTGATATATTGTGGTTTTGTAGTGCTTACAACAAATATGGCCCCCCAGAATGAGTATTAAAAGCAAACCGGAAAGTGATGTCGACTGGTCCACCGAAAGTATAGTTAATCGGCGAAATCAATACTATGCAGCTTCTCAACGGAAATTTGTCCCGTACAAAGAGCCTCTTATATTTCAACGAGGCAGTGGTCAATATTTGTGGGATGAGAAGGGCAATAAATACATCGACCTATTAGGCATGAATGTTTGTATATCCGTGGGCCATTCCCACCCTAAAGTAGTGTCTGCAGCTACAAAACAAATGCAAGATCTTATGCACTGCACCACTATGTTCTACCACCCAGTGCCAGCCCACTATGCGCAAGAGTTGGCGTCGACCATGCCATCGGGTCATGACTGGGTTGTTCATCTAACAAATAGTGGCGCAGAAGCTATTGACCTAGCATTGCTAATGGCTCGTTCTTTTACCGGAAATCACGATATGCTGGCATTACGCAATAGCTATCATGGTGCAACTATGGGTGCTCAATCCCTGACCGGAATTAGTGGTTTTCGTCATAATTTGGCCCAACCCGGGGGCGTCGCTTTTGTTCCGGAGCCCAATCAATATCGGGGTATATTTGGCGAAGGTGTTCAAGGGTACCTTGACGAAGTTGAGCAACAAATAAGATGCGCAACCACTGGAAAACTAGCCGGTATGATTATTGAACCGGTGCAAGGGTATGCTGGTATTATTAGTATGCCAGACGGATATATAAAAGGAGCGTTCGAGCGCGTTCGTCAAGCTGGCGGGTTGACTATTATTGATGAAGTCCAATCAGGCGTCGGGCGCACTGGATCTAACTTCTGGGCATTCGAAAAACACGATGTAGTTCCCGACATTGTTATAATGGCTAAAGGCATTGGAAACGGCATTCCGTTGGGCGCTGTAGTTGTAAAACGACATATTGCCGAAGCCATGTCAGACAAGTTTCTTTTCCATACATACGGAGCTAATCCAGTTGCAAGCGCTGTCGGACGGGAAGTATTGTCCGTAATCCGAGAGGAAAAACTGCAACAAAATGCGGCTAAAGTAGGCGAAGTATTAAAAAATAGTCTAGTTGAATTGAAAGCAAAGTTTCCGATCATCGGGGACGTACGGGGCAATGGCTTAATGTTGGCTATAGAACTTGTCCGTGATAGGAAAAGTAAACAACCTGCAACCGAAGAAACTGCCGCAATTTTCGAGCAAACAAGACACGAAGGGATAGTAATAAGTAAAAGCGGCCCAGACCGTAGCGTTTTGAGAATGGTTCCCCCACTCTGTTTAAGTTTATCCGATGTTGATCATGTTATCGAACGAATGGAACGCAGCTTTAAGAAAGCTGGCTTTTAGAAATATTGTTCTTCAGCACTAACCGTGAGCAAGCTAAGTACCCGACCTAACTTCATTCTCATATTGGCGGATGATATGGGGTTTTCCGACATCGGTTGCTTCGGCAGTGAAATCAAGACTCCCAATTTAGACAAACTCGGCTTCGAAGGGCTACGTCTAACCCAGTTTTACAATAGTTCGCGCTGCTGCCCTACACGAGCATCATTACTTACCGGTCTCTCCCCTCATCAAGCCGGTGTTGGTCACATGGTTGACGACTGGAACGTTGGACCCTCTTACCAAGGATGGCTACGTAACGACACCATTACCGTTAGCGAAGCGCTGAAATACGGCGGTTACCACACATGTTACTCCGGTAAATGGCACGTTAATTGGAGTTTTGAACCAGCGCCTGGGGACCCGATAGATAAACATCACAATAAGCTCGGGACATTAGGATATCCTCATCCGGCACAGCGAGGATTCGATGATGTTTATGCGTTAATGGCTGGCGCTACCAGCCTCTATAATCCACAGCATCTGCTATTACAAAATGAATGGGTGGAGGCTGAACAACCTGGTTACTATTTCACCGATGCAATAACTAATCGGGCGATCGATATGATTGAAAATCGTCCTCAGCAAAAACCATTTTTTCTGCATCTAAGCCACGTCGCACCGCATTGGCCACTGCATGCTCTGGAGTGTGATATAGCAAAGTATGCTGACGTTTATAAGGTCGGTTGGGATACTATACGGAAGGAGCGACACGCAAAACTTCAACAGATGGGTCTAATTGATAGTCATTGGGATTGCTCCCCACGGGATGAGTTCGCACCAGAATGGTCTAGCTTATCGATGCGTCAAAAAAAATGGGAAGCTTCGCGTATGGCTGTTTATGCAGCGATGATTGATAGACTCGATCAGACAGTTGGTCGACTCATAAATTGTCTCGAAGAAAATGGCATTAGTCAAAATACTGTAATTCTTTTTCTATCGGATAATGGTGGATGTGCAGAATTTCTCAAGGAAGACGGCTGGTGCAAATGGTACAACCACGATACGTGGGACGGTAGACCAATGCGTCTTGGAGAAGATAGTACAATAACCCCAGGCGCCGACGACACGTTCATGAGTTATGGTCTACCCTGGGCTAATGCTTCTAATACTCCTTTTCGGCTTTTTAAACACTTCGTACATGAAGGAGGTATAGCATCTCCAGCAATAATATCGTGGCCAGCACATTTAAAAAGCGCTCGTATTAGCCATGAACCATGCCATGTGCAAGATGTTTTGCCAACATTTCTCGACCTTGCCAATATCACTATGCCAACGAACTCTGGTGTACAAACACCGGTCGGCGAAAGTATCAGCAGCATCATTTTCAATGAAGCATGGAAAAGAGATTTACCAATATGCTTCGAGCATGAAGGAAACTCTGCCATCCGTAAGGGGAAGTGGAAAGCTGTAAGACAACATCCCGGAAAATGGGAGCTCTACGATATGGAACAGGATAGAACGGAACTTGTTAACTTATGTAACATCCATCCTAAAATCCTACATACGTTGATAACAGAGTACGAAGATTGGGCATCTGTATCTGAGGTAAGATCATGGCCGCCCGGAAACTGGCCAAGCTGGATGAGCAATGATGAATTTCGTAAAGGCTAAATATAATATAAGAGGAATTACATTTGTTAAGCTAGTGACAAACCGCCCCGTTAGGTACAAGATATTTGCATTTATCTTGAAACACCGAGATATCGTTTAATAATTTCATTATCTTTCTCAACTTCAGAAACCGATACCGTATTCAACAAACGCCCTGTTTCTATAAAAGCAACACGATCAGCCACTTCCAGAACAGCCCCTACCCTTTGCTCAACCAGCAATATAGAAACACCTCTCGTTTTTAATGTTTGCACGACCTCGCGAATAAGCGCGATCATTGATGGCATAAGACCCTCAGTAGGCTCATCAAGTAAAAGTAACTTCGGCTCAATACAGAGCGCCCGAGCCATAGCTAGCATTTGTTGCTCACCCCCACTGAGTGTGCCCGATACTTGATTGAGTCGCTGCTTAAGAATGGGGAAAAGCTCGAGAACGGAACCCAACACATCAGGCAAAGCTTGATTAACCATCAAGCCAATTTCCAGGTTCTGCTCGACAGTTAGTTCGCTAAATAATCTGCGGCCTTGGGGAACATATCCAATTCCTGCTCGTGGAACATCGTGAGCCGAAAGTCTTGAAATATCGACGTCGCAAAGAGTAACTGTGCCCTCACGTCGAGGCATCAAATTCATTATAGCGTGTAACATTGACGTTTTACCGGCGCCATTACGACCAAGAATACAAACTACTTCCCCAGCATCTACTTCAAGATCAATATTCTGCACGACCCGGGATGCACCATGATAGGCTGAAAAGTTTTGTAAACTAAACATTAGTTTCCAAGGTAGGCTGTCTGTACCAAAGAGTTATTGCTAATTTCATTCGGTGTGCCCTCCGCTATAATTCGACCATGATCCAATACACTTATCTTTCGAGCGAGCTGCATAACCACTGACATATTGTGTTCAATCAATAGTATGGTTGTGTCCTTATTAATTTGTACAAGCAACTCACAAAAGTTTTCAATTTCCGAATCCGCAAGTCCTTGGGTAGGCTCATCGAGAATCATTAATTTAGGCTTAAGCGAGCACCCCATTGCCACTTCCAATAATCGCTGATGCCCGTATGATAATTCTGCCGCTTTTATCGACGAGCGATCTTCAATACCAACGTTAACAAGACACTCTGTAACTAGTGTATCGGTAGTAAGATTTATACCTTGGCCGTAGCACGCAGCGGTCGCAACGTTCTCATACACTGTAAGCTGAGGAAAAACACTAGTAATCTGAAATGTATAAGCAATACCCATTCGCACTCTCTTCCACGCAGGCATTTTAGTAACATCCTTGCCATCGAAGGTAATTGAGCCTGAGCTTGGAGATAGCCGACCGGAAAGTAAACTTACCAACGTAGTCTTACCTGCACCATTCGGACCAATTAATGCTCGAAGCTCGCCTTTATTCAAGCTAAAATTAACATCAGTTACTGCCGCAAGGCCTCCAAATGTTTTCGACAAACCTTTAGTTGTTATCAACATTACGGCAACCACTGAAGCCAGCGATGCCTGACCTCACCAAGAATACCGCGTGGGAAATACATAACCAGAAAAACCAAGATTATACCGGCTATTAGTAAATAGGCAGACGTGTATTCACTGGTAATGTCAATCATGAAAAACATTAGAAATGCTCCCAATACCGGCCCGAGTACCGTACCCGCGCCACCAAGCAATGTATATAACAACGCATCAATAGAATACTGTATCGTAGCAAACGAAGAACCTGCATAGGCAAATAGTAAAACGTAGGCAGCCCCGGAAATACTCGATAGAGTACCCGAAATAATCACCGCAACTAATTTTAACATGAAGGTGTTATATCCTAGCATTTGAGTCCGGGTTTCGTTCTCACGAATAGCAACTAACGCACGACCCAAGCGACTTCGAGCAATAACATAACAAAAAATAATCGAAAGCGACAATAACAGCCAGGCAACAACATACCGCACCGAGGGATCGGACAAATCAAAGCTAGCGAAAAGAAATGTAAACTGTCGTGCGCCTTCGGATAATACTAACCCTTCATCTCCCCGCGTATAGGTTGTGAAGTAAAGCGTGCCCAGATAGAACACTTGGGAAAACATTAGCGTAACTATCATGAAAGCTACACCACTTGTTCGCAGAGCTACAGCTCCAAGTAAAATTGAGAAAATTAGACCGACGCCGATACTGCTAACGAAGGCTTCAGCCGCGCTCCATTCCAAGTGATACACCGTCAATCCTGCTGTATACAGTCCCACGGAGAAAAACATAGCATGGCCGAGACTCAATAGACCTGTATAACCGAACAATATATTGTAGGCTATCGCGAATACCGACAATATCATTACTCTAGTTACAGCAAGATAGAGATAATCAGGCAAAAAAAACTGCGCTAAAAACAACCCCAGAATAACTGCCGCGTGAAGATAAAGAGATACTAGTTTACGATGGGTCTTCATGAGGTTTTAACTCCAAAAAGCCCCTGAGGACGAAATACTAATACCAATGCAACTAATAAAGTTGAAACCATCTTAGCAAGTGTCGGCGAAAAAAACATGGATATGATGCCATCACTCATGCCGATCAAAACTGCAGCAACAATAGCTCCCCTAACACTACCCAAGCCGCCAATAATCACCACTATAAAAGACATCAAAAGTGGATCAGCACCCATTAAGTAATGAGCTTGTCTAATAGGGACAATTAACACTGCGGCTAATGCAGCATACATTGCGCCGGCGGCAAAAACGTATGCATAAACTCTCTTTATCGGAATTCCGAAAGCCTGTGCCATATCACGATCAAGCTGAGTCGCTCGCATTATTAAACCAACACGAGTCCTCGCTAGGACGTACCACGTTCCTGAAAGCACAACTATCGCTGCACCAATAACGAATAATTTATACCCTGAATACCCGAACCACGGGAAGTCAATTCGAAAATAAAAAGGTGGGTTAACTGGCTTTGCATCCGGTCCAAAGCTCATTAGAACCGTTTGCTGAATAATGTATAGAATTCCTATGGTAGCTACTATTGTAGCTTCAGGCTCATAATTCAGTGAGCGCAAAACGAATCTTTCGCTAGCAAGGGCAAGCAGTCCAACTATGCACGGAGCCAGAAACAAAGCAATCAGATAACCACTTAACGCATACTTTGGCCCAAGAATACTTGCTGCCCACCAGGCAATTACAGCTCCTAACATGTAAAACTCGCCGTGAGAAACATTCACGACTCGCATAACGCCAAAGGTAAGACATAGCCCAAGAGCAGTTAAACTTAATACAGCAGCCTGAACTAACCCTTCGAGGGATGCCAGAAGCAAAAAAGGACCGAAATCCATAAATTAAGATACCCAGGAATCGAATCCGTAACTGGTTAATAGTGCCGCAAAACTTAACGCCCGCTAAAAAAGCGGGCGCTTGTCGGACAATTCTACAAAGGCATTTGGGTGTAATCACCTTCTGGTTCATACATCCCATCTTCAATAGATGTTGTATGCACAACATTCAACCTAGAATTCTCAACACGGGAAATATGTTGATGTCCAAAGCTTTGATGGATCTTGCCATTAAAAACTTTTGAGCCTTGAGGATGATTTCGTCCGTGTTCGAATTTTTCCATCGATTCAACTGCTTCTATCAGAGCCTGCTTATCAGCAGGTGTAGAACTTTTATATCCACTAGCCTCCATTGCTTGCTTTAATATAAACAATGTTTCCCAACAGCCAAACATATGAGAGTAAGTAGATATATCACCTGGATCGTCAATACTTGCGCCATTTTCATCAACACCGACTCGTTCGCGATAAAAACGGTCAAACTCTGATTGGTTTTGTTGCGCATAGCGTGGATGAGCTTCCCAAAAATGAGTTCCATCAAGAAATTCCAATTGTGGTGTCGCAAAATCAACCGCTTCGAGGGAATCAATGAAACCGAAAATTTCCGGCCGACTACTGCCGAAAAACTGCCCCATTTCCTTTACAAAAGTAAGCACACCTGGTCCGACCATAACATGGTATAAAACCTCAGTTTGACGGGGGATACGCGGTAAATATCGGGTAAAAGACGACTCCGTTGGCGGAATCGCAATCAACTCCAGAACTTCCCCTCCTTGCTGCTTCATTGCTGCGGAAAAATAATCCCGGTGATCATGACCAAAAGCAAAATCAGGATAAATCATCGTTACTTTTTTACCTAGATTCTGTGAAACCCAGGGTGCCATGGAAATAACCTGTGACTTTACGTCTGTTATCCCTGGCTGAAAAACGTATCGGTTTAATTTCCCCGATGCCACGTGATGTCCCTCGGAAACCACAAAATAAGGCAATTTTAGCTCACCTGCTCGAGGCGATGAACCGATAACCACATGAGAAAATAATGTCCCATACGCTACGTCCACTTTATGTAGAGTAGCGAATTTTTCAATTACCTCCGCACCGCGTTTTGGGTCAGTACCATCATCCTCAACTATCAGTTCAACAGGACGGCCATTGATACCACCTTCCTCATTTATTAATTTGGTAGTGGCTGTAGCAACCCTCTCGTACCAGCGTCCATAAGACGCACCAATACCGGTTCGATGAGCTTGCATACCAATTTTTATAGGTGCATCAGAACCGAATGCATAGCCAGAAAGAGCTGGTATAAATGGAGATGCTGCTGCCCCAACTGCAAGGGCACCGACCTTCTTGATGGCTGAACGTCGTCCAGAGTTTGGTAATTTATTTGTCACATCAGTCATTGTGTACTCCTGAATTATTTACGATCACGTCGTCAAAAATCATTCCGGCTTATAAGCGATGACGCGTATACCGCCCAAATTAGCCTGTTGAAATAGTGTGACAACCGTCGTATAAAAGTGCTCCAGTCC
>CAJQKF010000080.1 GCA_905478855.1 uncultured Gammaproteobacteria bacterium
CCATGTCTTCTTCGGATGTAATGCCTTGTGTGGCCTGATCGACCAACGCTGTCAGTTGTTTCTTATTCATCGTATCTACCTTAACAGTTGAGGTTAAGCAGATACACAGTTCAGTTTACAGTCTCTTCTGCACTATCAATAGTGTGGTGCCAGGAACAATGACAAATCTCTTCCTCATCCCGATAGTGATTGGATTCGGTTATTCCTTTTACACTCTCAACGAATACACCGTAAAGAATATACTCTGAAAAATCCAATGTATTACACATTACTTTCTTCCAGTCCTTGCCTGTTGTCTCTTCTATTTTACGATACATAGCAAGTAGCGTAGAACGATTCCAGGTGTTGAGCTGGCTAATATATTCACGATGGATATGGTCGCTGCCACTCAAACCAAACAACTTCGCAGCACATTGATACCAATTGATATGTCTTTTTTCTTCATAATCAACAGCCTTTCTTTGTCCGGAGTAAAGTCTGGTTTTACCCTCACGCTGAGATGTGGCAACGTCGTAATTTCTAACAAATAAGACATCAGAATCAATAAACATATAACGATCGGAATGACACCACTCGGCTGTAGATAACTTTACAATCTGCTGTAGTATCCAGCCGCGCACGGGAAACGCAAAACCGTTAAACCACCATTTTTTCGAGAAAGGTATAGGCTTAATCCAGTGGGGAAGAATATCTTCCTTAATAACCAGCTCACAACCATCACCAATTAAACCACTAAATAGATCTTGGTCCGCGCGATCAACAACGATAAGGTGTTTAGAATACCCGGTAACATAACGCTTGATACTTTCAACAAGCGCACGACAACGATCGTAATCAGGGGCATATGAGGGAGTAATTATTACAGTTTTCATTTTTTTCCTATTGGCTCAAGCAAATTCTGCCCGTGAGATGTTTTGATATAAAACTTTCTTTTTGATTAAGAATTCGATGGAAAGGTACTAAGCAGCCGAGGTTCTTCATCATCATGCTTAGCAAAAAAGCGCAAGCAGCACCTATAATCCCAACCAGAGCACCGCCAGCACAGGTTAACAAGACTATAAAGGACAATGAGACGATGGGCATGCTAGTTCCAATTTGAATATTTCAAATCATATAAGGATTGAAGGAAAACCCCGCACGCCGTATTAACAAAATAACAGGTACACCTTGAGTTGAACGTTTTTTTAAAATCAGCGTTAGTCATGCGACTACACCCAAAATTGAGTCGCTTTTCTCTTCAATCACTTCGGATTCAAGCACCATAGTAAAACGTTTAATACAGGCGCTTAAACCAATAATTACGGAGGCCATAGTTAGACCCTGGCCATAAGCTAAACCCGGCCAAAGAATCATGTTAAGAGTCATCAACGTTGTAAATACAACCAATGCCTGAATCAATGGTAAAGAAACCCCGAAGCACTTTTGTAAACGCCAGTGTGTTCGAACTGAGATAAAAAATAATGAGAAACAAGCACTTACGTAAGTGAGTCCGCCAACCAAACCGTACTTGAAAAGAATACCGATGATACCTAAGTCTGACGGAAAAAACTTGGGACCAAATAAGTCTTGATAAGTTTTTGTGTAACCACTCGATTGCCCCCAGCCTAGCAACCAGTTTTTGCTGAACTCATCAAGTGCTAGCTTGAACGATGCCAGTCGGACTTCAGCACCGTGAGCGCTGACAAAAATATCCATTGCGATACCTGTACCAGCTCCAATTAAAAGAATAACCAATGGCGTAGCGACAATTGCTAACCCGGCTTGGGACTGTTTGCGGCATACAATCACATAAAGCAAAACCGAAACAAGCAACCCTGCGGCAACCGCTCTCAACATAACCAAACTCCATATATAGCAAGTTATGATAAGTGCTACGATCGCAACGCTCTTGACCACCGTAGAACCTCTTCCAAAGATAGTAAAAAAACCACTTAAAAAGACAATGATCATGGAGTAAGTTGGAGGTTTTAAACGAAAACCTCGTGACTCATCATATGTTACTAAATGATGAGTAAACGCATCTGTGGAAAAGTATGCTGCTTCCAGATCAAGATAAAAATAGAAAAATAGATAACTAACTAACGTTAGAGAAGCGGCAGCCATGATAGCTCCAACCAATCGGCTAATGCTCATACCTATGATATGTAAGAAAAATATTACAGGGGCTAACAATAACAGCATGAATTCTCTCGACGCAAAAATTGACGGAGTAATAGCTACTCCAGCCTTCAAAGAAAATATTGCAGACCAAGTAATCATTACAAACAGACAAAAGCCTGGTGCGCCAACAACCCACTTCCACCAATCAAAAGCTTCCATGCGAAATGCACTTAAATATGCCCCCTGAACATAAAGCATTAATGCTAGCGCGATACCGAGTTCTTGCATGCGATTGTGTAAGAAATACTTACCACCTTGAAGACCTGCAAAGAGAGCAAACACGAGCCCAATCCACAAGACATTTCGATACGTAGCGCCAATCTTTACCACACCCGTTTGCCCAACAATATTCGAAATATCAGTAGGGCTTTTTGCGGGTGGCCTTGTCGAATACGGTTTATCGACTGCAACAACGTGATCAACCATGCCAGAGGATAGGCCACGGGATTAAAACGCCAAATTACTTTAAGCTTGTTACGAAAAATGTAAAAGTCGGACAAAAGAGATGATTGTCTCGCCCCACTCGGAGAACCAATGCTAGCACCCTCTTTGTGATACACCACCGCATCCTCGGCGTAAACGTGTTTGAATTTTTTCTTAGCACGCATGCACCAATCAATTTCCTCGAAATAGAGAAAATAGTCTTCTTGCATAAGTCCAACCGTGCGCACAAAATCTAACGGCACCAGCCAAGAACAACCTGTAATGAAGTCTAATTTCAATTCAACACTTCGATGATCAGAAACCTCGTCTAGCAATAGGTCTCTACCGAAAGTTGTACTGGACAAACCAGTCCACCGATTAAATCGCGCTCCACCAAGTGCCTGAATGGTGTCGGGTCGGAAATAATGCATTACACGTGATCCACATGTTGCCGGTTCACGTTCTGCGTCAAGACGATTTACCATTTGTTGCAACGAGTCATGCTGACACAATGTGTCGTTGTTCAGCAACCATACATAGTCGAAACTATTTGAACTTAACGCGTATTTCAATCCAATATTATTGGCTCCTGCAAAACCTAAGTTCTTTTTTACCGGAATAATGAGTAATTGTTCATTATAGGTATGACCACTCTGAATATTTTCGATCTCACTTTGTTCCACTATAGCCGCTTCCATAGAAGCACTTTTGTGGCTCTTTGATAATAATTGTATGTTTCGATCCAATAACGTATCGATTTTGCGAGTTTTACTCCAATTGTAAATACTCTCTATCGACCCATCATTCGAATAATTATCACACAGCAGAACTTGATAATTTGTGTAAGAAAGTCTAGAAACACCTTCCAAGCATTCAATTGTGTCTTTTGCTCCCTTGTAATTAACTATCACTATCAAAACACGGGGCTGACTACTCATGATGTAACCACTGCAACAGACCTTAATTGAGGGTTATGGACGTTAGGATTTGGAATTAATTTTCCAGTTTCTAATAAATCCATTCGTGACTGCATAGAGTCAAAGACGTGTTTCCATGTATATCGATCTCGAATGGTTCGACGCGACTCCCTAGCAAGACGTTCCCACACCAAACGATTACTCAGAGTAGTATATATATTATCGACCATCTCGCTGGCGTCTTTGGCAATTGTAAGCTCTTTAAAGTTACTTACCTGCAAACCTTCAACACCTGTTTGAGTAGTAGCTAAGGGAATACCACGTGCCATCGCGGTTAACACCTTAACTTTAATGCCACTACCAACCAGTAACGGTGCAATCATGACACGACAACTTGTCATCCACGGTTCAAGGTCTTTTTGAAACCCCTCAAAAAGTATATTGGCATCACCCGCGGCCACGTCCAATAGACGAGGATCAGGGTTAGCACCAATAATATTTAGTATCAATGTTGGAAAGCTTTGTTTAAGTTCAGGCCAGACATTTTTAATAAACCATTGCAGACCCTGCACATTAGGCTCCCAACCTAAATGTCCAACATATAGTATAGAGAGATCCGTGTTACTCCATGAGAGATCGGGTTTAGTAATATGTGACTCGTCGCCAAGATGTAATGTTGGCGCCATTTTATCTTTATCGACACCTATACGCGCCAACATATCGATATCGTTTGGCGCCGCAAACACCAGGTCTGCTCGTTCACAGCAATTACGTTCCCATTTCTTTACCCTGCGAGACTCGAATAGTGCAGCCCCCCGCTTAATAAGTCCTGAACCCTGCTCCGCAAATCGTTCCCATAATACATAGTAAGCATTATGCTGATGGAGTATTACGGTGCCTGTAAAATTAGCCGGGACGTACTGCATCATTTCATAGTGATCCACAAATATAGTGTCACAGTGCTCAATTTGATCGCGTACGAGTTCAGCAAACTTTTCATCCTGATTTCGCAAAACATTAAGTGGTATGCGTTTTACAATGCTTTTTGCAAAATTCATTACCGTTCTTTTCACATTAATCGGTGATGTGAATAAATTAGTCAGGTTAATCGCATCAGAAAACGCTTCCACATGATCAATATCATTATCTTTTAGTAAACTACCCACCGAAAGAGAATAATTTTTTGCGAGATACTTGATCAGATTAAAGCTCTTAATACGTCCACCGCTGTAGGGCGGCCAAGGCATTTCAGGGGTAAGAAAAAGTACTTTTTTCATGTTAGCTCCGGTTTAAAGTCTCGAGAATCTGGATATTTTTTATCTACGTTAGCTAGAATGCAAAATACGTGCCAATCACATAAATTATTGTTATTGTTGACTAAAAATAAAAATATAGTTAACTATTTGTTTGTTCTAGGTTTTTCATTTCATTTATGACTCGCAAAATGCAATGAAGTTTGCAATGCAGTTCGTAATCCTCCATATAAGGCTACCACCAAGGATCAAGGACAAACTTTATCGCGTAAGACTAGTTCGTAAAGACACAAAAAAAATCAGAAAACTGAAATTTTGGCATGAGAGTTGCATGGTAACTAAGGCGAACCGGGTCAAATCCCAATTTGGCGTCCACTTTCACTTAAATTATGGAATTTACGCATATGTCCAGTAATACATTTAATCAGCCATTTGCTACACAGGCAAAAGTTAACTCTACTGATATGTTCACCCGAAAAGTCTGTTTTGACATCCTCTCTGGTCAACTACACCGACTATCAAAACGACTGCTCGATATTATTGTTGCGTTCACTGCTATGGTGTTGTTACTACCTGTGTTCTTTGGAGCAATTGTTACCATAAAACTTACTTCACCAGGCTCCGTCTTCTTCAAACAAACTCGAGTAGGTAAGAATGGCAAGCCTTTTCAGCTATGGAAATTTCGTTCGATGTACATCGATGCAGAACAACGTAAGCAGGATCTTATGGCACTTAATGATCTTGAGAATAATCTATTGTTCAAGATGAAGAATGATCCAAGAATAACCCCTATAGGCCAGTTCATCAGAAAATACTCAATTGATGAGTTACCTCAACTAATTAATGTTCTGAAAGGTGAAATGACTTTGGTAGGCCCACGTCCCGCGGTACCGGGAGAAGTTTCTGAATATACAGAATATCAAAGTCAACGGCTGATGGCTGTTCCAGGAATTACTTGCATCTGGCAGGTAACCGGCCGATCAAACATTCCCTTTGAACAGCAGGTAGAGCTTGATTTACAATACATAAGAAAATCAAGTTTACTTCTCGATATAAAGCTACTGCTATTTACCATACCCGCTGTTTTAACTGCACGAGGTGCTTATTAAAGACAAACAACTGCCTCGGCGATTGATAAATGTAATTCATATGCTATTTTCTATTGCATGGCGTTTTAAGCTGACGGTAGGAAGAATTTCAAGGCAAAAACTAAAGGGCTCGCAAATTGTTGTTCTTTACCACTCAAAGATTTTGTTAATTCAAAACACTTACCGAAGTGGATACTATTTACCTGGTGGTGGTCTCCAACGCCACGAACAGCCACTGGACGCGGCTGTTCGTGAACTAAAAGAAGAAACGGGTATATCCGTGCTGAAAGCAGAGTTGGAACTAGTCGGTTCATTCAACTACTCAATAGATGGTGCTAACATATGCGACTGGATCTACCAGACAACACTGAGCAAAAAGACTACTACCCACATCGACCCGTTGGAGATTCGCGAGGCTCAATTTATCGAATTGAATACAGCCCGCAAACTACAATGCCAACCGCATGTTCTTAACATAATTAAAGCACTCTGCATTACCCATCTTGTAGGTAATGAGTAACAAGCAGTTTCGGTAAACTCCCGTGTAGGTTTGCAAATTCGCAACCACGGCGTCGCATACTGCAACGATTTTTTGTTACCAAGGCAAATCCGACCTATCAACTAACGTGCAATTCCAGAACTACTGTATGTTGTTTTTACATGAGTATAAAACTCTTTAGCGTACTGGCCTTGTTCCCGTGGCCCATAAGAACTTTCGCCCCGGCCGCCAAATGGAACATGATAGTCTGTTCCTGCTGTAGGCAGATTAATCATCACGCAACCGGTCTTAGCATTACGTCTAAAATCATTCGCTCGTGCCAAACTTTGAGTAATAATTCCCGCAGTTAAACCAAAACGCGTGTCATTAACAGTATTCAATGCCTCGTCGTAGCTGGCTACTTTAATTACGCAAACCATAGGCGCAAATAATTCCTCACGGTTAACGTGCCAATCATTCTTTGTTCCAGTTACCACGGCTGGAGTCATGAAATAACCTTCAGTAGCGCGTTCTACTCGCTCACCACCACATAACACCTCACCACCCTCATGCTTGGCTAACTTGATATTCTCAAAGTTTTGCATAAGCTGTGCTTCGCTAGCAACCGGTCCCATCTGAGTACCCGCTTCAAGGGCGTGACCCACCACCATTTTGTTTGCACCGTCAACTAAACGCTCTACTAACTCATCGTGTACGGTTTCATGCACAACCAATCGTGAAGAGGCCGTACATTTCTGGCCTGTTGAACCAAAAGCTCCGCCCACAGCACATGCTACTGCGATATCCATATCGGCATCATCCATCACCGCAAGTGCATTTTTTGAACCCATTTCCAGTTGAATTTTAGTGAAATTCCCAACTGCGGCCTTAGCAATTCCACGGCCCACAGGGACCGAACCGGTAAAACTAACGGCGTTAATTAATGGACTTTCGATTAAAGCTTGGCCTACCGTTGATCCCGGTCCCATTACCAAACTAAACAAACCTTTGGGTAAATTTTGTTTTTCAATAATACGGGTTAACGCCACCGCTGATGCGGGGACAATATTTGCGGGTTTCCAGACAACCGCATTACCAAATGCCAATGCTGGGGCAATTTTCCAAACAGCAGTAGCCGTTGGAAAATTCCATGGTGAAATAATTGCTACGGTGCCTACGGGTTCACGACGTACATCTACTTCAACTCCGGGACGCACAGACTCAGCATTCTCGCCGATCTGTCGCAGTACTTCAGCCGCATAGTAAGTAAAAAACTGACCTGACCGGTAAATTTCACCTTTACCTTCCGGCTGGGTTTTACCTTCTTCGCGAGCAAGTAAAGTACCTAGCTCCTCACAATTAGCGATCAATTCGTTGCCAATGTTCATTAAGGCGGTATAACGAACTTCAAGCCCAGTTTGAGCCCACTGCAATTGCGCAGTTTTTGCCGCTTCCAGCGCTTGATTAAGTTGACCAATATCCGCTTGTGCGTACATACCGATGGTATCGGATAGGTCAGACGGGTTGATATTCGCTATCTCATGATACCCGGCAACCCATTCGCCAGCGATAAAATTATAGTTTGCCGTGGTCATAGTAAGCTCTCTTGAATATTATATTGGAACAATGCGGACAATAAGAGCTGTAAACCCTTGAGTCAAACACAGAATGAAAAAAACTCTAGAAAATAAGAAAAATGGGTGAGTTAGAAGCATAATGAACACAATTTATAATCTATCTAAATTAAGCTCTGTGCTTACTATTCTTGCTGATATCTGTAAAAAAAAACAACATAACCTGATATAGTATATCCACTTTATTGTCCCGCAGTTAACCTATCAACCCTACAAATAAGTTATGTATTACGACGCTATTAAAAATAATCACGGACTTCCTCACGACCCCTTTAAAGCACTGGTTGTACCTAGACCTATAGGTTGGATAACAACAATAAGCAAAAACGGCGAAGTTAATCTTGCGCCCTACAGCTATTTTAATGCGGTAAGTGACCGTCCACACTATGTGATGTTTTCTTCAATGCATCGTAAAGACAGTTTGAAAAACATCGAAGAGACCGGTGAATTCACCTGTTCGATTGCCACATGGAACACACGAGAGGCGATGAACATAACATCTGCGCCTTTGTCCCATGAACGCAGTGAGTATGAGCCATCGGGGCTGACTATGGCCAAATCTAATGTAGTAACACCACCCTATGTTTTAGAAGCACCGGCAGCTTTGGAATGCAAACACTGGCAAACCATTCGGCTACCCGATATGAACGAGAATGACGATCCAGACCTAGGACGATATGTAGTATTTGGTCAGGTTGTCGGCATACACATAAGCGATGACTGCATCAAAGACGGGCTGGTAGACACCGCACTTATGCAGCCCATGGCGCGTTTAGGTTATATGAATTACAGCGTCGTACGTGAAGATAATATGATTGCAATGATCCGTCCACAGTTAGATGATAACGGCGATGTGATAAACGAGCAGCCTGCTAAATGGGATGGGGTCTATCGCTAAAGACACCGACTAGGGTTGAGATTCTCTTTTTGCGCTGTTTAGCCGACTTCTATAATCCAATACGCGTGCTTTTAAACCGGGATATCCCGCCGTTTTTACAATAGAGGCGAGATCTTCCGAACGAGTATCTGTGGCCGTAATGCTAAACATCTGATTCAGTGCATTTAGAGGCAACGCCTTCGTTCGATCACTTATGCCATCTACTATTTCGGGCCATCGTTCCGTCTCTTCAATTTGATTTATTAATCCGCATTTCTGCGCATCATCCGCATAAAGCGTTTTCGTATCAATCAATAAGTCGCGCGCAGCATCTGCGCCAATCAAGTTCTTCAAACGACGGGTACCCAGTGCCAGTTCAAAATTCCAACCAGGCATTTTGATCTTTGTATCCGCTGACGCTATACGTTGCCAACATGCTGCAAAAAGATCCGCGCCCGCCCCCACCACATGTCCATGTGCGAACGCTATGACCGGAAACTTTGCATGATAGATGATCTGCAGCAGTGTCTCGATCCGCAAGAACCTCCAAAGCAAGTCACCATCACTCAGTTCTTCAATATCCGATAAGTCGAAGCCTGCACAAAAATTTTGACCATTTCCACGAATAATACAGAGTCGACAATTCCCTGAATTGTTGAACACGTTGAGTAACGCCTCGACAAGCTCGGGACTTAAGGCATTTGCGCTGTCTGGCCGATTAAGAGTTACGCTCAACACACCACTATCCTCATTAACGACTAATATTGGCTCGCTTGAGAGCTGTTGGTTATCTATCACTTCGAATTACTCTTCTGTAGTACTGCGTATAACCAACTTTGCCAACACTTCTTGCGTATGTTCGCCGAGCAATGGCGGTCGTTGTTCAACCGGCGCTGTCTCACCATTTAATCGCAGAGGTGAGACAAAGGTTTTTGTCTGAAACCCATTAGCAAGCGTAAGATCTTGCACCCATCCCATATATTCAACCTGTGGGTCTTTCAATGCTGACGAATAACTATTAATCGGGCTGCAAGGTACACCGGCATCCGCAAAGGCTTTTAACCAAAAATCAACGGCTTTACTCATGAATATTTCTTCTAGCGTAATCCTCAACTGATTCTGGTTCTGCGCACGTAAGGTCGGATTTATATATCTTTCATCTTCTTTCAATTCGGCAAGACCAACAACGTCACAAACGGAATGCCACAATCCGTTGTTGCCGGCGGCCATTCCGAAAAAACCGTCCTGCGCTCGAAACGCCTGATAAGGTGCATTCCGCGGATGTGCAGATCCAAGTTTCTTTGGATCGTTTCCAGTTCCGAAATACTCACTGGTCTGCAACGCCGCTATAGCAAGAGACGTGCCCAACATGGATACATCAATGTTTTGCCCTTCGCCAGTCTTCTCCTTATGCCGCAAGGCCGCACTAATAGCAAAAGCCCCATACAATGCGGTGGTGAAATCACATAACGGCACGCCACATTTCACTGGCACACCACCTGGCTCTCCAGTGACACTCATAATGCCGGCCATCGCCTGCATCGTTAAATCAAACCCTCCTTCCCGAGAACGTGGACCGGATTGTCCGAATGCGGAAATTGAGCAATAGATTAGTTCAGGCTTTTCACCTACCATAGTCTCATAGTCAATACCGAGTTTAGCTAAAACACCGGGACGAAAATTTTCCACAACAACATCACTATCCAGAATAATCGCTCTTGCGGCCTCCAGCCCATGCGCAGTTTTCATATTTAATACAACTGATTTTTTATTCCGATTAACCGATGCAAAATTTTCACTATACCCCTCATTAACCGGCGGCCAGGAGCGCATAGCATCCCCCTCTGGTCTTTCAACCTTAACCACTTCCGCACCCATATCTGCGAGCAACATCGCACAAAAAGGACCCGCGGCTATCTCACAAAATTCAGCAACTTTAACGCCCTGAAGTAATTTCATTATTTTTTTGCTCTACTTTGTTTCATCCTGATATTTAGCAAGTGTAGTTCATACCCAATCGGCCACCATCAACATAAATAGTTTCACCAGTAATATAGCTGGCTTTACTCGATGCTAAAAACGCAACCACATTCGCCACCTCTTCAGCGGTACCGATTCGCTTTAACGGTGTGCGCATCATAACTTTATTCATTGCTTCTGGGTTAGAATTGACACCCGCTAACATCGCAGTATCAATTGATCCCGGACCAACTGCATTAACGCGTATATTATGCGGCGCCAAAGCCAATGATGCCGACTTAGTCATCTGCATAACACCGCCTTTAGATGCACAATAAGCAACAATACTAGGTATTGCTAGCTGTGCATTAATAGATGACATATTGACGATACTTCCTTCTATTTTATTTTTCACCATCGCTTTGGCGGCACGTTGCAACGCCACAAAAGTACCGGTTAAGTTAACATTTATAACTTTCTGAAACTGTTCAAGTGTGGTTTCGAGAAAGTCTGCCGGTAGTGCGATTCCCGCATTGTTTATCAGAATATTGGCCACGCCAACTTCTGACTCTACACGATCAAACATAGCGTTAACTTGCTCTGCATTCCCCATATCGCAAGTAATCGGTACAGCATCATCACCAAGATTTTCTGCCGCAGTTTGAACACCCGATTCATTAATATCAACAAGAACTATACGAGCACCATCTGCAGCAAGTGCCTGAGCACAGGCAAACCCGATGCCCTGAGCAGCACCTGTTACTAATGCAATAGGTTTTTCATTCATTTATATTCTCCAATTGAGCAACCAAAAAAATTTATGCACACAATAGTACATAACTATGTCGGCCATTTTGATAAAAATTTATTACAAGGTCACCCCAATGTAGACCACTGTTTAATCCGGTAATACGTCTACCACGCAAACGTAAATAAAATTTCAAGTCGAACCTTCTTGCGCTCGGCTCAATTTCATCAACGATAACTCACGCTTCAAAACTATGTTCAGAACCGTTAAGTAGAAGCTGGAAAGTTAATTTTCTAAGACAACGTTAATCTGGTCTTGCTGCTCGCACAACCACTGCACCCTATTTAAGAGAACGTGCTGATTCTAAGGTTTCGAGAGTGTCAACATTAACCAGATCACGTACTCCACTGTATAAATTATAAAACCAAACTTTCTTGCCATTCATCACCCTTCAAAAACTCAAAGATCGCATCTAACGCTAATGGTTTTCCAAGTAAGAATCCTTGAATTTCATCACACCCTAATGCCGTTAGCATTTCAAGCTGACTCTTCGTTTCTACGCCTTCAGCCACTACAGAAAGGCGCAAATTATGTGCCATATTAATCACCGCATTAATAATTTCCAGATCGTCACCTTTTTCTGTTAATCGACTAACAAACAATTGATCAATCTTGATACGGTCGATAGGGTACTGTTTCAATGCGACGAGAGATGAATAACCGGTTCCGAAATCATCAATCGCAATTGAAACCCCCAGAGAAGATAAACTATTTAGTGCTTCTATACCTCTCTCGGCATTATCCATAATTGCACTTTCCGTAATCTCCAATACAACTGAAGACGCGGGCACCTGATAACGCACTATCGCATTTATCAAGGTATCTGCGAAATCAGCCTGATATAATTGCCGAGGCGACAAATTTATGGACATTCGGAATCCATCAAAACCGTTATCAGACAGATATCGAAGATCAATACACGCCTTTTCAATTACCCAAGCCCCAATTGATTGAATTTGTCCAGAGTCCTCGGCAATACCAATAAATTGTCCAGGGTTTATGACCCCTAACTCTGGATGACGCCATCGTATCAATGCTTCAAAACCTGCAATTTTTCCCGATAAAAGATCCAGTTGAGGCTGGTACTCCAAGAACAGTTCATTTTCATCCAATGCACTATCCAGCTCTGCTTCAAGCCGGTTTAATGTCGCTTCTTCGTGCACGGTGAAATTATCAAGCAGGTAAACCGCATCCCGACCTCGTCGCTTCGCTGCAATGCACGCAATATCGGCATAACGAATCAATTCAGATGTTGTCGTCGCATGTTCAGGATAGCAAGCCACGCCAATACTTACTGAAACAAAAATCATTGGCCCACCTAAATTTACCGGCTCCAGAACTACGTCTCGTATAGAATGCCCAATTCTTTCACCATCGGCCATACTTTCTATAGTCATCATAGCGATAAACTCGTCTCCACCTTGCCTACAGATCGTGGCTGTTTCGCCAAGCACCGCCACTAGTCTTGCTGCAACTTCCTGTAGTACCGAATCACCAGCACTGTGACCATATGTATCATTTATTCGTTTGAAATGATCAAGGTCAACATAAAGTACGGCAATACTCGTTGTATCCTTCGACAGCAGTTTTTGATTTACTTCATCAAGAAATAGGCGACGTCTTAACAGGCCGGTTAATGAATCGTATTTCGCAAAATATTGTAACTTTTCTTCAGCAGATTTCAAATCAGAAATATTCGTATAAGTACAAACTAGACCACCTTCCTCAGTCCGGTTCTGTGTCACTCGAAAAGTGGTTCCATAGGACGTTTTCATATCAAAATTTTCAGCAGTTCTATGGAACTTCTTTCGTCGTTCCTGTACAGAACTGCCATCATCATTAATACTAATCAATAGCTTAAGACTGTTGACAGCCTGACAAAATGACTCAAAGGTTTGGCCAATGACTTGGGATCTGTCCGGAACACCAGACAACACCAAAAAACGGTGGTTACAAAATATTATTTTATCCCCCGCATCATAGACAACGACAGCATCAGTTAATACGGACAACGACTCGTCCATTCGAAACCGAGTTAATGCAAGTTCCGTGTCCGATTTTCGCTTTACAATATATAAAATTACTATGGATAAAGTTAATAAACAAAACAACCCTATCGTGGTTTGAAGTGCCAAAAACTTATCGGACAAATTTACTGCCGACCCATAAAAGCGTCTGTTAAAACTACGAACAACGGTTTGATAGATTCCATGTAATTGAAAATTTAGTTGCTTCGCTAAATCTAAGGTTTGAGTAACTTCAGATTCACGCCCTGTATCCTGATGCAGACTAGATAACAACTTATTTAACTTCGCAATAGTCTCTTAGGCATCCAACATCGTTCCATTTTTGAAAGTCGAATGATCTCCATTGATTTTTCTAGTCTCAGCAAGGTTCACGGATATACTTTTTATTAACGATAGGGTTTTTTTTATATCCTCATTACCTAAAAGTTGATTGGAAAGTTCAATAGAGTCAATTATTGCGTGACTAGTAACAACAGCATCAACAACTAATCGCTCAGTTTTTAGGGCTTCTTGGCTAAAGCTTACTTGACCGAGGGTCTGATCTATTTGAATGCTAAGAACAAATACGGAACCTAAAACAGTAAGGAGAATAAGAATATCCAGCCATCGCACGGGTTTCGTTTTTAATTCTTTCGTTATAACGTTCGACACAAATTCGTCCTGTTCTTACTAATTTTACATAAAGCAACGCTATGTAGTGAAACGTTATCAGCGACAAAAATTAGCATGTCTATGGCGCCACTAGGGATTAATCTTGATCAATTCATTGATATGAACAACCAAGTGATAAGAATTAAGCCAAACAAAGCGCAATCTCGCCCTAATCATTGGTATATCAATGCATTAATACGCTGAAAGAATAATCACTCACGAAACATGAAGTTATCCGTATTACGATAATTTTAAAAATTTTAAACGTTGCGCTGCAAATAAAGTCATTCTCAATAAAATCATTCCATGACGCCAACGGTTTATATTGGTATCACCATAAGTTCGTGCACCATAGCGAATAGGAATATCTTGTATCTTCAGATTCTGTTTGGCCGCACCGAAAATCAGATCGAAGTCACCAAACGGATCAAACTCACCAAAATAATTTCTGTTAACGGCAATCTGCTCATAATTTTTACGTGTCATCACTTTAGTTCCACATAAGGTGTCTTTAATGTGTTGACCAAGCAACCATGTAAACGCCTTGCTAAAAAAGTGATTGCCAATAATATTGAAGAAACGCATGGCCTCGTCTTCCATTGGATATACCAGACGCACTCCATTTGCAAATTCAGCTTGCCCACTGCGTATTACTTCATAGAATTTGGGCAGTTCCTCCGGCGGCATCGTCAAATCTGCATCCAAGATGAACAATATGTCGCCGGATGCTTTCGCGAAGGCTTCACGACAGGCACCGCCCTTCCCTTTAGTTGTTTGCTGCATCGCGACGATATTACGCGCGGAATACTTTTCCTGCATTTGTAAAATCGTGTCCCATGTATTATCAGTCGAGTGGCCTTCAATAAATATTAATTCTGTTCCGGCACCAAGTTCCACCGTGCGTTGAATAGCATTTTCTATATTTCCCGCTTCATTGCGCGCAGGCACAACAACAGAACACGTAAA
Source organism: uncultured Gammaproteobacteria bacterium (assembly GCA_905478855.1). GTDB lineage: Bacteria > Pseudomonadota > Gammaproteobacteria > Arenicellales > CAJQKF01 > CAJQKF01. The sequence continues at coordinate 15,242 of CAJQKF010000080.1, forward strand.
CTGATGCCCGGAATCCGGTGCCGGCTTGGGTCTTGCCACGACAAACACAGCCAGACTCAAGTGACGTATTAAAGGCAATGGTGCGACCCAGCGATTAATAAAACTTGCAATAAAGGGAATTTTAATCGGAATCAATATTCTCTCATCAGTTTTTACAACTTCCCAACCAGCTAGATCCAACAAGTTTTCCATATCCGACTTTGATAACCAGTTTGGCAGAAGTGTTGGAGCTTTCAATCCTAACCAGATTGCTAGGGTTAAAATGGGTCTCCACAGATTATTAAAAAAGTTAAGTACGATGCGACTATCCTTATGTGCAAATTTCAATGCACGGGTTAACGTTCTCTGTACGTCCGGTAGATCATTAACCAAGTCAGACATAAGTAAGTAGTCGAATGATTGTCCCCCAGAAAATGAATCGACGTCCGACTCGATAAATGTAAGTTCAGGATGTCGCTTAGATGCGATCTCGACCATCGCTGGACTGAAATCGATACCAACACCCAATTCAGGTTGCACAGCCGCAAGCAGATCACCGGTTCCTGAGCCCAGCTCAACAACAGATCGATTGGGTGGAACCAGAAATTTATAAAAGTTTCGCAATAACGTATGATAAAAACGACTAGATTCTGATACTCGCAATTGAGCACGTTGATTATGAAACTCAAGACGTCTTGCCATGAAGAACCTTATCGCCGATGTATAATGAAAATCAGGTTTATCGAAACGACTGATATACGGACATATACATCGTAATTTCAATAAACCATAGTTGTCTTACAATTTTACTAGGCAATTAGTCGATTTGCACTCGTAAAACCTCAAGTATTTAACCAATAAAGCTAACGAGAATAATGCTTTTCCATTGTTAGCAATCGGAAATCAAAAAGACTTTGCGGCTCGAACCATATTACGGAGCTTTTCTCGCGCCTTATCTCTGCCCAGTAAACCTAATCCGCAGTCAGGAGCTACAATAAGTTTTTCCTTTTCGACAACAGTTAAAATTTCTCTAATTCTTTCAGAAATAATTTCAACACTCTCTATCTCGCTTTTCGCGATTGCCACTACACCTAAAATCACAGTTGTATCGCGGAACCTTCGTAACAATTCCAAATCGTTATGTCGATGCGCGTCCTCAAGAGAAATCGCATTAATGCTGGAGGATTCAATCGCATCGGCTATTTCAATGTATGCATTTTTATCCGCCTTGGGATAATTCGGGTTATCCAATTCGTTAGGGTAGCCACAACACATATGGACAGTACGCACAACAGATTCAGGGCAATTCCTGAATGCTCTTTCTAGATTTTCGAAACCATAGTCCAGAGCAGCTCCCGGCTTACGAGCAAATAAGGGCTCGTCAATTTGTATGTATTTGCAACCAGCATCGGCAAGTGCAAGAACTTCCTTATTTAGAGCATCGGCTAAATCCTGGCCCAGTCTAGCCGGATCGTCGTACCAGATATTTGCATTAGTATCGCTAATAGTCATTGGTCCTGGAAGCGTAATCTTAACCGGCTTATCAGTAAGCTTTTGCGCGCGATTCCAATCATCCACTAAGAACAAATCCTGAGCGGATACTTTGCCATTTATGGATGGTAAGTTCGCAGAATACGCACCATTTCTGAGCTCCTTACGGGTTAAGTTAGTAAAATCGAATCCATTCAAATGCCGACAATGATAATGAATATAGTTCTCACGGGACACTTCGCCATCTGTTGGGATATCGATTCCTGCGTCAACTTGATCCTGTAAGACCTCTGCAATTCCCCGCTCAATAATTTGTGCAGCATCACTACCCATGCTCGCCATAGCGCTTTCCCATTGAGCTGTAGGGTCTGCGGAATCCGGACCATCTTCGATAGTGAACCAGTCGGGCAGCTTCACATATTCTGGTTTTGGATAAGCACCAATACATGTTGTTAATATAGTCATTTATACTCTCGATTTTCGAAATCCGGGAAAATTTTCCACCTGATTTTTCGTACCAGATAACCCAAACACAGAATACTATACCCATAGCTGTACTACGACAAACCTAACAAGCAATAACGGCATTTAGTAGAAAGATGAACTGTCTTGGATTTTCGAATCCATTATTCCATTCAAATTGGATGCAGCGATACTCATCCATTTGCAGATTACACAAACGTGGTGTAGTGTTGATTAATAAATAAAACATGACTGCAAGTGAGTCGTTATAACGTTAAATCACATCTAACATACCGACAGTGATCGTCACGTGAATAAATGGGCACCGGGGAATCAGATTCGACTCAGATTAGTCCTATTTTGTGGATTTTTTCTGGTTTCGCTTATACCTGTCTCTATTATAGATTTTTGGGTACAACGCTATGCCCTAAATAACGAATACAATGCAGTTCAGGAAAAACATCTACTGGTAGCGCAGAACCTTACAAATGCCCTCTCTCGATATAGTATCGATGTTGCAGCAGCATTCTCGGCGCTTGCTGATGATCCAACGATTGCCACCGGCAATCAGATTCAAGACATCCTATCTACTCTGCACTTCAAATCTATACATCGAGTTAATAGAGGTACAGGTTTATCGATTCAACTATTTGGTATCAACTCAAATCCTCCTGACGTAGACGAAATTCTAGACGGAACACGTACCGAGGATAATTATGATCGGACTATCTTCGGTTCACTTATATTTGACAAACAAGAAAAACCAGCAATACCATTATTTCGTCAAATTGCACACAATGAAATTATGGTCGGAGAATTAGACCCAAAGTATATTATTGAACTCCAACAAGCTATTTCATTTGGAAATCGCGGACACGCAGCTATTGTTGATCATACGGGACAGGTCATTGCCCATCCGAACAAAGATTGGCAAATGAACAAAAAAAATATAGGAGTTGTTGCACCTGTCAAGCAAATGATGGCAGGTAAAACGGGTGTCTCAACGTTTTACTCTCCGGCAATGAAAGCAGATATGATTGCTGGCTACTCTTTTGTACCTGAGACGGGCTGGGGAGCAATGATTCCGCAACCTATCGCAGAACTCGAAGAGCGTGTTAAGGAGTTTCGTTATATTTCCAATAGCATTATGGCTGTCAGTATTCTACTGGCAGTTATATTTAGTTTTGTTCTGGCACTATGGTTATCCCGCCCGCTCCGCGCGCTTGCCGATGCAGCCCGTTCCATAACCTCCGGCAATCCTGTCAAACCGGTAACGTCTCTACCCTCATTAACACCGTCCGAAGTTACAGATGTCGCCGACGCATTCAACGTTATGATCCATACGATATCAATCAAACAGACAGAAATATCCGCAAATACCGCGATTCTTCAGGCCACCATAAACAACATGGCGGAAGGGGTTGTGTTGATAGATAATCATCGCAATGTTCAGCTACATAATGAAAAATTTCTAAGCCTTCTAAATATTGAGATTTCAACTCTAAACTCTCACGATTTAGTAACAACACTAACTAAAATAGGCCACCCACAAAAGGATATCAGTAATTTATCCGAATTACTCAACTCGCAGTTAAAGAATGAATTTGCACGCACATCAATGACAGAGTTCTTCACAGTTGATGATCAAACACTTGAATTCAGATGCGGCGTGTTACCAGATAAATGTATAGTTCTGACCTGTATTGATGTTACGGAACGAAAACACGCAGAACGCAAAGTTCAATATTTAGCAACCCATGACTCATTAACGCATTTACTAAACCGTCATGCTTTTGATGAGAAATTGGATGATCTGATTAAATTTCACACCCACAACGTTACTATTCCATTAATTTATCTTGATCTCGATCTGTTTAAAGAAGTAAATGATTCATTAGGACATGGCTTTGGTGATCAACTATTAATCGAGGTTGCAGTTAGGCTCAGCAGACTTTGTGGAGAGGAAGAGCTCGTTGCCCGTTTTGGCGGAGATGAATTTGCTTTGTTATTGCAACCAAACAGTGATGCACATTACGCATCGATAATAGCGAGAAAAATTATCGAGGTGCTCGCGCAGCCGTTCACAATTGATAAACACGAGGTATTCATTCAATCTTCACTAGGAATTGTCCTATTTCCAGAGCACGGTGATTCACCAAAAGAGCTTCTTAAAAAAGTAGATTTAGCAATGTATGCAGCAAAGTCTACTCGACGTGGCAGTTTTAAGTTCTATTCGCCCGATATGGAAATAGCGCTAAATTCACGGAAAGAAAATGAATATAAATTGCGTCAAGGCCTCATAAATAAAGAATTTGTTATTCACTATCAGCCAATTTTGAATACTCAAACGAATATAGTTGTTGGCGCAGAAGCGCTAATTCGTTGGCAAAGGGATAAAAAACTCCTACTACCAGCAGAGTTTATTCCTTTCGCAGAGAAAATTGGACTCATCGCACCAATAAGTGAGTGGTGCCTGCAAACCGTAATATCCCAAATAAAAGAAGTGCAATCGCGTCAAACTATTGCCGTTCCAATTTCTGTAAACTTATCCGCAACTCAGTTTAAAAAAGTCGGTTTAAGCGCGTTAGTTTTTAAACTACTTGATGAATACGAAGTCGATCCAGCCCTTCTGGTTGTAGAGATAACCGAAAATGTTGCAATTGCAAATGAAAAGATCGTTCTTAAAGAACTAACAAGCCTCTCATCAAAGGGCATTCTTATTGCTATGGATGATTTTGGTACTGGGTATTCCAGCTTAAGCCATTTAAAGAGTTTTCCTGTGAATTTCGTTAAAATAGACAAGTCATTTACGTGGAGCATCGGCTCTAATCGTGATGAGACTCTAATTGTAACGGCCATAATTCAGCTATGTGAACACCTTCAACTAACACCCATAGCTGAAGGTGTGGAAACAATTGAGCAACTTGAATTTCTTAAGCAGGCGGGTTGTTATTATATTCAAGGCTTTTATTTTCATCCGGCTCTACCCTTCGTCGAATATGAATCACTATTAGAAAAAAGAACGTAGTTTGATCAGACTAAGTGAACGATTTCGACAAAAAGATTTTCGGAAATATTATTATCTCAATAATTACGAATAACACCACACCCTTGTTTTTATGCTAGACGGATTGAATGCGTTGGAGTCAAAATCGAATAAAGTATTACAGGAAGTTTTGGCCTGGAGTAAAAATCAACAATATCGTGGTTACAATAAACACGACGGTTTAAACAGCCCCTTGCTTAAGCTTTTCATGGGATGGGCAAAATGGCCTCGTATCATTGCGATCCAAACGGTGATGCGTTTTCCTTTAAACTTACGTCCATTATTGCTGGCACCTAAAACCTATAATCCGAAAGGCCTCGCTTTATTTATACAGGCTCTTTTAACTCGCTATGAATCCACAGGAAATTCTGACGATCTTCATGAGGCAATTCAACTTCTCAACAATTTAGATAGACTCCGATCTCCAGGAACCTTTTCTGGTGCATGCTGGGGATACCACTATCCTTGGCAGGACCTTGGTTTTTTCGCCCCAAAAAATACACCAAATGCGGTAGTAACCTGTTTCGTTTGTGAGGCATTTCTGACCGCCTACCGAATCACTAAAAAGAAAGAGTATTTGCAGATTGTAGAAAGTGCGAGCCAATTTCTGTTAAACGATTTAACCATACTGAAAGATCAACCAGACGAGCTTTGCTTGGGCTATATGCCGATGCCAATGACCATGCGTGTAATGGATGTCAGCATCTTGATCGGCAGCGTCCTGTCCGGTCTCATCCATCATGGATCGATAGAAACTCGTAATAACAGTACTACAAAGCGTTTGGTAACCTACGTCGTTAACCAACAAACTACAGACGGCGCATGGTTCTACACTGATCCACCAAGTGACTCCCACATAACACACGATAATTACCATACGGGTTTTATTTTGGACGCACTATGGCGTTACATGCACCGGACAGGGGATCACTCATTTCAGGATTCGTACGATAAGGGTTTAGCCTTTTATGCCGAAAAATTATTTAACCAAGATGGGTCACCTAGATGGATGCACGACACCGATTTTCCTCACGATATTCATGGAGCAGCGCAAGGCATCCTCACTTTTTCACGCCATTCGAGCCATGCACCGCTTGTTGAGAAAATACTCAATTGGAGTCTTGAGCACATGTACTCAAGAACTGGACGGTTTAGCTATCAACAAGGTCGATACTTTACAAAGCGATTTACCTTATTACGCTGGTGTAATGGCTGGATGAGTTACGCTCTCGCAGAGTATGCTAAAAACTCACCGAAACATAATCAACAAATTATTGCCAATGATTAAAGATCAATTGGATATCGGGGGTGATGTATCCCTGGCTGATAATACCCAATCATCCTCGCCTCCATTGCACGAAGTGTCTGCTGCCGCTTTTGTGAAGATGGATGTGTACTCAGAAACTGCGGTGGACCGTTTCCACCAACCGAACCCATTTTTTGCCATAGTGTTGCAGCAGCGGAAGGATCATATCCAGCCGAAGCCGCCAAACGCATGCCGATTTCGTCTGCTTCACGCTCAGCTGTTCGACTATTCGGCAGAGTTACTGCGAGAGTCGCTGCAACAGAAGCGGCTGCAGCACTACCAGGCTTATCCGATATAATTGAAATGGCCAAAACACCGAGGCTACCGGCTAAAGCTACAGACATTTTCTCCGCTGTATGATTGGCTAGCGCATGTGCGATTTCATGGCCGATGACCTGCGCCAACTCATCATTAGTTGGTTGGATTTGATCAATAAGGCCAGTATAAAGCGCCATTTTTCCACCTGCCATACACCATGCATTGATGGTTTCAGGAGACTCGATAATTCGAATAGACCACTGCCAATCTGCTGTATCCGGCCGCAATCTAACCGCCTCATGGACCAATCGTTCGGTTATACGTTTCACCCGACGGTTTAAAGAAGGATTTCGATTTAGCTTGCCTTGTTGTTCCAGCGGTTCCATTACTTGAACATAGGCTAAAGCCGATTCGGAGATTGCTTGCTGCTCAGAAACGAGCATCAATTGTCTTCGCCCAGTAGGGCTAGTTACACACGATGCCATCACAACAGAAATAACAACAACAAATAATATTTTATAAAAGCGCATAGTAATTTTTGGAGAGAATGTGTGTCCAGTCTATCGGCTTTTCTTATTCTCCGTCAAAATGAATTTTACTTACTAACAAATCACATGAGCGATTCCAGAAACAACCCAGTCACGAAAAAGACGTATCGTCGAATCTACCCCATAGATCGATACTCTCGTAAAGTCAGGCCTTTGGAAACCTTGCGCGCTTCTCCAGTTCATAAATAGGCATCGTGTTTCGAATATACGTTTCCGCAGCGTTTTCCTTAGGCTGGTAATCCCAACTTAAGAGTTGATCACTCATCACATTTTTCAAAAACTTACGACGACGCTGACTTTCCATCACTCGTTCAGTTAACGCTTCCCGATCATAGTTTTTCCTAATATCTGCAATCTTTTTAGCCAATTCCTCTCTGCAATGATCACTATCAGCTAGATTGCGTAACTCCAAGGGATCATTGGCTAAATTGTAATATTGCACTGGATCATTATGGGAATAAATTAATTTATGTTCGTTTGAGCGGTTCATAAATACAGGAGTATTGGTTCCTTCAGCAAAATACTCGCCAATAACTTCATCGTGCTCGGTTCCTCCAGACAGATGGGGAACAAGGGATCGACCTTCGATCGGTGTGGCAAATTTACCAAATTCTCCATCCCCGGCAATATCAGCGAACGTAGGTAGAATATCGACTAACGATACAGCGGACTTCACCCGTCGCGGACTCAACATCTTTGGCGCATGAACAATTAGCGGAACTCGCGCTGAGTTTTCCAGAAAGGACATTTTAAACCACATTCCCCGTTCACCTAGCATATCCCCATGATCTGAAGTGAACACAACGATGGTGTTGTCTGCAAAACCCGACTCATCCAGTGCACCCAGTAAAGACTTAACCTTATCATCAATGGCAGAAATGGAGCCGTAGTAAGCATGACGGGCGTTTCGAACGGTATCCTCATCCAGTTCTGCATCACTTGCACCATAGCCATAACGAAGCCGAGCAGATAACGGATCTTCATTTATTTCCGCAAGGGACACTTTTGGCAAATCTATATCGTCATGTTCGTATAGGTCCCAATGCCCCTTTCTGCAAAGATAGGGATCGTGCGGCTGAATCATGGAGACAGTCATCATAAAAGGTTGGTCGGTATCATCACGCGCGCGCTCAAACATAAAACGACGCGCCTTGAATACCGCTTCGTCGTCATAATCCATATACATTGACCGAACGCACGGTCCAGCTTTTGTTACCACTTCCATATTGTGGAACCAATCAAGTCGCTCATCAAAACGATCCCACTCTGGATGCCAGGTGAAATCTGCAGGGTATACATCTGTGGTTAATCGCTCACCGAATCCGTGCAATTGATCCGGCCCAACAAAATGCATTTTTCCACTTAGACAGGTGTGATAACCCACAGACTGAAGATAGTGAGCAAAAGTTGGCACTTCCGATGAGAACTCAACGGCGTTATCCCATGCAGCTATTTTTGATGGTAGACGTCCACTCATCATTACAAACCGCGATGGTGCGCATAAAGGTGAATTTGTGTATGCTGAATCAAACACCACACCCTCATTGGCAAGTCGATCGATTGCTGGGGTTTTGACTAGCGGATGTCCGTAACTCGACAAAAACTGTGGAGCTAGCTGATCGGCCATGATCAACAAGATATTAGGCTGACGGCTGGTTGCGCTCATTTGCTTCCTCGTTTATTAATAATGGCGGATCGTCAAAACCGGAAAAATATATACAGAGTTTCGCATCAGAACTTAACGCTAAACGGCATTTTTCACAGCATTCGTATTTATGAATGAAACGATCATTTGGTCAAAACATAAAATATAGTTTATATTGCGAAGCATAAATAAGATATTCCCCAAGCGATACAACACACGGTATAACTATGTTCAAAAATGCAATTGTTCGAAAGCCTTGTCCCAGCATGGTTAGTGGGTTGCGTGATCAGGATAATGGAGACCCTGATTTTGAACGTGCGGTAAAACAACACTCAGACTACTGCGATGCTCTACGTCAATGCGGTCTAGAAGTTACTGAACTAGAATCTATGAATCAATTTCCCGATTCCGTGTTCATAGAAGATAACGCTGTTTTAACCCGAAAATGTGCCATTGTGGCTCGGCCCGGTGCCGACAGTCGTCGCAACGAAACCGAGGGCCTCGCTGAAATGCTTTCTTGCCTTTATGAATCAGTCTACGAAATAACGGCTCCAGGAACGCTAGATGGTGGTGATGTAATGATGGTCGGCGATTATTATTATATCGGTCTTTCAGAACGAACTAATGCAGAGGGTGCGCGCCAGTTTATCGAATTTTTAAAACAACATGATATGGACGGAGACACCATTCAACTTGAAGCCGGGTTGCACTTAAAATCAAGTGTATCCTATCTCGAACACAACCAAATCGTTGTAACCGAACCATTAACCAACCATGCCCTTCTATCTGAATTCAAGAAAATCATTATAGAATCGGAAGAGGCCTACGCCGCGAATAGCGTATGGATCAATGACAATATTTTAGTTCCCAGCGGATTTCCTCAAAGCGCCTCGGCCATATCAGAATCCGGATTATCAATAGTAGAGCTCGATACTAGTGAATTTCGAAAACTCGATGGAGGTCTTAGTTGCCTATCATTACGTTTTTAAGGATATAGTTAACCGAATATCCAAAATTGATATAAGCCAGCAACCTTCTTAGAAAACATCATTGCGGCTTAACCAAACAAAGCTCTACACCCTCAATAATAATCTGGAGTTTCGATGACAACTGCCCAACCGAACATACTATTTATTCAATGCGATCAGTTAACTGCGCGGTTTTTAGGCGCCTATGGAAACCCGCTTGCAAAAACTCCATTTATTGATCAACTCGGGAAACAGGGAACCGTATTTGAAAGTGCCTATACAAATTTCCCCTTATGCGCGCCTTCCCGCTTTTCAATGTTATCCGGCATGTTAGCCTCACGCATAGGCGCTTATGATAACGGGGCTGAGTTCCCATCAAGTATTCCTACCATGGCTCATTATATGCGCTCCCTAGGGTATCAAACATCATTGATAGGGAAAATGCATTTTGTAGGGAGTGATCAACTACACGGATTCGAAGAGCGACTCACCACAGATATCTACCCTGCAGATTTCAATTGGACCGGTGATTGGACCGAAGTAACACCCAAATTTTCCAACGATCCACGCACTTTCTCTCAGGCCGGTGTTTGTGCGCGAAACGTGCAACTCGATTATGATGAAGAAGTAAGTCACCGCGCCTGTCGCAAGCTCTATGATTTAGCGCGTAAAGAAGATCCTCGACCGTTTTTTAGTTTGGTGTCATTCACACACCCCCATGATCCATACCAATGCACTCAAGAGTATTGGGATAGATATGATCACAGTGAGATTGACATGCCGATAACCGGCAGAATTGCAGATGATGAACTTGATCCCTACAGTATACGCTTACGTAAACTAAGCGGACTTGATCGGTACGCGGCAACCGATTCGGAAATTAGACGTGCACGCCATGCTTACTATGGTTCGATAAGTTTTCTTGATGATCAAATCGGAAAGTTATTAAGTGTGCTTAAAACCACTGGTCTAGACACCAATACAGCAATCGTTTTTACCACAGACCATGGTGACAACATGGGCGAACGTGGACTCTGGTACAAAAAGAATTTTTATGAAGACTCGTGCCGTGTTCCACTCATAGTAAGTGTTCCCGGAATACCTCCAAGCAGACAATTAACATCTGTTTCTCTAGTCGACTTATTGCCAACACTTGTTGCGATCACAAAAACTGAAGCCGAAAAAGTTCTAGTCGAAAAATCTGACGGCAAAAACTTGCTACCTTTAATGTCTGGACGAGAAGAACAACGTACAGTTTTTTCAGAGATTCTTGCAGAAGGAGCCAGCTCTCCATTAATTATGATTCGTAAGGGCAACCTGAAATATATTTATAGTGGATGCGACCCCGAACTTTTATATAACCTGCAAGACGATCCATATGAACTCAATAACGTTGCGCAGACACTGGAAAATTCAAGTGTTGTCGAAGCATTTCGCGCCCAAATACATACACGTTGGGATATAAATAACCTAACCAAAGACATCCTCTTGAGCCAAAAACGACGTCTTTTTCTTCGAGAAACTCTCTCTATAGGCACACGTATTGAATGGGACTATGAACCTCACGATCAAGCGGCTGAACGTTGTTTACGAGGGGGAGGCGTGTATAACAATTGGGCATACGATGATGTTCTTGATCTGGACAATACCATAGGACTCGATGAATAAACCCCTGTATCCGGTACTATATTCCTTCAGACGTTGCCCTTATGCGATGCGCGCAAGACTCGCTATCGCCAGCGCAGGAATTCGCTGTGAACTACGCGAAATTATTCTTAAGGATAAGGCCCTCGAATTTTTGAGCGCCTCACCAAAAGGCACCGTTCCCGTGTTGGTGAACCATAATCTGGTCATAGAAGAAAGTATCGAGATTATGCAATGGGCTCTCAAACAAAATGACCCTGAGCTATGGCTAGACATACCACCTGAAGAAAAATTACTTATTGACCAGGCAGATCAAGAATTTAAATCCGCGCTAGATCGATATAAATATTCAAATCGGTTTGATAAAGTTGAGACCAGCACAGAACGTTCTATCTGTTTCTCCTTCCTTGAAAAACTAGAGGATAAACTACAAAAGCAACATTATTTAGCTGGAAGTGGATTCAAAATAACAGATGCCGCGATTGTGGTCTTCGTACGGCAATTCGCCTTTGTAGACAAAGACTGGTTCGATCTACAGCCAATTCCTAATGTGCAACGATGGCTCGACAAGTTTTTACATTCCGAGCGTTTTACTACCATGATGGCTAAATACCAAAAATGGGTAAGTGATGCCCTGCCCGTGTACTTCCCCTAACACTGTCAGCCCCTAAAGAAAATAAATAACGAATTACAAATCTACACAGCCAACAACAATTATAACTCTTGGGCATAGTGACGACTATACAACCTAAATGACTGTTAAAAGCGGACTAATTCTCGATTGTCGACATTCATCTGGCAGATCCTGAGCTTGTGTGGCTCGATAACCCCTAAAACCACAGTTACGCCTTATTCCTCTGCTGATCGTCAATTTGTAGAGACCTACTATCAGGGCTATCTCTGTTTAATCATGTTTTTCTTTCAACAACACAGAAGTTTGGTATCTTTCTTCTTGGGTAAGCTGTGTGTAATGGTTCATCGTACGCCTCTTCCTTGGTGATTAGAGAAAACTTCGAGTCATGTCGCAGCTTATCCTTTTACCAACTTGGTAGAGTTGCACTTACTTATTGAATCCACGTGTTATGTTTACGGTACAATACCTAACTTCGTAAAACTCGACATCAATCTCAATGCAACGTCGTCTTGCCGCAATTTTAGCCGCTGACATGGTAGGTTATTCACGCTTAATGGGCGTAGATGAGGAAGGCACTCATCGAAGACAATCTCTGTTACTGAATGAAACACTGCTACCAATATTTCAAACCCATCAAGGACGTATCGTAAAAACCACCGGCGATGGGGTACTGGCTGAGTTTTCTGCGGTTACAGATGCGGTTGTCTGTGCATTGGATATTCAGAATGCAGTAACCAACATGGAACAATCTTGACATATAGAACAGCGCATCGAGTATCGAATAGGAATTAATCTTGGCGATATCATTATTGATAATGATGATATTTTTGGTGATGGAGTAAATATCGCATCCCGTCTCGAAGGACTCGCCAAACCGGGCGGGATTTGTATTTCTGACTCGGTAAACTCCAGTATTCGTAGTAAACTAGATATTGAGTTTGAAAATTATGGCGAACAGTACTTAAAGAATATTTCTGAACCTATTCGAGTTTGGCACTATCGAAAAGGTTCCGGTGCCAAACAAGCACAAGATTTTAGCTCAACGACAAGACATCCCAAACTTCCACAAAAACCATCCGTAGCGGTATTGCCGTTCACTAATATGTCTGGAGATACTGAGCAAGAACATTTTGCCGATGGCATGGCAGAGGACATCATTACCGAACTTTCCAGGATGCCCTGGTTTTACGTAATCGCACGTAATTCGACCTTTACCTATAAGGGCAAGGCCGTCGACGTAAAAACCGTAGGTCGTGAACTGGGTGTAGCGTATGTGCTTGAAGGCAGTGTGCGACGCGCCGGAAATCGATTGCGCATCACGGCTCAGCTAATAGATGCACTAACTAACAATCATGTTTGGGCGGATCGCTACGACCGCGAAGTTACTGATTTATTTGATATACAAGATGAAATTACTACCGCTATTACCGGGGCCGTAGCGCCGGAGTTTATCTCCGCCGAAATTCAGAAAGCCAATCATAAATCCCCTGACCAATTAGGTGCCTGGGAGACGGTGATGAAAGGTCGGGCGTTACTTTGGAAAATGAATCGCCAGGATAATGAGCAAGCAAAAACATTATTTGAACGTGCAATACATATTTCCCCAGGAAAACAATTTGGACTAACTGATTTAAGCCTTGTTTACTGCCAACAACATTTCTATAACTGGGGCGAAACAGACGAAGATCCGTTTAGTTTGATGGTAACCACAGCACGTTGCGCCGTGGATGCAAACAACGGTGACCCACTAGCATGGACCATATACGCCTGGGCAGTTCTCTTTTCGAGAGACTGGGATGAAGCATTAATTGCTATAAATCGAGCAATAAAACAAAGTCCGAATTTTGCTCCGGCAATCGGTGTAAAAGCCGCGATTCTCGCATGCAATGACGAACCGGATCACGCAATTACAGTTGTGCAAGATGCTATTCGACGAAGCCCTTATGATAGCTTTATGCCTTATTGGCTATTGGCAACGTTCTGGGCATATCACTCCCTTCAAGATTACGAATCGGGATTGAAGTTTTGTAGTGAGGGGCATCGAATTTCACCTAAAAATCCAACTTTCCTACGTCAATTAGTTGTATGCCATTACATGCTCGGCAATCAGAGAAGTTGCGATGAAGCAATACGTCAGTATCTATCGGTGGAACCTACAGCAACAGCCTGCGATTCTTACCGGATACCCTCAAGAAACAAAGAACAGCTTGAACGTTATGTTCGAATTCTGGAAGACGCCGGCATGCCCTCAGGACGACCCATCAGTTAGTTAAGAATAATCTCTTTTCCATTACCCGAGTTTATATTCGCCGCTAATTAAATCGGCTGCCGCCTCTCCAATCATCATTACCGTATTACAAATATTCACACTCACCATGTCCGGAAAGACCGATGCATCAGCAATACGTAATCCATCGATCCCCTTAACCTTCAGGTCTGGCGTGACAACACTATCCGCATCCTTAGCACGGCCCATCTTACATGTACCTGCAGGATGATAAACCGTCTCGCAGGTCTCGCGAATATAAGACTCCAAATTCCGGTCAGACATTACTTCTAAACCGGGTGTGATTTCGCGCTTAAAATAGGGTTTCAACGAGTCTGAATTACCAATTTCTCGGGCAATACGTAACGCTCCCAACATAGTTCGCATATCGTAGTCTTCAGGATCAGAAAAATAATTTAAGTTAATTTCCGGGGCAACTCCTATCTGTGGACTTTTCAATTTTACACTTCCTCGACTTCGCGGCCGAGCGACATTTGGTGCGATTTTTACGCCATGGGCAACATGCTTGAAACTATTTCCGGATACATATTTTTCACGCAAGCGTAAAACAAAATGAAACAATATATCGGGATCCCCACACTGTTGACCTAAGCGCATTAACAACGTTGATTCACAAGGAGTCAAATTCCAGGCAGGTGACTCTTGGTAGAGTTCAAAAGTTATATTGGCGGCAGCGTGGTCCATTAGGTTGGCTCCAACACCAGTTAAATCATGAACCACATCAATATCCATGTCGCGTAAATGCTGTGCCGGCCCTATACCTGACAACATGAGAATTTGTGGTGTATTAACACTTCCTGCAGATAGAATAGTTTCACCCCTAACCCTAATGCGACCAAGATCCGTGTTAGCCGCGGACACCTTGTTATTGTCCACAACTAGGCTTTGTACATGACAGTTTGTAATCACCTGCAAGTTTTCAGGCAATTGATTTAATGGATGTAAATAACAGACAGAACTAGATTGTCGCAATCGACCCTCAACATTAAGCGGAAACCATCCCGTCCCGCTGCCCGGGTTTTGGCGAAAGTCTTTTTCCGCAATTCCCATTCGTTTTGCAGCATCGATAAATGCCTGACTTAGATCAGTACCTACGGGCGACGATTCAACACGAATTTGCTTATCTAAGCGTTGTAAACAACGTTCCATCCATCGTGCGGACCAATTATCAGCCCCGGCCGTTCTCCATCGTTCAAGATCCCCGGCAAGTGGCGCAAGGAATGCACAATCGTTATGATTCGCGCAACCACCTAACATTTTCGCACGAGCATAATCAATTGAAAAACCACCACCGTATTCTACGGTTTTAGCGACGTAACCCCAGTCGTAATGCTCATCCTGTTGATCAAGACAATCTAAGTACAGCGCTGCCTCATCAGCCTCGTCGTTTCGACCTGCCTCCAGCAAAATGACTTTTCCTTGAGTTCGCTCGGCAAGTCTTTTAGCAACAATACATCCGGCAGCACCACCACCGATTATCAAATAATCACAGCTGATTATATCGTTCAACCATTCAACTCCATAAGTATTGTAGCCCGATGAATTGTTTCGATCTGCTCTATTGAGTTCACCATTTTCGACCGTTGCTCTGCAGTCAATAACGACATGGAATCCTCAGCAAAAACCAACTCCAATTCAATCTCCCCAGCATGATAATGGATGACCATTCGAATGGGTCTGCAGCTACCAACGATTGGCTCTAGGGCCATATACACGTGTGATTCAAGTTCGATACGTAAAGGTAAGTGCGCAGACGGTTTCTCTGCTTCATCATCTTCGCTATCCACATGAATTACCGCATCACTGACGTGGGGTAATTGTTTACGTAACGACTTATAAACTTCATCACCAATTCGATGACCCTCAGATACGCTAATTTTAGGCGCAACATGAATATGCATATCAGCCAAAACACTGGATCCCATTCTTCGTGTGCGTAAATCATGTACATCAGTGACACCATCCACCTGTTTTGCAACAGACATCATTTGAATCAACTGATTTTCATTTAGTCCGGTATCAACTAACTCCTGTATTCCCTCATGGCCAATCTCCCACGCAATTTTAACAATTAATGCGGCGACCAGTAGCGCTCCAACGGTGTCAGCCCAGGGAATACCGGCAATAGAACCTCCTACCGCCAATAAAACCACGAACGAAGAGAATGCATCACTTCGTGAATGCCATGCATTCGCCAGTAATAGCTTCGACTGAATCTGCTTAGCCGCTCGTGCGGTATAACGATAGATTCCCTCCTTAGCGAACATCGAGACTGCAGCAACAAATATTGCCAAAAAACCAGGCGTGGACTGTGATTGAAGATCAAACAATCGCATTACCGAATCATAGGCAATACCTATTGCAACAAGAATCATGAGTGTTGCTAGCACTACAGCAGCAAACGTTTGTATACGATCATGACCATAAGGGTGATTATCATCTGCCACGCTCAGCTTATTCCGAGACACCAAGATCACAAGAGCGTCAGTACCAAGATCCGAAAGAGAATGAATACCGTCGGCTACCAATGCGTGAGAATTCGCCATGATGCCGGTGATAATCTTCGCAATACCTAAAACACCATCGATTACTGCACCAATTAACGTAACTTTACGAATAATTCGGTTTTCTTCAATTTTCTGTGCGCTCATGACGCAACAGGTCCCGGTAAAGTCTCACCAGACGATAAACCAAGCATGGCAATAACCTGACGATTGGATGAATCACCATCAAATGGTTCCAGCTCAATTTTCCGTAATCTTTCTCGTCCTTCAATGTACTGATCTTGACCACTCAATTGCTCATTAATCATAGTATCTAAAGACTCAAAACTTTCAGCTAATGCAACACCACCACTTTCGACAATAGGCCTGTAATGGTCCAAATCATACCAGCGCTTTACACTTTCATTATAAGCTCTGGTCAAATACCCATCGAAGCCGATATTAATAATAGGCTTATCAAACGCCGCAGCATCAATTGTTATAGAGCCTTGAGTCGCAACAACAATATCAGCATGCAAAATAGAATTAATCATCATTTCTAAGGCGCCCATTTGGGCAGGCATTAATGTCACACAAGAAAACTCTGCGGCCGTTTGATATCGCGCCGCCCATCGCGGGTCTTGTGGATGTGGACGAATCAATAACTGAACTGAGTTTCCGTATTTTCCAACTAAAATCTGATCAGCAATATATTCAACAACACCGGGTTCATGAGCTCCTAACCGTTCAGAATTTCCGGCAAACAGAATGACTTTATGATCAACCGGCACTCCGATACTTTTTAAAAAATGTTTACGTTCTTGGCGTAAGGAACGGTCGAAATAACTATCCATCTGTGGCCAACCGACCACATCAATAATGTCTTCTTCATAACCATGATAACGAACTAATTCTTGTTTCATTATTTGGTTATTAACGATTAGTTTTTTACACCCTGGACAGATCGGACCCTTGGTGGTAGGTCGATCCCAACTGCCAATTACACCCACATAGGATATTTTTCGTTTCCTAGCGCACACAGAATAATCACGATAAATCTCGTTTTGAGTATGCCAGAAAACTAACTTCTCAATCTTGATTTCTTCAAAAAAGTCTTCAATTCTCGGATCCGAAACTTGATGGGTTGAGTAGAAAAATGAATAGCATAAACGATACAGCCTATGGCTATTAGCAAACGGGAAACCAAATCTACGACTTACATAATTTCCAGCCAAAATTTCCCGCTGCCGTCGCTTCGCATTCATTTGTCGTTTAAATTTATGCGCATAGAAACCCTGAATATGGTTAAAGCGATAGGCTATATTTGCGAAACCTAAGCCGCACCACCGGCTCAGTCGAACTGAAATGGCTCGGCTAATTTGCTTAACGAAACTAGATGACTGAGCACCTGAAGAGGGCTTATAAATACTACGCCATTCAACATATTCAGGTAAAACTGACTTATCAGCCGGGTTGGAACTCAAAACAAAAATATGAGAATAAACCCCAGAATCAACCGAGTGTTTTACCAATTCCAACACAGAACTATTGGTAATGGCACGAAACGACATTGAATTTGGAGATAGCAATACAACAGCTCCGCGATTTGTAGTGTTTGACATCAAAATTAATACCGTAAATATTATTTCGCTATTGTAATGGACTTAACCGTACTTAGGTTCTCGCTTGACCAAAATCCAACACTATATTTCTCTTATTATCAGTTCAGAAGGCTTATTGTCCGGTTAACTATCAATTTAAATTTGACGAATACCGTTACCAAGATTAGACTGATATTTAGCAGCAGCTCATCGAGACCGGCGGAGGGAAGGGCCCAGTGATGCCGGGGCAACCTGCGAAGTTAACCACTTCGAAAAGGTGCCAACTCCCTCGATAGATCGTATTTTACAATGCGCTATCGAGAGATGGGGATTTACGCAACATCAACTAAAAACTGATGAAGGGCGTAGTAGCAACTTTGTGATCTAAACTCATAAAGTTCCCGATGATTTGCTATTTATATAGATTATCATTCGGAGACCACACCAACATGTCCAAACTCGAACAACTACTGTCCGCCAAGGGATACTTACTAGCTGACGGCGCAACCGGTACAAACCTGTTCGAAATGGGTCTGCAAACCGGTGACTCACCCGAACCCTGGAACACAGATCATCCAGACCGCATAACCCAGTTGCATCAGGGTTTTATCGATGCTGGTTCAGATATCATTCTGACCAATAGCTTTGGCGGTAATTTTTATCGACTTAAGCTTCACAACTGTGAATCCAAAGTTCAGGAATACAACGTTAATGCAGGGAAAATTGCTCGTGCTGCAGCAGATGCAGCAGATCGACCCGTTCTGGTTGCCGGCTCAATGGGCCCCACTGGAGAACTATTTCAACCCATGGGCGACCTTACCATGGCAGCAGCAACAGCTGCGTTCACCGAACAGGCACAGGCGTTAGCAAGCGGTGGAGTGGATATGTTATGGGTGGAAACTATGTCGTCCAAAGAAGAGGTGATTGCGGCGCTTGCAGGGGCCAGCACAACCAACCTGCCTATTGTATGCACATTAAGCTTTGATACTAACGGCAGCACAATGATGGGGTTATCCCCTTCAGAGTTTGCCGAAATGTCTCGAAGCATAACCGTTCGACCTCATGCCTATGGTGCGAATTGCGGACTTGGACCAGCGGAAACCATTTGCGGCATTCTTAATCTGTCTAACGCAGCCAAACCCGGTGATGTTCTTGTGGCTAAAGGAAATTGCGGAATTCCGGAATACATCGACGGAGTAATTAGCTATGCGGGAGAACCAGAATTAATGGGCCGTTATGCCTGTTTAGCCTATGATTCAGGCGCACGAATTATCGGCGGATGCTGTGGCACAACGTATGAACATGTCAGGGTTATGCGGCAGGCGTTGGATAAGCATACCTCCATCGGTAGACCAGATACCCAATCAGTAACGTTAGAACTGGGGGAAATTAGCACTGGTGGACGCGCCTTCCTGGAAGGCAAAATGAACGCAGATACCATTGCTGTTGGTAGAAAAACCGGTAACCGACGGAGACGTCGAACCAGCTAACACCAGTATTCAACAACAAACTCTGATTGAAGATACAAATATGACACGAGCTCCGATTAGTTTCGACTTTAATAATTCAAGAGTACTTATTACCGGCGCCACATCCGGTATTGGCAAAGCCGTAGCCCTTGCTTTTGCAAAAGCAGGGGCACAAACAGTTACAACTGGTCGGAGCAGCCAACGTGGGGAACAGTTGTGTAGTGAAATTTCGGAAATTGGTCAACGAACACGGTTTCTGGAAGGGGATTTGACCAATGCCGAATTCTGCGAAAATCTGGTTGCTAGAGCAGAAAAACACCTTGGGGGTATTGATATTATAGTCAACTGCGCTGGTATCATTTTTCATGCCAACGCCGAGCAAACAACCGACGAACAATGGCTAAGCACTATGGCTATTAACGTTAACGCTATTTTTTACGTATGCCGCGCAGCGCTAAAGAGAATGAAAAAACAGGGAGGTGTGATTCTTAATATCGCATCAGATGCAGGCTTGTCCGCTAGTTCCGGACTATGCGCTTACAATACGAGTAAAGGTGCCGTCATACAAATGTCACGCTCCATGGCCAGAGATTACGGAAAACACAATATTCGTGTAATTCCTATTTGCCCGGGTGATGTAGATACACCAATGCTACGGGACGAATTTGTGCAGAGAAATATTTCTTCCCAAGCCGGGCTTGCAGATTCCGCTCAAGGTGTACCTCTCAATCGCGTTTGTACGGCCGAAGAAATCGCCTCTTTAGTGCTTTACGCGGCGAGCGATGAGGCCGGATTCATGAGTGGCTTTCCGTTAGTTATCGACGCAGCAAATCGGGCTTAAATAAAAAGTTCCTGAATACTTGTTTATAGACCGGCACATTGAATACCGGAGTCCGGTCTAACAACCAGCGGGACGATACCCAAGAAAAGCTGCTGAATTCCTTCTCTAATAAGCTATTGGCATCTGGTAATGGACCATTATAGAGCAATAAAAACCACTTCTGTCGCTGCCCAACATACATACGACCATCCTTTATCTGTGGTTTCGGAAATAGATAACAAATCCATTCATCGTACTCACGAACAATTGAAACATCGGATAGTGTAAGCCCTGTTTCTTCCAACAACTCACGCTCCAAAGCTTCTTCTGGCGTTTCACCAATCGCAATACCACCTTGTGGCATGAGCCACTCGCCTGGATAGTAAAATGCCTCGCCGGCCAAAATTTTGCGTTCCGTATTAATGATCACAATTCCGACATTGTTCCGATAATCGTCATCGCCACTAGTTAAATTCGACATTACGCATGCGCTAGTTTAAAAGATAGTTTGAACTGTACGCACAAATCAAATCCAAAACCAGTGCACAATAAAGTACTATCGCTACTCGAGCTTAAAACACTATTTTGAGTTCTTCGGATTTAACGTTAAAAATACTTAGAGTCACAGACATGACATACAAACGCATGGTAGTTGAAATAGGCATGGGTACTGATCTGCAAGGTGCCGACTACACCAAAGCCGCGATAAGAGCATTAAAAGACGCCCTATGGCATAACTCATTAACTATAGCACCCGCTCTTGGTTTGCCACGAGAATCTATGATGGTTGAAATTTCCATCGGTGTGGCCAAACCAAACCTTGTAGATACAAAGCAAGTGGAAGCAGTTCTACCTTATGGCTCCTCCACCATTGATGTTGTGGAGGGGGGATTGGATATCGTTAGCGATTGCGGCACAAAAACAACTGTTATCGCGAATGCCGCAGCGGTTGTTTATCTAAATATTGCTGAAGCAAACGGCACCCAAGCAACAAGGGAGACGACTTAATGACCATCCAACGTATTATCCTTGAAATGGGCACTGGTAATGATTTGTACGGTGAAGACTATACAAAAGCCGCCGTAAGAGCCGTACAAGATGCTCTGCACCATAGCTCAATAACATTATTTCGTTCTCTCGGCATTGATCGTGATTCGATGATGGTTGAGGTCACCATTGGTGTACAAAAACCAAATCAAGTAAATATTGATGAGGTGGCAAAACAAATACCCTTTGGCACAGTGATCGTCAATACTACTAAGGGTGGTCTTAATATCAATGATGCAGAGAACGATATCGTAACGGTAATAGCCAGTGCTGCAGTGGCGGCCCGCCTAGATATACCTAAAGGAAAATATGTTGCGGGCCCACCTACCTCTTAATTCATTCTCTTGCTCGTCAGGACACCTGATGTTGGTTTCGTTAACGAGAAAACTTCAAAGCAATTTAGCTAACCGATAAACCACTAATCAGGTTCTTGGCAGTCCTTGATATACAATGTAAAAATGTTCTTTAATTCAGTAATCATGTATCACCTCAATGATCTCGGCAACTCCGGAGATACCCTATGAAACGAACTCCCATAGCAAAATTAGACAACCTTTTTGATCGAAAACCTGAGTATGCCTTAGTCGGTGAAGTCGACTTAGTAGTTGTGCGTTGGGACGATGATGTATCCGTTTTCTATGGGCGTTGTTTACATCGCGGCGCATTAATGTCCGATGGTCACGTGCGTGGAAATAATTTAATCTGCGGAGTTCATGATTGGGATTATCGACTGGATACGGGTGTGTCAGAATACGCAAACGAAGAAAAACTAAAGCGTTTTTCTTGTTGGCTAGAAGATGGAGAAGTCCAAGTAGACGCAGACGAAATCTATCAATGGTCTCAGGATAATCCACAACCCTTTAACCGGAAAGCCTATCTTGGATTATACGCCGATACCGGTCACGGCACCGCGGAAGAACCGCACAACGGGTTGATCCGTCACTACGCTAAATTTGGACTAAAGAAAACCGGACATCATGGCCAAGTCGATGCCATGGGCGTTCCGCGTGACGACCTACCAACATGGGATGATATACAAATTATCACCGCCCAACTGCATAAACCACCATTGCTAGATGACGAACCAGTGGGAACTGAAGTGGTAATAGGTCCTAATGCTAAAAAACCACTAACCCTGAAAATTCCCCTGTTTGTTTCCGATATGAGTTTTGGAGCACTATCAGAGCCTTCAAAGAGAGCCTTAGCTGCAGGCGCAGAGATGGCTGGAACCGGCATTTGTTCGGGTGAAGGCGGAATGTTGCCGGAAGAACAGGAAGAGAACAGCCGATATTTTTACGAATTGGCATCCGCACGTTTTGGCTTCTCGTGGGATAAACTTGACAAGGTGCAGGCGTTTCATTTTAAGGGTGGCCAGGGCGCGAAAACAGGCACCGGCGGACACCTTCCGGGAGAAAAAGTAAAAGGCAAAATTGCTGAAGTACGTGGATTACAAGAAGGAGAGCCCGCGGTTTCACCACCTCGTTTTCCAGACTGGACAGACGTGTCTCAAATAAGAGACTTTGCCGATCAAGTTAGAGAACGAACCGGCGGCATACCGATAGGTTATAAACTATCTGCACAACATATCGAAAAAGACATAGATGCAGCACTAGATGTTGGTGTTGATTATATTATCCTTGATGGACGAGGCGGCGGAACAGGCGCCGCACCGATCATATTTCGAGATAATATTTCCGTACCCACAATCCCTGCTTTAGCTCGAGCACGTAAGCATCTTGATCAGCGCGGAAGACAAGATATCAGCCTCGTTATTACCGGTGGACTGCGAAAACCTGGGGATTTTGTTAAGGCATTGGCAATGGGAGCTGATGCTATCGCCCTATCCAATTCTGCAATGCAGGCAATTGGCTGTATTGCAATGCGTGCATGTCATACCAACAACTGTCCGGTTGGTATTGCGAGTCAAAAGCCACATTTAGCATCTCGTATTGTTGTTGAAAAATCAGCAAAACAACTTGCAAATTTTTTCACCGCATCGACAGAACTAATGCAGGTAATGGCGCGCGCCTGCGGACACGATCATCTATCCAAACTTTGCGTCAACGATTTGACTACATGGAAAAAAGAGATGGCAGATCTATCCGGTGTCAGTTTTGGCGGACCTAAATGATCAGCGCTGAGACCATTATAGACTTCCTTGGAATCTGGGGAACAATAGGCCTTATCACTGCGGTGATTTTTCTCACCGTGGGTATTGATCGAATTGACGATGACGCTCGTGGCGCCTATGTTTTTCGTATTTTACTAATTCCCGGCATTATACTGATTTGGCCCATGGTACTGCTCCGTTGGATAACTCTTGAGCTAGGCCGTGACCAACCGCACTCACGCCATCAGCCGCCAAGAGATGCTCACCTAACAGTATGGGCAGTACTGGCCGTAATGATTATATTAGTTTTCAGCTCGGCAATTTTATTTCGGTCCGAAGTTCCTACAAACTTCATACCAACTAAAATTTCATCTAACACGGTCGTAGAATAATGAGTGTTAAATACACACCGGTGCAGTAGAATCGGAACAAGTGGTTCTACGATGGAGTTCTGGCAGTTTCTGTTTTAGCTTTCTTAGCCTTTTTCCTTTTTCTGACACCCGAACTCCTAAATCACGAGCGACAGGCCGACAAATCAATCCAAAATGCACGAGCATTCGGGTTGTGTGCATTTTTGATGCTAACGGTTATTCTTTGTATCGGACCATTGGCTAGATTAGATAGACGATTCTTGCCTCTGCTCTACAACAGACGTCATTTTGGCGTTATGACCGTATTTGTGGCACTTACACACGCAGGTTACATCGTTAACTGGTATTTTAATTTCTCCCATGTGGATAAGTTTCAAGCCGTATTATCTTCAAATCTAAGTTTTACCCAGCTGATTGGATTTCCGTTTGAAATTTTAGGAATTTTTTCACTTCTAGTTCTATTATTTTTATCAACGACTAGTCACGACTTTTGGATGAAATTCCTAACCGCACCTGTTTGGAAACGTCTTCACTATCTTATTTACCCGGCGTATGCGGCTCTAGTAGGACATGTTGCACTGGGTATATTGCAGGACAACCATCAGCCTGCGCTTATGTGGTTCTTTGCTATAAGTTCTGGCACAGTAATATTTCTACATTTACTTGTAGCATTTAAGGAGACTTTCTCTGGAGACAAAGAAACCGTAATGATGGACGATTGGAATAGGGATGACGGTGATTATTGGGAAGCTATTTGCAAGCCAGAAGAAATTGCAGAAGGCTTTGCCAGAGTTGCAAAACTGTCAAACGGAGATCGGGTAGCGGTTTTTAAACATCAAGGAAAGCTCTCCGCCATATCAAATGCCTGCGCTCATCAAAATGGACCACTCGGCGAGGGTAAAATCATCCAATGTCTTGTAACCTGTCCTTGGCACGGGTTTCAATACGACCTTACCAATGGAAGATCACCCGCTCCATTTACAGAAAAAGTACCTACCTATAACTTAGTTATTACAAACGGCACAGTGCGCGTTAATCCTCAGGCCAATCCCCCTGGCACTTTCGTAGAGCCGCTCGTCGTCAATACTATCGATGGACAGGCAACACTATGAATTTACATAAAATACCTTTTTTCGTCGGATATTTAAAACCGCCACGCCAGTTATTCGTTTTCTTGATAATCTGCTCAGTAGGCTTAATCGTCGGATTTGGGTCGGCCAGTTACTTAACCGGTGCAGCGCAGAATGATCCAGGTGATGGGCGATATCGCTACGACCTTAAACGCCAAACACTTACCGGTTTTTTCGAACTATTGCCGGACCCACTGTTTCATGTCACACAGGGAAGCGCACATATTCCTGTCGGCCATACGTTGATGCTGACCCGTAGCGGTAAAAGAGGGTTAAATAAGACAAATAGATCACTCGCAGGAAAACTCGTCACCTTAAAGGGCGTTCTCATAAAACGTGGAAGTTTGGATATGCTGCAAGTAATAGGGCAAATAAAGCCTATAGATAATGCGATTGTTGATATTCCAAAAATTACTATTGAAAACTTGGGTCGTTGGAAAATAGCAGGTGAAATATGTGATGGAAAATGTCTTGCTGGTGCTATGCGACCCGGACGAGGTCTCGCTCATAAAGCTTGCGCGAATCTCTGTTTAAGCGGTGGTATACCCGCAGTTTTTGTAGCCAGTGAAAAAGTTCTAAACGAAGAATATTTCCTGATAACGGGCCCCGATAACACACCGTTACCCGATAAATCCAGCGATTATATCGGCCAGTACATTTCACTCGAAGGCGACCTGCAACGACGTGGAAGTTTGGTTGTTTTACGAATGGATCCCGAGTCGGTCAAGAAACTATGATTTTACGCAAACTAATCGGACTGTCTGTTATCTCACTTGTAAGCCTTGTGATGTTTTATTTATCACGATTCTGGATATTCAAATGGTGGTCGAGAAAAGGACTATTTGAAATAGATTCAATTAAACCGAGCGGCGGACTTCTGGGTCATTGGTTAGCCGGTACGCCTTTTCAACCATTTGAATTACTCATCTGGGCCGGTGGAGTTTTTCTTCTATTAACTTTCTTACAGAAATTATTTCAGAAATTTGATTCCTAACAGAAACCTAGTTATGAGTGATAACAAAAACCGAATGGGTGTTTTTATATGATACAAAAGAAAATTCAGTGGCCAAATGGTGCTCAATGCGCCTGTGCTATTACATTCGACATGGATGCGGACAGCCTCATTCATATTTCAAAGCCGAAAGACAGCCATCGGCGTCTATATCCCATATCGATGGGACAATATGGACCGCACTGCGGCATTCCTCGCATTCTGGATACGTATAAAAGACTTGGCTTAAAACAATCTTTTTTCATTCCCGGATGGTGTATCGATCAATATCCAGAAACAGTAGAAAACATCATTGCAGGCGGTCACGAAATTGGCCATCACGGTTATTTACATGAAGACCCCACTGCACATAGTCATGACGAACAAATCGAATGGTTCGACAAAGCTATGGAAACGCATAACCGGATAGTAGGAAAATCTCCCAGAGGATACCGGGCACCGGTTTACAATATTACGCAGGGTGTTATTGATTTATTGATCGAAAAAAACTTCAAATATGATAGTTCATTAATGGGGGATGATATCCCGTATGTATTGAATACAGCCAATGGTACTTTAATGGAGATACCCGTCCACTGGGGTACGGATGACTGGCCGCCCTTTGCTCATTATGAGGAAATTGGTTATATGATGCCAGTGAAAGCACCGAGTGTTGGACTTCAAGGGTTCTGGGAAGAATTTGATGCCCAATACGAGGCTGGTGGACTTTGGCATGCGATCTGGCACCCGTTCTTGACCGGACGGCTTGCTCGTTGGCAACAAGTAGAATGTTGGTTGGAAGATACACTAACAAATAAGAACGTCTGGTTCGCATCGTTGGAGGAAATAACGGCCCATGTAAGGGCCGTTCAAAAACAAAAACCTGGTGCTATTCGCGAAGATCAACTGCCGTATTATGAAAGCCCACCACGTCAATGGTCTTAAGTATTTTCAAACAAGGCTATACTATTTCAAAATGAGCATTGCGTGGTTTGTTGCCACATATCGACGTAATATCCTGTGGGCATGCCGAAAAACAAATAATCAAATCCATTTCGGCACGCATAACAATAAAATCACCTTTCTTCGTAGTTGGTAAATTCGGTTTGATTGTTCCATCTTCTTCAACCGGTGTGTTTTGCCATAAGTTGAAGGGGGATGGGGTCTCCGGTGGCTTGTATCCTTCTGCAACCAAAGCTTCCCAAAGATTATCCGTACAATTACGGTGATAGGTTTTACAACCTAATTTCTCGTACCGATATCGATCACATGCTGCGAGTAACGTATCGTGACAACCCTCAGCGCTATCTTCCATAATTTTCAAAATAGGACGGCGTGTATTGGTAACCATAGTATCGCCAGTTTTAGGGGTTACCCGCTCAAAAGCAACTCTGCAATGCTCCATGGACATATACTCAGAGATATTTTTAGCATTAAAAGCCCAGCAGTCGACAACCTGAGTACCATGAGTATTTATCACCCGAATAAGCTGGCGTCGTTTTACAAATGTTGCCTTGCCGTAACGTGCCGGAATTAATTGTTTATCACTCATAATTAGATCTCAAATAAAGAGTTGTGAAATTAAAACTGTTGACCGGGCTAAGATAGAAACATTTTCGATCATAGAAACTTGTTCATACGAAAAGTGTTAAATTTACCTAGCTACAGCAAAGAGCTCTTTTTTTACAGAGAAAGATTATAAACTTAAGGTTTATCCTATTCCAATTGCTGACGTATTCATTATGCGTCAGCTGACCAATCAAGACAACTTTCAACCAAGCAAATGAATTATCTTCATAACGTATCCGAGTTAAAAAACCGCTACTTCGTAATCCGCCATGGAAATAGTTTAGCGAATCAACAAGCACTAGTGGTTAGTTCTCCTCAAACAGGCATAGATAATTATGGCCTAACTTCTTTGGGCCAGACACAGGTGGTCAATTCGCTGCAACTAAACACAACATTACCAGACAACTTTAAAATCATAAGTTCTGATTTTAAACGCGCTAGCGAAACGGCAAAGATTGTTAAACAACATTGTAATTCCCAAAACACAGTCCATTATGACGTTCGACTCAGAGAGCGTTTTTTTGGGGATTACGATGGCGGGCCCAATACAGCATATGAAAAAATCTGGGCACTAGACGAACAAAACGCGGACCAAGTTGTTGCTAATGTTGAATCGGCAAATAATGTAACCCGTCGAGCAACCGAGTTAATTGTAGAGTTAGAGCGAAAACATAACAAAAAGTGCTTCCTGTTAGTATCTCATGGCGATACGCTGCAACTGTTGCAAACAGCGTTTCTCAAAAAATCAGCACAAAACCACAGGTCTGTTAAACACTTGGAAACTGCCGAAATTCGCGAACTTATTTTAACTATTATTTGAGCTGGCTATCCTTATTACCGCGGCGATTGAACTGTTGTGAGTTAGTTTCCATCTTATCCATTTCAGTCTGGCATGGAATACAACGGCGAACTCCTGGAACGGCCTCACGCCTCGCCTGTGGTATTTCAGTTTCACATTCTTCACAATAGAGCAGACTTTCACCTTTAGGTAGACGATTCCGCACAAGCTTAACCGCATCCTCTACACTCGCATCAATCTGTTCTTGAACAGCACCGTCTCGCGACCAACCACTAGCCATTTGAAACTCCAATAATATTCATTCAGGACTGGGCTACGCTATCATATTTTGATAACGTTGGTATTTGGGCAGGCATAACGTGAATTCAGATGTACTTTTTTGATCCATCCTAAAATTTCGGGCAGATACAGAACATGAATCATACGCAACAACGAATTGAATTAACCGCAGCACTTCGCTGGGCATCCCGACTCGGATGGCAATCCGGCATCTGTAATCATTTTAGTCTTGCGGTTGACGAATCAGAAGACGGGCCTGCGGGTATTCTGATCAATCCCCAAGGGTATCAATGGTCTGAATTGACTGCGTCATCCCTCCTTCTTATGGATCAAGCAGGAAAAATAATCGATGGTGAGGGCAGCGTGGAGCGAACCGCTTTCTTCATTCATTTGGGCATCCACAACGCGGAGCCATTGGCTAAATGCGTGCTGCATTCCCATCCTCCGTATACAACAGCAATCATGTGCACAAAGCCCGGTCGACTCGTAAACTGCCATCAAGACAGTCTTATATTCCATAAACGTATAGCGTATGACGATAATTTTGGTGGGATTGCAAATAGCGAAAATGAAGGTGGTAGGATCGCTTCTACACTTGCGTCAAAGCCAATCGTTCTAATGGCGAATCACGGTGTATCAGTTACTGGAAAATCTGTCGCCCATGCGTTGGATGATTTTTACTATCTTGAATCTGCCGCGAAATTTCAGGTACTGGCGCAATCAACCGGTAATCCGCTTAATATTATTGCTGACGAAGACGCGGACCGTATGGCGTCCGGCTTTGGTACTGATGAAAACCAAATCAAAGGCCATATGGATTCTATTTTGCGTATTTTGACCCGTGAAGAACCGGACTTTACGAATTAGCACATTCGAGCCCGTGCATTGAAAATAAGCGGTAGTTTTCCTCAAATCATCGAACCGGAACTTTCCGGCGCCCCCGCCTTAATTTGCTCCTGGATAGACAGTAATCGGGATACACTATTTTATATCCTCAATACTTCAGGTGCAATTCTACTTCGCGGGTTTAGTATTTCAGACAACATAACTTTTCGAAAAGTCTGTACGTCAATTACTCCTGATCTTAGAAACTATATCGGTGGTGACTCGCCTCGTGTAGCCATCGACGATCAAATATATACATCTACAGAGTACAACAATGAT
Source organism: uncultured Gammaproteobacteria bacterium (assembly GCA_905478855.1). Taxonomy (GTDB): domain Bacteria; phylum Pseudomonadota; class Gammaproteobacteria; order Arenicellales; family CAJQKF01; genus CAJQKF01. Next base: position 45,343 of record CAJQKF010000080.1, read on the forward strand.
CTAGAAGTATTACTTCACAACGAATTATCTTACGGCGGTTGGTTTCCGAATTTTGTAATGTTCGGCTGTATGCAACCTGCCAATATAGGTGGCGCGACCCATATTGCCGATGGCAGAAAAATTCTAAAAGACTTACCAAAAGATTTGGTCGAAAGATTTTCCCGAAATGATATTACCTACCTCCAGTATTTACCCGACAAAAATCACACATCAGAATATGGAAAGACGTGGCAAGAAACTTTCGAAACAGATAATGCACAACAAGTCAGCGGGCATTTAATCAAATCACAAATCAAATACGAATGGACACCATTTGGACTACGAACACGTGCAACCCGACCGGCTATACAGATTCATCCCCACACCTTAGAAGTTTGTTGGCACAACCAAGCAGATCAATGGCACCGGGAATTAAGCAGCATTAAAGACTCTGTTTTTAGAGATTCTTCAGACGCATGTGATAAGACTGCTGGTACAAAAACATTTGGCAGCCATGCATGTTTCGGCAATGGAGAGGAGATTTCAGCAGACGATTTACTAAAAATTCGTCAGGTAAGCCAAAAGCATGAAGTCCTTTTTAACTGGCAGAAAGGAGATCTGTTAATTCTCGACAATATACTAACTATGCACGGTCGAAAGCCTTATAGCGGAGAGCGTCGCATAATCGTTGCCATGTCCTGAACAAAATCGATAACAAAAAATTTAATCGCTCAATGCATTGTAAAACGGCTATTTTTCAGCACTAGGACAATCTATTCAAGACTTTTACAACTGCAGTATTACACCGCAATTGACAACTCCTGCAACCATATGGGCATAACATCTAGTAACCATCCCTCTATAACTCGCTCCCAATGAAATAATATGGTTATACCTACAAGCAAAAGCACCGTCCCCATAATAGGTTTGGCATAGGGCATAATTTTCATCAACCCTTGTTTTCGACTGCGCAGTAGTTCTTGAGAGCCGTAGGAAAGCGACAGAATTATAGTTCCTATACCAAAGCCGAATGCAACCATAACCGCAGTCGCTTCGAACAGCCCGTCTCCGCTTGCCGCCAAGCCAATAGCACCACCTAAAGTAGGGCCAATACAAGGAGACCATACCCCGCCAAGCAATAATCCGGTGAAAAACTGACCTTTAAAAACCCCATTATTCTGTTCTAATCTAGTGTTCGCACGGTCGGCAAATGGAGTTGCAATCGTCGAGACCCAATCAGTTGCTCGTGGAACTAATAGAATCAACCCAAATACAATCATAATAATTGCCGAGATACGGTTAACGAGAACGTCATCCAATCCTATTAGATGGCCAAACCCACTTACTCCCACACCAATTACCGTGAAAGAAAGAATTAGACCAGCCACCAAATAAATAGGTCCAACTCGACTATGTTGTAAACTACTAGCAAGTACGATAGGAAGAAGAGGAAGTACACAAGGATTTAGCAGGGTTAACAACCCTGCCACATACGCCCAAAATAAAACCATTAATGAATAATCCTGACTCTACATGTATCGTCAGTCTTTACATCACCAGTTTATAGAGAGCTTCAATTTCGCTCGATCCAGTTTGCGCCACAACCCGTCCTACTTCTTTTCCACCAGTAAACATTACCAGGGTCGAGCGTCTGGGTATCTTCAAACTCTTTGCAAAATCCGATCTCCCGTATTTGTCCCAATCCACACGCATTACAGTTACGTTTTTGTATGCCGCGTTTTCACTTTGTAAGGATGCAATTGTTCGTTGTTGTGCGCGACATGTTCCACACCAAGAAGCATAGAAATCGACTAATAAAGGCTGACCATTATCAATCGCTGCAGAGTAAGCTGCCGGGGTGTAATCTACATGGTCATCAGCGGCGAAACTGGCAAAGGGAAAAGTTAACAATAATAAAATCGCAGGTATAATATGACGTCGTATCATTTCTTAAGTTCCGATGAGTTGTGTTGTATGGATTGAGTCCACATGAATACTATTATTATTTCCTCTTTCTTAGGCAGTACAATTACCGATAAGTTCCTTTATATTTTCAACCGCCAAGCAATGAAGTCTCTAGAAATCGTTTAACAATCCTATCCAATAAATCCCGAGTATCGCAACCTACAAACATAGATGTTATGAAATGATGAAGACAAATTATTGGCACTCGACACCTTCCGGTAAAACACGCAGTCGTGGTTTAGGGCTGGAGTTCAACGGAACACCCGGTATATACAACTCGATTACCGATGTACAAGATGTTGCGGTCGGTTACACAACATTAATATCAGGAGACGGAAAGCTTATTACCGGACGCGGCCCAATCCGAACCGGTGTTACCGCCATATTCCCCCGGCATCAGGATATAACGCCTTGTATGGCTGGCACGTTTAGCTTTAACGGAAATGGAGAGATGTCCGGAACTCTGTGGATAGATGAAGCAGGCGAACTGCAAACCCCGATTACTATCACCAATACTCACTCCTGTGGAGTAACACGAGACGCAACACTGCAATGGATGGCGCAACAAAAAATCGCCAACACTCAGGCATGGGGACTACCCGTATCCGCAGAAACATATGATGGAGACCTAAATGATATCAACGGTTTTCATGTTACTGCGCAACACACATTTGACGCACTGAATTCTGCAGCAGGTGGCCCAATAGAAATGGGTAGTGTGGGTGGTGGTACCGGTATGTGTACCTACGAATTTAAAGCTGGGTCAGCAAGTGCTTCTAGATTAGTTTCTATCGATGGGAAATCGTTCACACTCGGTGCATTCGTGCAGTCAAATTTTGGTTTGCGGAATGAGCTGATGATTAACGGTGTACCGGTTGGCAAACATCTAACAGATGACGTGTTTCGGTCCAAAGGCATGGGTTCAATAATTGCTATTATCGCAACGGATGCCCCCCTACTCCCCCATCAACTTAAACGACTGGCTCGACGTGTGCCTATGGGGTTAGCGAAAACAGGAACCATTGGACATCATTCATCCGGGGATATATTTCTCGCTTTTTCCACTGCAAACCGCGATGCCTTATCCGGGGAAGAATCGAAAACGAGAACAATTGAATACCTTCCTGATGCATGCCTGGATAACCTTTTTCTTGCAGTCGCCGAGAGCATTGAAGAAGCTGTTATCGACTCAATGATTGCAAATGAGGATATGACTGGTGCAAATAACTTATGCGTAAGGGCATTACCCCACGACCAACTATTGGAAATTATGCGCAAATATCAACGCTAACACAGACCATCGTTCCTCCTCTGTGAACTTCTTATTTGTATATGTTTACACTAGATCTGACTATTCATAAATTAGTATTAGATTTAACCTGAAAATGTGTTCAATTGTACTCACAACGGCCAAATGCGTTAGTGCGGTGTGACGAAATTGCTGAAACTGCAGGTTGGGCTGAGCTCGCAATGCACAACACCGTATTCGACAAAAAGTCCTGTTAGCTAGCGGAGCCAGTGATGCCGATTTCAGTAGCTTCAGTTCTGGAGAAATGAATAGAAATGTTGGCCACAACCGATCTATGGCGACATTTCGCCTCGGTTTACAAATTTGAAAGTTCACGTCCAAATTTTTACATCTTTCCTAGTGCAGCGGTGTGTGCATCTTCTCCCATGAAAAATATTCGTCATCGCTCGCGTTTATAAAAAACACAATCGACCAGCGAGCACAGTTTTCAGACACATTTAACCGCCCTTGTTTTCCTACGACATCATGCCACGCCGGTTTAAATTTTCCTACAGACGTTTGATAAAGCATCCACGCAGGCATGAATAAGGCTTTCCCCTCCCGATGAACAACCTCCTGTAATTTATGATGATCACAACAACCAATTCGTAACCCCGGCGCGCTATCGGCAAGAGCCAAAGTACCAAAGCCCTTATCATAATGCCCCGATGCACCCATCTGTTTGTCTCCAGTCGCTGAGTAGCATAAAAACCGCAGTGTACCATCGCGCAATTTTCCTTGATGAAATACGCGGTTCTTATGCTCAGGTAGAAACTCATCAAAGACAATTAATAATGATTTTTCAATTTCTACATAGAGCGTTGATGCCTCATAAAACAGGCGTTCGACTTCCGGAATTTGCCTTATTAGTCTCTGACATTCGGGTTGATTCTCTAAGTCTGGGTGCCAATGAAAAAACTGCTTCGCGTCCTTATTCACTTCCGAAGTTTTATCTGTATAGCCATCCGCACTAGCCCGTGGCCTAGTAGCAGGAAAGTGCAATTGCCTTTTTATATCATCAGGCAAGAGTAAAAATTTGAGAAAATTTTCAGCAATTCGATTTAAATCAGCCGTGCTCATTTCAAAATCCACAGCTGAATAGTGCTGTTTCAGCAGATCATTGACAAAATCTTCAGTCATAACGATAACAAACTAACCATCGTGGCGTTGCAGCTATCATTTCGCATTTTACATGGATTCGAAATCTTGTAGCGGAAGTTCGCATTAATTTACAAACTGACTATCTAATACGAGCGTGGCATCCCGAGAACATGCTCGGCAATGTAACTCAATATCAAATTGGTTGATATTGGCGCTACTTGATACAGCCGAGCTTCACGAAATTTCCGCTCGATATCGTATTCCTCTGCAAAACCAAACCCGCCATGGGTTTGAACACATGCCTCGGCAGCCACCCAGGATGCATCGGCTGCAAGCATTTTTGCCAGATTAGCTTCCTCTCCAGGATTTCCCCCAGCTTCATACAATCTAATTGCTTCCTTCAACATCAATTCCGCAGCACGCATTTGAGAATATGCTTTAGCGATTGGAAACTGGACACCCTGATTCTGCCCAATAGGTCGTCCGAAGACAGATCTTTCGGATGCATAGGTAGAAGATTTACTAATAAACCATTTAGCGTCACCAATACATTCAGAGGCAATTAATATGCGTTCCGCATTCATACCGGAGAGAATATACCGAAAACCTTTACCCTCCTCACCAATAAGGCTTGATTTTGGCACACGCATATTATCAAAGAATACTTCTGTGGTCGCGTGATTCATCATGGTACGAATGGGTCTGATACTAAGACTCTTATCGTCACACTCGCGCATATCAACTAACAAAACGGATAAGCCGTCTGTTCGCTTTACAACTTGATCTTTCGGTGTAGTCCGACACAGCAACAGCATCAGATCCGAATGTTCAGCACGAGACGTCCATATCTTTTGACCGTTAACGATATACGTATCATCCTCAAGTCGGGCGGCAGTTCGCAGTGCTGTAGTATCAGTACCACTGGTGGGTTCTGTGACTCCAAAGGCTTGCAGCCGCACGCTACCGTCAGCTATACCCGGCAGATATTGTTGTTTTTGCGCCTCGGAGCCATGTCGTAATACTGTACCCATTGTATACATCTGCGCATGACATGCCGCCGCATTACAACCAGACTTATGAATTTCTTCAAGAATCGAAGCACCTGCCGAAATACTCAGACCTGAGCCACCAAACTCCTCGGGAATTAATGCACCTAAATAACCAGCCTCAGTTAGTGCTGCAACAAACTCTTTTGGATAGGCTTGCTCCCGATCACACTTTCGCCAATATTCGCCAGGGAAATCGGCACACAAGCGAGCGACACTTTCACGAATTTCAGTATGTTCAACATCATAATTCATAGTTTTTTCCTTTGTTAACGCATGATAAACGGGTTAGAAACACTGGTTTGCTGGGCAATCCAGACCGATTTAACCTGCATATATTCTTTAATCCCTTCGATACCACTTTCACGACCAATACCACTCCGTTTATATCCCCCAAATGGCGAGGTATAGCTCACGGCACGATAGGTATTAATCCACAACGTTCCCACTCGAAGCTTTTCCGACATACGAATAGCGCGTCCAATATCTTGGGTCCACACTCCAGCGGCAAGTCCAAAATCGATATCGTTACCAATGCGAATCGCATCAGCCTCGGTATCAAATGGAATTACACACAGCAATGGCCCAAATACCTCTTCCTGAGCGATACGCATATTATTACTCACACCAGTAAAGATAGTCGGTTCAACAAACTGTTTACCCCTTGCCCCCGGACCAGAATAAGGCGAGCCCCCCAAAACACATGTTGCTCCGTCCTGTTTCGCTATTTCAATATAGTCCAACACTTTTTGATATTGTGGTGCAGTGGTCACAGGTCCAACATGGGTATCCATCGACATCGGGTCACCAATTGTTGCAGAACGTGCCACTTCAACCAGCCGCTCAACAAACGTATCATGAATAGAACGCTGCACTAGCAAACGGGACCCAGCAATACACGTTTGTCCAGTGGCCGCAAATATTCCTGAGATAGCGCCCATAACAGCCGCTTCGAAATCAGCATCTTCAAAAACGATATTCGGAGACTTCCCACCAAGCTCCAATGACACATGTTTGATCTGTCGTGCAGCGGCCTCATACACCTTTTGACCTGAAACATCCGATCCAGTGAATGCAATAGCCGCAACAGACGGGTGACTTACAATTGATGCACCAACATCAGCTCCGAAACCGGTAACCACATTGACCACCCCAGCCGGAAAACCAGCCTCTTCAAATAGGGGCATAAATTCCAATGTAGACGCGGATGTAAATTCAGATGGTTTTATAACCGCCGTGTTTCCCGCAGCCAATGCCGCAGCCAATTTCCAGGCAAGCAATAACAGGGGTGAATTCCAGGGTGTAATCATGCCAACAACACCCAGTGGTTCATAGCGAGTAAAGTTCAATACCCCGGCCTTATCGCTGGGTATAACCGATCCCTCAATTTTATCTGCCAAACCGCCATAATAGCGATACCATTCCGCCATATATTTGGTTTGTGCAGACATTTCAGCGATCAGTTTGCCATTATCTCTAACTTCTACTTCACCCAATCGAACAGAGTCTCGTTCAATGAGTTCAGCCAATTTGTTTAACAACTTGCCACGCTGAGTCGCGCTTATTTCATTCCATTCTCCATCAAACGCACTCGATGCAGCAGAAACAGCTAAGTTTACATCGGATTCCGTACCTCGGGCGATCCTGGCCCAAACCTCATCTGTATACGGGTTTTGGGTATCAAACCATTCCCCATCGATTGGATTAACCCACTCGCCATTAATGTAGTGCTGATAGTTTTTCATTCTTAAAGGTCTCGATATTTCAAATATGCTTCATCAATCAATACTGGCTAGAACCCAGCAATTGAAGTCAACCGTCCAATCCAAGATATGTAATAGGGGTTGTGATAAACCCGCTCTGGATAGCGGGGAACACTCGACACAAAATAGCGTCAAATCATTAAATATTGTTCGTGGTTTAACTTACAACAGAACATTAATCCCGTATGACTGTATGCATAATTATGTCACGATATTTTACATTTCGAAACAAACACAAACAGATTTTCAATCTAAAAATAGTTACTCGATGCAAAGTCCCATTTATACTTGAGTAACAAATTACACAAGTTAAGCTAGAGTAAAGAGGAATATCATTATGAATAATACCGTGGATGTGCGCGAGGTCGGTTTGCGCGACGGTCTACAACTGGTTAAAACAGTTCTTAGCACGGCAACAAAACTCGATTGGATACAACAGCAGGTAAATTGCGGGTTCACCAATATTGAGGTCACATCGTTTTTACCACCAGTCGTCATTCCACAGTTTGCTGATGCTCCGGATGTTCTTGCCGGCTCCTTAAAAATCCCAAGCTTGCATGCAGCAGTACTGGTACCTAACTTAAAGTGGGGGCTAACTGCGCTTGATCATGGCGCACAAAAGATTAATTTCGTTTTATCGGTAAGCGAAGCACACAATAAGGCAAATGTGCGTCGTAGCACAGATCAATCCCTCGCTGAATTCCAGCAACTTGTCACGGAACGCAATCATCGTGGTCTTAAAAACAGCGTAGAAATGGCAGTATCCCTAGCCACCACGTTTGGCTGTAGTTTGCAGGGCGTAGTTGAAGAGAGGCAAGTATTGAATGTGGCCGAACAAGTTCTCACAAATGGCATCGAAGAAATTAACATGGCGGATACGGTCGGCTATGGCAATCCGATTCAGGTTAAACGCATCTTTAGGGATATATTATCTATAGCTGGGGATACACCAGTTGCTGCCCATTTTCACGATACCCGCGGCATGGGTCTGGCCAATGTTGTAGCGGCAGTAGAAGCCGGTGTACGAAGATTTGACGCGTCGCTCGGTGGTCTTGGCGGGTGTCCATTTGCGAAAGGTGCATCTGGCAACATAGCAACCGAAGATTGTGTCTACTTACTCGAGAACCTGGGTCTGGCAACCAGCATTAATATTGACACTCTGCTAGCTACACGAAAATGCTTAGATGGTTGGCTACCCAATGAACCACTGGAAGGCAAATTATTAAAGGCCGGGCAAGCACGTACGTTCAGCAAAGTTTAATTCATCATTGACCGCACAAACGACCGTCTGCATAAATTTGCATACATGACCACGCAGATACAACCTCATATTGATCAGTGTCTACAACTGCCACGGGTAAAACAATATCGTAAAGTTTTGCCGCAACCATGGTTCCAATAACTAACGCAACATCGTTGAACGGTACAACAAAACCCAAAGGCCCTGAGCCGCGTCTAATGCTTTCAGCTATCCCGGCAGGCCCGCCACCGGAACCCCTGCTGCCTGGCATAATTACGATCTTACCGGTAAGACATAGCCCACTTTGTGGGTGATGTTTATCAATTATCGTGCCATGAATAGGGTCAAATCCTCCCCAAAAACTTAATGGATCTGTCAGCACAGTAATTTGGCCATCACAGATTCCGGGATTAATTAAGTTTGATTCAACCACAGTAGTATCCATATTAAAGCCCCCACATGTCGTTCGACCATAAAATAGGGTCACGCACCACGTAACCACTTACTGCCGACTCAATACACTCGTCTAGAGAACCGAAGGCCACCTCAACCGGAAGCATACCCGGCGCATAATAGGCCCACTTAGCAGAATTAGTCATTACCCTGCCCTGTGCCGCCCGAACAGCCGGAGAGAAATACGTGCAGGTATCTTCTAGGATTGACACACCGCTTTGCACCAGACTTTCATACCAACCACGCTCTCGCACTAGGTTGGCAACAAAACGACTGGTAGAAATATAAAAAGTCATATCAGAACGAATTTTTCTTCCATTAAAAATTTTTACTGCCCGTTCAAATTCACTAATCGAGAAATGTGGCGTACCTACCGCTACCATCGATAGCTCTCCTTCAATAACGGGAGACAATAAGTTACGCGCATCAATTAACATTTGTGGTGAGACCTTAATATATAACTGTGGCTCAACGCCGCCTGTAGCTTGAGCAAGGCTATTTGCTTCCGGGGTAACACCAACAGCATGATACATGGTGATTCCCCCTGAAGAAGCACCGGCAGCGGCTAATGCTTTAAGACTATCCCCCGGAGTTCCTGACGGCAGCCCACAGACAACTGGCACCCTATTGGCAGCATGTTGCCCCATGACAATTCCAAGCACATGGCAAAACAACTCGGTCTGACGCATTTGTAGAGGAATTTCAGAAACATCAAACACTATTGACGCTCGTCGACCTTCATCGGTGTGCAGTCCCGCAAGGGGTGCTCTTCCTGTCAGCCCAGCGCAAACATCTAAAAAGTCACTATATTTGTTCGTTCGAGCACCAACAGCAGAATTATAATACGATACTGCGTTGGACTCTCCAACAACAATATTATCGCCAAACTGAGGCCCGTTTGGTAATTGATAGGGAGCGCAGGTCCACACGGGATTACTGCCAAGATCTACATATAAACGAGCTAGCTCACGGGCTTCACGAAGTGCTAAAACATTTGCATCACCCCGAGTTTCCTGTTCTGGTTTTAAACTAACAGGAATGGTATTTGTCCATGCAGGAATTTTAAATCGAGCATTTCGATCCAGAAAAAATTGAGCAAAATCCAGATGTGCCCGACCATAGTAATGGCAGGCATCAATATGAACAAAGCTAACATCAATAAGCTGTGCAGCACCCATTACTCCAGCAGCACGAACGACTACCTGCATAGCAAACTGCAGGGCTTCGCCATCAGCGCCGTTAAGCATTGCGTTATCAGAATCAGTTAAGTGTAGGTGATGCGAAAATTTCATAATATTTATTACTTAGAGTTTAACAACTCTGCATGCTATATGCTAGGAAAACGGTTCATTTTCAAAACCCATCTTCTAAAAATCTATCTAATTTTCTAGCAGAATAGTATGCTTGATCCATTTATATTTGTCGTCGGGAAGCACAGCATGTATCAATTATATTATTGGCCTGGTTTACCCGGTTGCGGTGAATTTATTCGCCTAGTTCTGGAACATGCTAAGGTCGCTTATGAGGATATCGGGCTACGCCAGGGATTTGAACCAATTGTGGCAATGAAGCAGACTATCGCAGGATTCGCTCCGCCATATTTTGTTCATGGTGAAACCACGTTGGCGCAAATGCCTGCTATTTGTATGTATCTTGGCCAACGACACGGGCTATGCCCTGCAGACCACGGGGACTCGACGCGGGTTCTCCAGCTACTGTTAACTATTTCCGATACGTTATCAGAGATTCATGACCTCCACCATCCGCTAAGTATCGCGAAAACATATGAGCAGCAAAAAGACGCAGCCCTGCAGTGTGCACAGGAGTTTCACCAAAACCGTTTACAGCAATGGATAACTTTTTATTCCAAATTATTAATCGAACAGAATTGGCTGGTTAGAAATAATTTATCTGTGGCAGATTTAGCACTCTTTCAGCTCGTTAGCGGTATCGAATATGCGTTTCCTACGGCATTTATAAAGCTAATTAGTCCAGAGTTATTGCAGCATCAAGCGCATACCAGGAGACTACAACCCCTTAAAAACTATCTAAACAGTAGTCGCCGACAACCTTTCAACGAAACGGGGATATTTCGCCACTATAAGGAATTGGATCTCGCCTAGGATTACGATAAAACTCGAAAATCCAAAGGTTCATTTCTTCTTGCGAAAAATATGGCACAGACGGCAAGGCAATGCCACTATAGATGTTTATCTAAAAAGTTATCAGCAGTAAACTGTGGTAGAACACTTAAAGTCCTTAACCCAATCAGCACAATCAAAATCAAACCATACCTACTCATGCCTCTACAGAATGACACTCGAAAACACGGAGTAAAATTTGAATCGGATATCAAACATCCAATAGACCAACTGCTGATTAATGCCCTGGATGTTCTTCCTGACGGTTTCGTAATATTGAACGAAAAGCAACAGCTAGTCTTCTGTAATCAGCGCTATCTTGAAATTTGTGCACCAATAAGTCAAACATGGAAAAATGGAACAACCCTTTCCAAAATTGTCCAAGATACTGCACGCCATTGCATTGGCATAAACACGGACGATGAAATACAAACCTGGGTTGAGCAACGACTAGCATCATGGGGAAAATCAGATAGTTGGGTAGAACAGCCGTTTCAAAACGGACACTGGATTCGCATTGGCGAAACCATTCTCACCAACGGCTGGAGTGCCGGAATACGCACCGATATAACAGCACTAAAAAACGCCGAAACTAAACAAAGAGAAAGTGAAGAGCGCTTTCGAGATTTTGCCGAATCGGGTGCGGACTGGTTTTGGGAGCTAAACGAAAACCTTCAGTTTCACTACGCGTCTGATCGACTTAAAGAAATTACTGGCATCTCTGTTAAATTACTTATTGGTATAAATATACGAAAAACCAGTTTATTTAAAGACTCCCTCAAACAACAGGACGTGATTACACTACTGGAGCACATTAATTCGGGTGTAGATTTTAGAAACCTTATTTGTAAACTAACTATCGATGGGAATAATTTACGTGTATTACAACTGAGTGGAAAAGTACTATTTGACTTACATGGAAATTTTTTAGGTTACCGGGGTGCCGCTCGCGATATCACCAACGCGCATCTATTGTCCGAACAACTCAAGTACGATGCTATTCACGATGATTTAACCGGACTGATCAATCGTAAGGAATTTCTGCAACAACTGGGAGTAGCTTTAGAACAAAGTGATCGCTACCAACAAAATCATGTCTTGTGTTTCTTAGATCTAGATCACTTTAAACTAATTAACGACACCTGCGGCCATGCGATTGGCGATGATTTTCTTAAACAAATTTCAAATACGATTCAAACTCTGACACGCACTCAGGATACAGCATCAAGACTCGGTGGTGATGAGTTTGGTCTCTTACTACGCAACTGCGAGTTAGATGAAGCAATGCATATCGCCGAGTCCATGCGGAAAGTAATAGAGGCACTTACATTCTCATGGGAGAATTATACCCATACGGTCAGTGCATGCATCGGCATGGTAATACTCAACACTTCTATCACCAGCCCAACCCAAGCACTACAGTCCGCTGATTTAGCATGCTACAGCGCCAAGAACAGAGGCCGTAATCGAGTTTGCCTATATAGACAAGACGACATCGACGTTACAAAACGTCGAACCGATGTTGAATGGATAACACGCATACAAGATGCTTTTGACAATTCCGAATTTCAGTTATTTTATCAACCAATTTTACCTCTCGGCATTAACTCAGTCCAAACTTATAACGGCACTGACACTCAACATGTAAGTCACTACGAATTACTGCTAAGAATGCAGGACGAATCCGGGAAAATAACCACACCGAGTGAGTTTCTTGGTGCGGTAGAACATTTCGGTCTTAGCCAACGTCTCGATCAATGGGTATTGGAAACCACACTGACCTGGTTACAAGAGAACCCTACTCATCGGGACAACTTAGAGCTTTGCATCATCAATATCTCTGGAACATCCTTAAGCGACGAACGCTTTCTTAACTTTGTCACAGTTAAGCTTGAAGACAACCCTATATGTGCGGCTAAACTATGCATCAAGATTACTGAAAGTGCTGCCATTCGGAACCTTGACGCAACGGCTCAATTTATTAAAACACTAAAACCTAAAGGCTGCTGTTTCGCGTTAGATGATTTCGGTAAGGGGTTCATATCTTTTTCCTATTTAAAATCGTTACCGGTCGACATCTTAAAAATAGATGGTGGATTTATCCGCGGCATTTTGAACAGTGACATTGATAAAGCCGTTGTGGCCTCAGTAGTTAGTATAGCCAAAACACTGGATATACAAACAGCAGCTGAATTTGTAGAGAACACCGGAGTGACCAAGCTGTTAAAGGAAATGAATATCGACTACGCGCAAGGATTTTCAATAGGGAAACCAAGGCCTCTTGCTTTAATGTATCCTAAATAGTAATCAGTCTTTGTTATCGAGAGACAAGTGGTTTTCAATTCCCTTAATCGCATCTTCACTTCTATGGTTGACATATAAAACTGTCGTTTCCCTAGCAGCACAAATTTTTTCAATCAGAGCTAACACCAACTGACGATTCAAATCATCAAGCCCCAAGCAGGGCTCATCAAGAATTAACAGCGAAGGATGCTTAATCATAGCCCTTGCAATAAGAATTAAACGCTGATCGCCAAATGATAGTTGTGTGAACGGTTGTTCCGCACGGCTTTCCATTCCCAATAACGTAAGCCAGTTAATAGCGGTTTGCTTCTGCTCATCGCTGTATTTCTGGTAGATACCGATACTATCGTAAAACCCCGATATTAGTGCATTTCGAACGTTGACACTAACCTTGTATTCCCATTGCAATGCACTGGATACATAACCGAGATGTTGCTTTATATCCCAAATACTTTCGCCGTTTCCGCGTTGCATGCCAAATACGAAAATATCATTTACGTAACACTGTGGATGATCACCGGTAATTAAATTAAGCAGACACGTTTTACCAGAACCGTTGGGACCGGTAATTTGCCAATGCTCACCGGGGGAAATAGTCCAATTCAGGTCCGAAAAAATTACCTTTTCCCCATAGGCAACTCTACCATTTCGAATTTGCACCAACGGCTGCTGTGGATTCAGATCATCTAGTCTGGAAATCGCTCCTCGACCAGGAATACTCAGGTCCGTGGTTTTTAGGTGTAATAGCTGTTCGACATTTGAGAGTAGCTGGCTATCCGTTCGATCAACACGATGTACCAATCGACCGTTATCCATATAACCGAGATGCGTAATAAAGGCCGGTACTTCGTCAATTCTGTTCAATACTAATATCATCTGTATTGACGTGGAAATTTCCAGCAAAAGATCGTTCAGATACCCATGAGATGCAACATCCAACCCCTCAAACGGCTCATCTAAAATAAGCAGCTGCGGCGCACTACACAAGGCCCGAATCAACATCATCTTTCGCGATTCACCAGACGACAACTTACGAAAACTTTGTTGTAATAAATCGTCAAAACTAAAAGCGGTTATGAGCCGGTCACGCAATTCTAAATCTTCACAAACCTCATTAATGATTTCGCTCACGGGAGTACCCTCTGAAATCACATCAAGCAAATCGATATCATCTTTCTTACGTTCAGCTTCTATTAACGCCGCTTGCGCCTCGAATGAAGCGACCGCGATACGATTTGGTAAACCCTCAACAGATCCGGATAACACATCGCCATCGCCGATTAATGTACCAGCCAACGCCGATTTTCCGGAACCATTTGGACCTACAATTACCCAGTGCTGATTATCCTCAACAGACCAATCAATATCTTTAAGTGAAAAGTGTCCATCAAAATCAACACACAGTTTATCTAATTTAAAATTTGTCATAGCGCATGAACGAGCTGTTCTGAAAGCGCGGCATTATGGACGAATTGGGAAAAATTCTCACCCCCAAAGCATTACTGACCATTAAGTACCCGTTCTGGCTTTAATTGATTGGGATAACTTTCTAAAGAACATTTCCAGAATGCTTGCAGTAACGGATCCTTAAGTTGTTCTTGCAATGCACACAGACCTAGCGCGAACGGAGGTAATTCATTTAGCCACGGCAATACCCGAACAGTCTCCTGTTTTGGGCTATGCTGAATCACCAATTCGGGAACCACGGCGAGACCAAACCCGAGACTTACCATCGATACAACCGCTTCATGACCGGCAACCTGAGCATAGATATTTGGTTGCCCATCGTTATCAGAAAAGTATTTCAAGAGACGTTTTCTAGCTAACCCGCGCTCGGCTAATATCATCGGTGTTTTTGACCAATTCGGCTCATGTTTTTCGGCTACACATTTCTCAATCATGTCGGAAAATGCTCCGGGTGTAGTCGGGCCAATAAGGCGCAACGGTGTACCAAGCAAAGGCAAGAAAGTTAACTTGGAGGGTAATTGGTCCGGTCGGGCAATAATGGCGCAGTCTTCGTCACCAGAAAGCACCCGCTCGATGCCGTCGGCCTGATCTCCTGTACGCAGTTTGACATCTAAGCCAGGTGAGCTTTCTCGTAGCTTAGGCAATATCTGAGTGAGAATACTGTAACTTGCAGTAACTGAACCAAAGACACTGAGTTCACCACTAATTTGGGTCTGAGTCTCGCGCAACAGACTCTGCATTTGCTGCCAATCATATATCGCCTTGCGCGCATACGTTAGAAACACCTCACCGGCCGATGTCAGCCGTACATGACGATTATTACGATCCACCAGCAACTGACCCACACTATCTTCCAATCTTTGCAGCTGGCGACTAACGGCCGATGGGCTTAAATTGCAGCGAAGCGCTGTGTGCCCAAAATGAAGACTTTCTGATAAAAAAACAAATAGTTGTAGACTTTTAATATCCAAAAGAACACCTTTGATGCAAGAAACGCAACACAGTGTATCGAATATATCATTTTACGCAACAAGCAGATTGTTTTATTATCTCGCGCCCTATACAAACAGCCACTCGGAGTGAATACCATGGGCCAAAATTATTTCAACACACTGCCCTTAAGGCTTCAGCTTGAAGAACTTGCTAAATGCCGTTTTATGGAAGCCGAAGAGTTTTCCGACGGCGTGGATTATATTCGCGGCAAGAAGATCGTTATTATCGGCTGCGGCGCCCAAGGATTAAATCAAGGTTTAAACCTTCGCGACTCAGGTCTTGATGTGAGCTACACACTACGTGCAGAAGCGATTGCCGAAAAACGCCAGTCGTTTAAAAACGCTTCGGAAAATGGCTTTACCGTAGGAACTTACGAAGAGCTCATACCGACCGCCGACATCGTTATGAACCTCACGCCAGACAAACAACACACTGCTGTTGTTACTGCAGTTATGCCTCTTATGAAAGCCGGCTCTACACTTGATTATGCCCACGGCTTCAACCTTGTTGAAGAAGGAATGCAGGTTAATAAGGAAATCACCGTTGTAATGATGTGCCCTAAATGTCCTGGGTCTGAAGTACGCGCAGAATACGTTCGTGGATTCGGTGTACCAACACTAATCGCTGTGCATCGTGAAAACGACCCTAATGGCGACGGTTTGAAAATTGCCAAAGCATTGGCCGTTGGAACGGGTGGACATCGCGCAGGTGTTCTTGAGTCCTCTCCAATTGCCGAAGTTAAATCCGATTTAATGGGTGAGCAAACCATTTTATGTGGTGTTTTACAAACCGGTTCAATTCTTTGCTTCGATAAAATGGTAGAAGAAGGCGTTGATGCTGCTTATGCTGCCAAATTAGTTCAGTTCGGTTGGGAAACGGTTACCGAAGCGCTAAAACATGGCGGTGTAACCAACATGATGGATCGATTAAGCAATCCAGCAAAAATTAAGGCTTTTGAACTTTCCGAAGAGCTGAAAGATTTGCTCCGTCCATTATTTCAAAAACATCAGGACGACATCATGTCCGGTCACTTCTCCACCACAATGATGGAAGATTGGGCTAACGACGACGTTAACCTACTGAAGTGGCGTGCCGCTACCGGTGAAACGGATTTTGAAAAACAAGAAATTACAACTGCTGAAATTTCAGAGCAGGAATATTTCGACAACGGCATTCTCATGGTGGCGTTCGTTCGCGCAGGTGTTGAACTTGCGTACGAGACCATGGTTGAAGCAGGAATTATTGAAGAGTCTGCTTACTACGAGTCACTTCACGAGACACCGCTTATTGCTAACCTGATCGCACGCAAAAAGCTTTATGAAATGAATGTAGTTATTTCCGACACCGCTGAATACGGTTGTTACCTTTTTGATCACAGTGCACGTCCATTTCTTGCCGAGCACTTTATGCCTAGCATCAAAACAGATGTTATCGGACGCGGTTTAGATGTCAGTGACCTCGGCGTAGACAACAAAACACTTGTTGATATCAACGCTAATATTCGCTACCACTCGGTGGAGATCGTTGGTAGTGAACTACGTGGTTATATGACCGGCATGAAATCAATCGTCTGATTGATTTCGAATAGATTAACGGGTTATAAACACACATAGCCCGTTAGCTTTTTCCGACTAGCCTATCTGAATAAGTAATTATGTATCTTCTCTATGGTGGTGGTGTTACACGCTCTGCGGCAGATGAATCAGTACTGCGTGAGATACAAATACCATTCAAATTAGTAAGCATCGACATTCATCAAGATGAACATAGTACTGACGAATTCAAAAAGCTGAACCCGAGTGGACTGGTGCCGGCAATGGTATCACCAGAAGGAGAAGTTTTAACAGAAATGGTGGCCATTGCGATCTACCTTTGTGAACGTCACCCGCAGAACAAACTCGTACCCGATATCAATAGTCCACTGCGAGGCAAATTCCTGAACCGATTATTCTTTATCAGCAATCAGCTGGATAATCGAGCGAAGACACTTTTTTACCCGCATAGATGGTCTATAGACACTAACGATGCCGAGCGAATAAGTCAGAAGGCGGTTAAGGATCTAGAGGCAAGCTGGGCTATCTATGAAAACTGGCTACAAAACGAAGGGCCCTATGCCCTTGGCGAAACATTCAGTCTGTTGGACATATTAATGAGTCTTTGGGTCGCGTATGGCTTGGATAATCCAGAAGACATTAACCGTCAATTCCCAGCAGTTAACGATTGTTATCAACTTGTTTGCAAAAGACCTCTCGCCGGACCTCCCTTGCTGCATATACGCGAACTAGTAGAAGCCGGTTTTTAATTAATCGCTATTAGCAGACTCGGCTACTATGTCCTGCAATATAGCAGTGTAATTCTCAACACCCTGGGCGCCGGTGACTAGGTACTTCTGGTTAAACACCATCGCAGGCACACCTTGAACACCACGAGACATCCATAGTTGTTCTTCGGCTCGAACATCGGCAGAACATTGTTGATCGTTGAGGACCTGCCGAGCTTAATCTCTATCCAGACCCGCTTTTACCGCCATATCGAGCAATACATTCACGTCGCTAATATCTTTACCATCGGTAAAATAAGCCGAGAACAACGCCATCTTCAACTCATGCTGATGCCCCTTTTCGCGACACCAGTGCAGTAACTGATGCGCCTTAAAGGTATTCACAATTCGCATATCATCGCTAAATCTAAACAAGAACCCGAGATCGACACCGATCTTCATCAAATTATCCCGCGCGGCTCGGCTTGCCTCTACGGTAGTGTCATATTTAGTAGCAATATGCTCACGTAAATTCTCCCCTTCAACAACCATTTCCGGGTTAAGTTCAAATGCATGCCATTCTATCTGCGCATCAATTCCAGTCTTTTCGAGAGCGTGTTCCAGCTGCTTATACCCAACAATACACCATGGGCAAACTACGTCGGAAATAATGTCGATTTTCATTTCTTGGGTCAATTAATGGATCTCAAATAAGTTACAAATGTTATTAAATCTTCTCTGATTTGGAGGCATTTTCACGATAAGCAATGATAAGACCACCCGTTACTATCATTAAAACACCCAGAGAGCTCCAACCTGAAATCACATGACGAAACGCAAGATAATCATACAATGCTGCGAATATAGGTGTTGCATACCAAAAGGGTGCAATAAAACTCGCGTCACCTAAGCGCAATGCCATTACATTGGTAACTTGAACACCAATCATAAGCACACCGATCAATGACAATCCTATCCATTGCTGCCATGTCGGCTGAATCCAAACAAAGGTTAGAACAACCATAGAAATAACCGCACCAATCAAGTTATTTATAAACAGTATCCGTAGTGTGGGCTCGCGACCGCTAAGTTGTTTAATAAATATAATTTCAAAGCCAATAAACAATGCTGCCATCAGTGCGACCAATGCCATAGGGTGAAAAGCAGTGGTACCCGGTCGAATGATGACTAACACACCGAGAAATGCGAGCAGAGCAGCACTCCAGCGTTTTGGCCCAACCTTCTCACCAAGTAGTGGAACTGCCAATGCCATAGCTACAATCACGCTTAAGAAGCTCACCGCATTAGCATCGGCAAGTGGTATCGCAATCGCCGCAGCAAATAAACAGCTTACACCGCTCCATCCACTAATACCCCGTTTTAAGTGTAATCCCCAGGGTATGTTTTTAAGGCTAATCGGTAGAAAGCTTAACGATGCGGTTATCGCAAGGAACGCTATGATAAAGCGTGCCGCTGAAATCTGCAGAGGATGCACCCCAGGCCCAAATTGTTCTCCTCCCAACAATTTTGCGATCAACGATATTAATGCAAATAATGCGACAGATATGAGCACCAGAATAATACTCTGAGCACGAGCGGATAATGTATTCATTTAGATTTTTAATCGCGCAGGAATGACGTCAAACGTTTATACGCGAGAAAGATGCTTTCTGCTACCCAACCCGTTAATGCCTAGGCGGATAGCGCATATCATCAAGACCATCGATAGATTGCGCCGAAACACAGATACTACTGAGGGTTCGAGACTGGGTATAGTCCCACGGTACGCCACGATGCAACATGGCACGCTCATCCCAGATCAATACATCCCCAACCTGCCAGGAATGCGAATAAACAAATCTTGATTGTGTACACCACTCTAGTAGTTCATCGATTAAGTCGAGCCCCTGCCGAGTGTCCATTCCGATCACTTCACATGCATGAGACGCAATATAGAGTGATTCCTGCTGATTTACCGGATTTTTCCAAACCGCTTTCCAGATTTGATTACCCCAATGTGTAAATTTCTCGTCTGCCGCTAGATTCGGATCAATCTTGCGTCGAGAATGACTGTAATTGTGTTTGAAATAAACGTTATGGATACGTTGCTTTAATCTATCCGGCATTTCCTTTAACGCGACACGAGTCGATGCAAATTCGGTAGAACTACCAGAAGAAGGGATTACACGGCCAATCAATATATTCGCTAAAGCCGGCACAGGAAGAAATGTACTGTCGGTATGCCACAGCATGTTTGACTGTAGATCGAGCAGCCGTTTCTCGCCTTTTCCATACAGTGTATTGTCCTGTTTAACATTAGACACCCTGGATACCGCCGGATCACGATCCATTGGGTTTAACGAGCGATCTTCACGGGGTCCGAATAAAGCACCTAATGCAAGGTGAGCACTATCGTCTAAGTCCTGATCCGAAAAATAGAGCAGCGACTCTTTCTCAAACAAACAACGAAGCTCATTATATCCGCTTGAAGCAGATATATTCCGCAGTTGAATATTTTGCACTTCGACACCGTATTTAGAATGTAGCGGTGTAGCTAAAAATTTCACGACTTAGTCCTAATTATTCTAGATAAGAAAAAGCTCAATTTCGTATATTGCTGTGATATTCATAATACCAATAACTCTACATATCATTTCATTGCCAAACAATTAAAACTTAATCTCATATAAACGAGCCCTAGTTATTAACGAATGAGTGGAATTGTAGCGGCACTATATCGAGATAGACAATCAGTTGCGAAGAAACAACTGTCTCGCTCTATTCAAAAACTACATCACCGTGGCCCCAACAACCAAAATTTTTGGATAAATAACCATATAGGCATAGGTCAGGCACAACTGTAGACCACAGCTAAAGTTAAATCCGAGCGACTTCCGTTTGTTAAATATGGTGGCGAATTTGTAATTAGCTCGGATAGTCGACTAGATAATCACTTCGGTCTTATATGTAAACTGTGTCTGCCACGAAACGTCAGCCCGGGGGATTCAGAATTAATCATATGCGCTTATGAAAAATGGGGGATTCACTGTGTCGATCACTTTATAGGTGACTTCTCCTTTGCTCTTTGGGATTCCAAAAACCAACTATTATTTTGTGCCTGCGACCATTTTGGTGTTAAACCTTTTTGTTATTTCAACTCATCAACATTGTTCGCATGTGCCTCAGAAGCTAAAGGACTACTGTGTTGGGATGAAGTTCCAAGCACGATAAATCAAGGACGAGTCGCAGACTTTTTTGTGCCGCAACTGGAGGGAATAAATAATACCAGCACATGTTTTGAGTATATTCATCATTTACCACCTGCACACTTTTTAATCGCATCCCAAGACACATTTAAAATTCAGCAGTACTGGCAGCCCGATACGATAACGGAACATCACTTTGCAAATTCAAATGATTGCTACGATGCCTTTCGGGAAATTTTTCCCGAGGCTGTTGAATGCCGATTACATGGAGTAGATAAGCCTGCTGCCATGCTCACTGGCGGCCTTGATTCATCGTCGATCGTTGCATTGGCACAAATGAGCGACCGAACTAATCAGATTTCTACGTTCTCTGGCATCTGTGCTGAAAACGCAGACTGTAATGAATCTTGGCATATAAACCACATGATTAACGAGACACTCGTTAGCCCGCATTTTGTAAGCGTTGATAAACTGTTACCTTTTATTGAAAAAATCGAGAGCTTGTTTGAACATACCGACAGTATTTTTGATTTGGTTATGCTTCTTCCCCAATTAATGTACATCTCTGCACAACAACAAGGTTGTGTGGTTTTACTGGATGGCCTAGATGGTGACTATGTGACCGGGCAGTCGACACATTACCTCTCTGAAGTAATACGTTCTGGGAACATTTGGGAAATAGCTCGACATTGCAAAGCAGTTAGTCAATTCGAATCGAGCTACAACGATCATAATCGTTCTTCTGTTAACCTGTTTTACCGCATACTTCGCAGCATGGCAGTACCTGAAGCTGTACGTAAGTTTAGGCGATACATCACCCGTCAAAAGCACACACAACAGATACTTGAAAACAGCTTACTAAGCCCAGAATGTGCCGACCGGGTAAACCTAAAGAGTCGACTAGACACCCACTTTCAGTCTAGTGGGCTTGCAGAAAGCCGAACTTTCCGAGAAAAAAACGCACAACCGATTCGCTCCCCTTATGTATCCGTTGCATTGGGACGCTATGATCGTGTGGCTTCGGCCTACAGCATCGAACCCCGTCATCCATTTTTTTGACAAACGACTAGTAGATTTTTGCCTGGCACTATCGTGGCGGGAGAAAACCCATACCGGCTGGTCAAAAGCCATTCTACGAAAATCAATGGAAAACAGCTTGCCGCAAGAAACATGTTGGCGAGAAAGTAACGGCGAACGACTCAACGCCGTTTTTACTCAGGTTATAATTCGAAACTTACAGGACAAATTAATAGATTCATTAAAAAATAAAACCGAAACACTGCACGAATTTGTTGATCCTAAAACGGTGGAAAAAGTGATACAGCGCTACACCCAACTACCGGATATTGATAACGCGCATTCGCTCTGGTACCTTGGATCGGCCAATATATGGGTAAATAAATACACAGTGTGAAAATCACTATGAATCCGCTGTCTCAAGGACAATTATTATGGGAATAACGGTTATTCATTCCAAGTTACCAGTAACAAGTACTGCCACCATTCTGCTCAAATACTCGAAACCCAAACTAAATCATCATGGTTCGGTAAAAGAGCTAACCAAGGGGGGGATCAGGGAATGCTTCTGAAAATAATCAAAGCGGCCAACCAAGGAGGCCGTAAACCTAAAAGACATGAGGCTATGAGCCTTAATGGTAAAACTACCATATTATTTTAGGTAGCAATGATACTTAAATAGATTTCGCATGTTTACAATATTTTAGAATTTCAACTTAAGAAAGTATTTACATATAGTTCCACTACTGTCCCGTTAACTTTCAAACGAAAGAGATCTGATTAGGGTCATGAAGATGATCTCGTATGATCTGGCCCCGTAGCAATGTCATTAGGTCTCGTTTCTCAAACAGATTGAGCTGTAATAGCC
>CAJQKF010000081.1 GCA_905478855.1 uncultured Gammaproteobacteria bacterium
CTTCTCGGCGCTATCTTTATACTTGTTACTGTTTGTCATCATCGTTTCCTCTTAAGGTGAACGATGAACTAAAACTGTCTCTTAGGCAATCAGACTATTTAGTCCAACTTATGCTGACGGGATACAACCAGCAAATACGTGCCCCTATCCACCCTGAGGATTTCATCTTTACCCAAATTTTTCCTGCTAGTTCAAGCATCGATAGTCATTATTTTTTTCATACTAACAACGAGTCCATCGCAGTCGGCTTCAGTTGAATTAAACACGCAAGTTGAGCTGCAAATAGGGCTTAAGCGCTATATTGAAGCCCGAACAGTAGATAACAAATATGAACATTTTAATGTTGAGTCTGGGAAGATTGAGCAATTAGTTTTGAAAAATCTGCATCCAGTAATCTTTGTGACCGGGTCAAAGTATTTGATGTGCGCCGATTTTGTAGACAGCAGCGGTGGTGATTTCCTACTTGATTACATCATTAGTTTAACCGGAAATGATTTTCAAGTTGAACAGGAAATTCGAGGCAAACGGAGTTTTTTAACAAAACTCTTTGATCGCATTAACTAATGGGTTATCAACCAAGTAGTTTTCTGACGCCAGTTTCTCAGAAACGAACGCGGTTGAAATTCATCGCCTACTCAAGTCTATTTTTCATTACAGCAGTCACAGTATTCATCTTTGCTTTTTCTAGTTTACGGATCAACGATTTAAAATCCGAGCAGGCAGTCATCTCATCTACATATATGTCACAGCTTATGTTTATCGCTGAAAGCAATGCTGACGTAGATCTTAATAAGTTGATTCCTTTGTTTCTTGGCGCTTTAGTCGGTGATAGAGTTTTCGACTGTATCCGGATAAGCATGAGTTCAACAAGTTCAATTTATTCGTGGCCAACCAATACTTGTGCACAACATATAATTAAGACCTCTGAAGGTATCCGAATAAACGGGGTTAGAAAGAGCGATAAATCAGACATCCAGATACATGCAACATTAGATAAATTGGCGCCATTCGATAAGTATCAGCACGAACTATTTCATGTCGTAATTTCTGCATCTCTGACAGGCTTGATTGCATTGCTAATGGCGAATTTCGCATTTAATCGTGCTATTCGTCGTCCATTTGATAAATTACTACACGAGCTACTAGAAGTACTAGCGAATGCTGACGGAAAATCACGGTTCAACAAGCCAAAAAAATAACCACATTGTTCATCTTTCAGAGGCTTATAATGCTATTTTACAACGGGCTAAAGAACTTAAACGCAAAGAGGCTTTCTGGAGGAGCATCACTGATAACTCGCATGATTGCGTTGTCTCTGTTGACAAACAGGGTTGCATTATTGACTTTAATAGTAAGGCCGAAAAAACCTTCGGCTATCAAGGTGAAACGGTTTTAGGACTTCAATTATCTGAAATAATAGTGACAAAAAGAAATTTAGCTCTTTGGAACAAGCATTTCATCTCAAGCAATCAAAAAAACCGCGCTGAAAGACAAATAATAGCGTTGGTAAGAAAGGACGGTACTGAATTTCAGGCAGAGTTTTCGGTTAGAGATATAACCGTCGATGACGATCAGTTTTTTACTATCTATATTCTTGACGTCACAGACGTTCTCAAGCAACAGGCGGAGCTACAAAAAGCAAAGGATTCTGCACAAGCGGCATCAAAGGCGAAGTCATCATTTTTAGCCATGATGAGTCATGAAATACGAACTCCGCTTAATGCTGTTTATGGGGCCCTAGGACTTATCACTCCATCAGGGCTTGATTCATCGCAGAAAAAATTTCTGCAAGTAGGCAAAAAGGGCGCAGAAAATCTACTGCTTATAATTAATGACATACTTGATTTCTCCAGAATCGAAGCTGGAAAGTTGGTCCTTGAACCTACAATATTTGACCCACAGCAGGTTATAGAAGATATTTTCCAGATACTAGAGCCAAGGCTAATGGAAAAACAGATCTCTTTAGTCAAAGGAAACGGGTTTGATACAGTCGATTATCTCATCGGCGACGTCAGCCGAATTCGCCAGATACTGCTTAATCTTTGCAGCAATGCTGTTCGATTCACGGATCAAGGTTACGTACGAGTAGATTATTCCTGCAGCCATTCTGAAGGCAACAATATTAGGGTTCTGTTTTCGGTTAAGGATACTGGCATAGGCGTATCAAAGGATAATCAGGCGCATCTATTTGAAGAATTCTGGGGGCAAAATAATTCGGGAGCTCAGAGCAATCGAGGAACCGGATTAGGCCTCCCCATCAGTAAAAAACTGGTAGAAATGATGGGTGGTGAAATAAGCTTCCAAAGCAAAAAAGGTGTTGGTAGTTCCTTTTGCTTCGAACTTCCCCTACTACGTGCAACCCCAGATGCTACTGCTGAAAAAATCAAACAAAGGAATCTCAAAAGCGACCTAGTAGATAAAAACTTTTCTGGCCTGCAAGGTAGAGTGCTTTTAGCAGAAGACAATGTGGCCAATCAACTAATATCGCAAGCTATGATAAAACGCATAGGCCTCCAAGTTGACGTGGTTGCAAATGGATATGAGGCTATCGAAGCTGTCAATAATCTCCCGTACGACTTAGTGCTTATGGATGTCAACATGCCAGAATTGGATGGTATTGCAGCAACTAAGGTTATTCGCAAGCTACCCACCAAGTTAGCCAAAATACCAATAGTCGCAATCACCGCATTGGCAATGCCTGGTGACCGAGAAAAACTATTAGCAGCCGGAATGGATTACTATCTAAGCAAACCGGTCATTCAGAATGAGCTATACACGACCCTACTGCAGATAATAAAAAAAACGCCAATCCAAGATAAAGATCAATTAAACAACCAGGCAAGTGAAACGCATGATCAGGAACCAATGTTGCTTGATTTTGAAATTTTGATTCAGCTGAGTGTTGATGTTGGACTAGACTCTCTTCAGGAAATTATCGATGCCTATCTGTCGGGTCTCTCCTCACAAGTGGAAGCAATCCATACAGCAGTTTCGTTAGGCAACAACCACTTGCTAACAACAGTAGCCCACCCACTTAAGAGCAGTTCTGCAGCGATAGGTGCGATGCGACTGTCTGATCTAGCGGGAGCTTTAGAGTCGGCTGGAAAAGAGCAAAATTTAGAACAAATCAAAACATCCATTCTTGCGTTGAAGAATACCGCTGATCAAACAAGAGGTGCCTTGCACGCTATTGACTGGAAAAACTTATGAGTTCTATATGGCTACCTTTCCGATAGCCGGTACCCTGTCTGTCTGTGCATCCCTCCGTTTATGATTTATTCAATAGTGGACGCCATCTTGTTGCAGCTGAGCATCAACAACTCCTCAGGATAAATTCGTTCAAAAATGTAGAAAACAACAGTTAACTCAAGTCCATCCTATATTAAGAAACAACAAAAAGTACGTGTTCATTGACATTTTAAACAGTCAAAAACATACTCTCGCCGGATAATAATTTATTTACCGAGTAATGACCAAAACCCAAGGATAAGACATTTTCCGTACGCCGGTTCCACTCGGTGTTAACAAGTTAATTTCGAAATAGAAAGCTTTAAAAGACACTTTGTACGATTAAGATATGGTTTACCATATTAGTATCCGTTTCAATTGGATGCTAAGCATAAAAACCCTAATTGAAAATATTTTTGGAAAAGTATTTCAGGAAACTAATATTAATGAACCATGATCTTGGAAAAAAAACTATAGTTGTTACTGGCGCAGCTTCTGGAATGGGACGTGCAACTACACTCAAACTAACAGAGCTTGGTGCAACTGTTTATGCTGCTGATCGTAATTATCCAGCGTTGAAAGAAACTTGTGACCAAAGTGGTGCTGAACCATGCGTTATTGATATCCGCAAAGCTGAGGAATGTAATGCATTAATTGAAAAAGCCCACAATGAACAAGGCAAGCTCGATGGCCTAGTTAATTTTGCAGGTGTCATCAAGCGCAGCGGCTTACTTGAGTGTACCGATGAAGAATTTGATTTTGTTATCGATGTTAACGTTAAGGCCTGTTTTTACCTTTGCCGAGCGGCTGCAAGACAAATGAAAAAACAGGGAACCGGTTCTATCGTTAATATTAGCTCCATCTGGAGTGAGATAGCGGCATCTGGCGTTTTTGGTTACTGTGTTTCAAAAGGTGCGGTTAGTCAAATCACCCGCAGTGCAGCCCTTGATTTAGCGGGTACAGGTGTGCGTATTAACGAAGTTCGCCCGGGAGAGACTAACACCGCCATGTTAGCTTCGGAACGAGGCTATACAATGTCCCAGCAGGAAATAGATATTAAACTCAAAACCATTGCAGATTCTATTCCTGAAAAACGCCTAGCCGATCCCAGTGAGATAGCCGCTGCCGCTATCTTTTTACTCTCGGATCAGTCTAGTTATATGCAAGGAGCAAGTATTACCGTAGATGGAGGATATACGATATGCTAAATGAAAAATTTTATCGTCCCCTTGGACAAAGTGGCCTGCAAGTCTCTCCCATATGCCTTGGCAGTGATAATTTCGCTAATCCTACCTCAGATAAAGAATCCATAGAAATCCTCGATTGCGCTTTTAGCAACGGCATCAATCTTATTGATACAGCAAACGGTTATGCCGATGGTCGGAGCGAGGAAATAATTGGTAAATTTATTAAGCAGAGCGACTGTCGCGATGACATCATTCTCACTACAAAATTTTACTATGGGACAGGCAACAAAGGAATCAACGATAGGGGCACCTCGAGAAAGCACATTATAAAGGCCTGTGAAGATTCTCTAAGGCGCCTTAAAACAGATTATATTGATATTTACCAGACCCATCGCATGTGCATGAACACTCCCCTCGAAGAAACGTTAGGTGCATTAACAGACCTACAGCGTCAGGGAAAGATTCGCTATGCGGGGTCAACAACGTCTCCATCCTGGAAAATTACTGAAGCATCCATGTTGGCAGACTATAAAGGCTTAATTCGAATGGTATCGGAGCAGTTACCGTATAATCTTCTTGATCGCAGGGTAGAGAACGAAATCCTGCCTGCCGCAAACGCAGCTGGACTGGCTGTTTTTGTTTGGTCGCCTCTGGCTATGGGATTATTAACCGGACGCTATGATTCTGCCAACCCAGATTCCTTCAATACATTCCGTTTCAATCGTGGAGGAATTTATTCCGAACGAATTACCAAAAGAGCGGCTGATGCAGGCCAGGCATTTGTTAAAATTGCCCAGACGTATGGACTTAAACCGGCTCACTTAGCTCTGCTATGGGTTAAAGACCAGCCACACGTTACAGCACCACTATGCGGCCCACGAACTTTATCCCAGCTACAAGATATTTTACCTGTGATGGAGATGTCTCTTGCCGATGAAATACGACAGTCTTGTGATGAACTAATACCCCCGGGAAGCGCTATTGCAAATTTTTTCAACTCTGCGCCCTGGATGAAGGGGAAATTGTTATGAAGGCAACTGAGCAGATTTACTTTGCTTAACTATTATCAAATTAACCTTTCCATATATAGCAGTATCATCACTTTTTCCTAACACTTTTAACGTATTACAATTCATCTATATGCTCAATGCACCATTCAGCCCTTTCAAGAACGGCTAGTTGAGTAGACGATTGTTGTTTATCCCATTGACGATACACCATACCTATGCGTGGGTTTCGTTCAAAACTCAATCGATGACGAATCATAAAACCCCAATATAAGCTGTTAAATGGGCATGCACTATCGCCTGTTTTTTCTTTTATTTTATAGTGACATTCTTTACAGTAATCACTCATTTTATTAATATAGTTACCACCTGCACTATAAGGTTTTGTAGCTACAATTCCACCATCAGCGAACTGACTCATACCGCGAGTATTGGGCATTTCTACCCATTCAAGAGCATCTATATATATACCTAAATACCATTCATCTACATCATCAGGATGTATACCGGTTAACAAGCAGAAGTTTCCTGTCACCATCAAACGCTGTATATGATGCGCATAAGCATACTTCAGTGACTGTTTAATAGACTCCTGCATGCAATGCATTTTGGTATCCCCAGTCCAGAAAAAATCAGGCAATCTTTGTTGATTATCAAAAAAATTCAGTTCTCTATAATCTGGCATATTCACCCAATACACACCCCGTATGTATTCTCGCCATCCAATAATTTGACGAACAAAACCCTCAATTTGGGCCAAGCTGATAACTCCTTCTGAGCGCTCATAGTAACTTACAGCCTGATTAACAACTTCCAAAGGGTGTAATGTTTTATTATTTAACGCAAATGATAACCGCGAGTGATACAAGCTCCATTGATTTGGGCTACTCGCTGTCATAGCGTCTTGAAAACGACCAAAATTAAACAAACAATGCTCACAAAAGAAACTCAACAATTGCAACGACTCATTACGTGTCGTTGGCCATAGCAAATACTCTGTGATTTCACCAATATAACTTATATTATGTTTTTCTATGCGCCTAACAATGACACTAACATCGCGACTGAACAGCAATGGTTTAGGCACCTGAGCAATATCCTGAGGCTTCAGCTTTTGTCTATTTTCCCTATCATAATTCCACTGTCCACCTAATGGCTTACCTGCGTCCATTAATACGTCAAAACGTTGTCGCATTTTTCGATAGAAAAACTCCATCTTGTGATGTTTATTCTTAGAAAAATACTCACCAATATTTTCAAAATTTACTAGAAAATGTTCTGTATCGTGCTCAACGATTGGTATTGGGACTGCATGAGAATCAGTCAGTCTCATTACCCTCATTTGCTCAAGCAGACGATACTCATCTGGTCGCTGGTAATCAAACGACTCAATCTCATAGGTCACACACAGATGTTGAATTAAACCAGGCAAGTCCACAAAGGCAGCGGTTTCATCTAGCGTAAGGTGCAAAACTTCATGGCCAGATTGTTGCAACGCTAGAGCAAATTGCTGCATAGCACTGAAAAAAGCACAAAGCTTTTGGATATGATGTTTCGTGTAATTCGTTTCTTGCTTCAACTCCGCGATAACGTAAATTACCGATGTGTCTTCTTTTTTATACCACTGATGATTTATATTCAGCTGGTCCCCTAGAATAAGGCGTAATTTTTTATACGTGTTCTTCACATTCAGGCTCGTAAGCTAGACATTGATCGACGACAACGCTGGGAGCAATACTTAACTGACGCCCAGTCCCTTTCCCAGCGCTTGCGCCAGTTAAACGATAAGCCACAACAGACACATATTTTGCTCGGTAAATTTTGTTTTTTATGCGCCATAAGTCTGCACCAATCAACGCTGTTTATACTGAGTCGGGCAATAGCCACGGGATACCTCAGGTGAACGTCGCATGCTGTGTTTTGTTTTCCTGCCGGAAACCCGTTCACGCCACACCTTAAACGATCGTTGCTTTATATGCGATCGCATCAACTGGATCACCATCGATTCATTGAGAGAATAAAGTCGCTCAATCGCCTCAAACGGAGTTCTATCTTCCCAGGCCATTTCAATCACGCGAGAAATGTCAGCAACTGATAGCTGTTCCACTAGTACTGCTCTAGATTTACTCATAAAATGTTCCTAGCAACTTTTGATATTGAATGATCGTACTGTCAATTTCGCATCCCATAAAAGATAATTTCAAGATATAGCGATAACTCTGGCATAGACCATGGGAAGTGAGCTATCGCCAAGTGATGTTATCAGAGCATTTACAGAATTTTTAGTATACTGTTGTCCATTAATCGATGCAGTCGGTTTAGGCGCCAAGGTATTTATTGATTTCCGTGAGATCTGAACGATTGAGTAATTTCTCAGTTTCATCAATTTTAAAGATCTGCCCATGGTGAACAAAAGCAGTACGCTTTGAGGCAAGTAGTGCATCAGTCGGTTGATGACTTACTAGCAGTGCACACATATTTTGATCTTCCACCATTGTTTTGACCAACGCGATCATTTCTTCACGTTGGGCTGGTCCCAGTGCGGCAAAAGCTTCATCCAGTAATAGAATCGCATGTTTGCGGACTAATGCACGGGCGAGCGCTACGCGTTGTCGTTGGCCACCAGACAAACTGCCCGGGCTACGTTTTTGCATACCTGCCAGACCAAGATTTTCAAGTGCATCATCAACAGCCCGATTTTGCTGGACAGTCAACTGAAGTGACGGGTTCATACCCAGTGCAACATTCGTATAAACATCTAAGTGGGGAAACAGATTGTGTTCCTGAAACACCATGGTTACTGGCCTTTTTGCGGGCGACAATAACTGAATCTGCTGACCATTAATCTTTATACATCCTTTGCTTGCGGCATTAAATCCTGCGATTAGTTTAAGGAGTGTGCTTTTCCCAGAACCACTAGGGCCAATCAAGCTTAATATTTCACCTGCATTAACGGTCAGATCAAAACACATGGGAAACGATGAATTAGCGTCAGTGGCACCATAACAAAACTCTAGACCTTCAATACTCAGCATTTGTTTTGCCTCCGATTAACTTTTCTAACAACCAAAATACTGAAAGGCAAAAACCCAATAGAAATACTGCGGTTACCGCTGCATTTGGAATAAGATAAGCAGATAACTGATGATATAACATCAACGGCAGAGTTATTATCTCTGGAGTGCCGAATAATGCGATAACACCTAGGTCTCCCATTGCCATCGCGGCAACCAATGCCGAAGACAAGCCGACAGACTTGCGCAGCAAAGGCCAGTCGACAGTTTTAAATCGTTGCCATTTTGTCAGCGCCAAATTTTCGCATAAATGTTGGTAGCGCATCTTACTTTGCCGCATCGCAGGACCCAAAGTGCGAACTACAAATGGTAACCCCATAATGGCATTAATTAAAATAACAACCGGGATAGCCCACTCAAATACATTTATATGGGGGGCCAGTAAAACAAATAGGCCCGTGCCGATAACGAGCGGTGGTACCACATAAACTACCGAGCCAAGCATTTCGATAACACTTGCTTTTCGTTTTTTCCCCAGCATTGCATAGTCAGTGCTGGTGCTAAGTAATAGCCAACCTGCTAAAACTGATAGCGTAGATGCACTAATCCCAATTAACAGGGTTAGACCTGCCGACAACCATAATCCTGGATTACTCAAAACGGTTAATATCGAGTTATTAAATGCATCTATAACCATTGCAATTAAAGGCATTCCAACAAATATCACTGCCGCCGTAATAACAAAAGTATTCATATAACGACCGACTATGCCTGTATTTAGTGGGGTGTTCGATAAAGATATTTCGACATCGGGTAGTTTATGGAAAAGAGAACTTCCCCAAGCAACCAGCAAACACAGTCCTAATTGCAGTAGCGCCAGTGATACCGCTTGGTGTGGGTCAAAGTCGAATCTTAATGATTGATAGATTGCCACTTCTAGAGTTGTGCTTTTTGGGCCACCACCGAGTGTTAACACCACTGCAAAACTAGTCAGGCATAACATAAATATTAGCAGAGATATTCCAGGCAAACTTTCTCTTAACGCTTGCCATTCTAGATGTCGCCACTGTTGCCAGCGATTCAAACCGAGTTGCTCACTCATTTGCCAATGATGGGGAGGTATTGATTGCCAAACCGGCAGTAGTAATCGTACCGCTAATGGCATGTTAAAAAAAACATGCGCCAACAATATCCCATTCAAGCCGTAAAGAGATCTGCCAAGAGGAATCCAGCCATTACTACCATAGATTGAAACAACACCCATTACGGCCACTATAGAGGGCACAACTAACGGCAGACCAAATAATCTTAGCAATAAGCTTCTAAATGGAAAAGCACCATGATGAGCGAATGCTCGCGCAACCAACAATGCCAATGCAATACTGAGGCCTGCTGATAAAAATGCCTGCCATAAACTAAAAAATAAGACCTGTCGAAGATAATGACTTTGCCAGAAGTTCAGACCAACAACATCAGATGAGTTACCTTGCGTTAGTAGGCTGAACAATGGCACCAGCACAGCTAGCGCCAAAACAATCAGAACCCAATAGCCTGAGCGGGACGGGTGCGACACAGGAAATTACTTCTTTAACCTTAACATAGCTTAACTTCGTCTTTAGCGAAAAATATCACACTGCGCTTATTTCGACATTACTTCCAACCATTCTCCGACCCACTTTTTTCGATTATTGGCGATGTCACTATCGCTAAAAAGGAGTGCTATCGAAGGTTCAACCAACCCTTTAAATCCTTCAGGGAGACTTGCTCGGTCTAATGCAGCAGGATACATCCAGTTAGTGGTGGGTATAATATTTTGAAATTTCTCACCTTGCATAAAAGCTAGGAACTTTTTACCCAAACCCTGTTGTTGGCTGGCAGCAACTAACCCGGCGACTTCGATTTGCTGGTAATGACCTTCGGAAAACTCCGCAGCCGCAAAGCGTTTATCTTCTTCAGCAATAATGTGATAAGCAGGCGATGTGGTGTAGCTTAAGACCATATCAGCTTCACCTTTGAGGAATAAACCATATGCTTCACTCCAGCCTTTACTTACGGTAACGATTCTTTTCGATAACTTTTCCCACGCTTCATCAGACTTGTCACCGTATACTTTTTTCACCCATAACATAAAGCCTAAACCTGGCGTACTTGTGCGAGGGTCCTGGATAAGAATAGTAGGACCGTTCGCATCTTCGACCAACTCCTTCAAGCTGGTTGGCGGATTTTTCAATAGCTCCATGTTGTAGACAAATGCAAAATAGCCGTAATCGTAGGGTAAAAACGTATCATCATTCCAGGCATTGGGTAGGGAAGAATTTGTCACTGTTAATTGATGCTCGCTAAACAGTCCACTCGCACGGGCATCGGCTGTTAGATTGGTATCAATACCAAGTAAAACATCTGCCTTTGTGTTCTTGCCTTCTAGCTTAAGTCGGTTAAGAAGCGACACACCATCCTCCAAACCAACTAACGACAAGTTGCATTCACAGGTTTCTTCAAATGCCATTTTAACTTTTGGGCCGGGACCCCAGTCACTGGTAAAAGAGTCGTAGGTATAAACTGTTAAGGTTGGCTTAGCTGCCATGCAAGAGCTAGAAACTACTGCACTTAGTAGAATCGCCGCAGAAATTTTATAAATCGTGGACATTTAGTGTCTCCATACCAATATATTAAAAATAGATAGATAAAGAGATGGGGGAATCGATACTAGATTCGCTCACATCCCTACGCCAGTACTAACTGGATCAGGTTCATCGGGTTGGTGTAAAACACCTCTCAGCTTTGCCAGCATTATCTGCTTGAAGAGCACCCCGTTGAGGAAGGACGACTATAGTATTTGTAAGCTGAAGTCGCAAGGATGTATTACTAATATCCGCACATATCGGAGCCACGTAAATTAAGATACGCTGTCTTAATAGGTAAAAATACCTGTTCGAGCACGTAAATTCAGAGGAGGATAACGGAACATGACTATTTATCACTGCATGGCTGTCGGGCAACCGAGCGACCTTTTATAACCTGACTAAACTCCTTTATTAATGTTTACCGAATAGTAGGCCAGCGTGGTCGAGGGTCCAGCCCTAGTCGATGTGCTATTCGTGCAGCGATTTCTCGGGCCTCGTCAATAACCTGACGACTATTCATACTGTTACATTGCCGATTCTGAAAAACAATTTCACCGGCAATAATTACGGTATCAATACTACGTCCATCAACCGAGTAAATCATGGTGCGGGGAATGTCGTGTCCCGGTGCCCACTCAGGGCCAGTGGAATCAAACAAGGTTAAATCGGCAAGCTTGCCAACCTCGATTGAACCGAGAAGAGCTTCAGCTTGTATTGCGCGAGCACCCTCACGGGTAATAAGTTCCAGTGCAGTTTCAGCAGGCACGAGACTTGGGTCAAATCGAGCATCTTTATATAGGCCAGATGTTAAGTTAGCCAGACGGAGTGGATCAAATATGCCATTAGATGATGCACCATCGGCCCCAAGAGAAACACAGATTCCAGACTCAATCATTTCTGGGATTTTACCGACCTGAGTTGTACCCTTGGCTAACCTTAATGCTGCCGCCGGGCAGAATGCTACTTTAGCATCACGCTCGGCCATAATTGCCACCTCGTGATCATTGACTAGTGTGCAGTGAGTAAGCAATACATCTGGGCCAAGCACGGACAAGTGCTCAAGTCGGGTTATGGGCCAGACACCGTGTGTGCGAAGACTTAACGCAGCCTCTTCTCTGGACGATGAAATATGAAATGCCAACGGCGTGTTATAGTGATTAGCGCAGCTTCGGACTCCCTTCAGCAACTCGTCGGAACTAAAAAAGGTTAATCCATAAATTGATGCCCAAAGCTGCACTCGACCGCCGGCTCGGCTAGTTCCACGGGACAACAATGAATGAATCTCACCCAGCGCCTCGGATGCACTAGAGTGCCATAACGCTGCCTTGAGTGGTGGGGTAATATCTGGCATATCGTCAGGCCACAGATCGGTGACTCCACGGCCGAGTATTGCCCGCATGCCACTGTCTTCAACCGCTTGTGCGATGGCGTCAACGTGTCCAAGACTTCCTAAAATATTTACATCAACAAAACACCCGGTGCCATTGGATATCATTTCTAGGCAAGCAAGTTTTGCACTGCAATAGGCTTCGTCTTCGGTTAATGATGCGCAAAATGGATTGGCATATTCACTGGCCCATTGAAAGGTGGAAAGATCATCTGGAATCAAACCGCGACTAAGATGCTCGACGGTATGGACATGGGTATTTATGAAGGCCGGTAGCAACACCGACTCCGAACCATCGATAATTGTTACACCGTGAAGATTCTGCGTCTGAAGTAAAGCATCCAGTTGATCCGTTAGTTCAATGGCAGAAATTTTTCCCTCGCGAATGAACACTGAATGACCTTTTAGCAGGCGACGTTTATCGTCCATTGTTACGATGGTGCCAACGTCTCGTATTAAAATCATATATCGTGCACCTTCTATAAACTGGATGCTGTAAATTTAGCATCCTAAAAACGATAACTCAAAGTTGAATTTTTACAACAACTTCCGCTTGTCATAACACATTATCAGCTAAGCCGTTTGGATCTACTGCCTATTAACCATATAATTGAATACACTAATTTTTTCCACCCATAAAGCGAGATAAGACATTTCTGGTAACACGCTCAACCTGAGCATCCTTACGTATCAATCCTGCAACCCACTCAACACTACCGGCATGGAAAACTTCGCCACGGCCTTTCATAAACGACACAATCATACCGGAGCCACGCCCCGCTAAAGCTACTGTTTCAGGAGTTACTTCACCATAGAGAATCTGTGCGTGCATTTCGCAGTCTTCGTCTCCAAGAAATAATGTTTCTGATTTAACACCACGGGCAACTTCACGGTTGGAGGCGAGACCCAGCCCAAGGATTTCCAGCCCAGTCGGTACCTGCTCCCCCTCAGCCGGAAAGGGTAATCCATTTTTTATAATGTAATCTAGGCCATCTACCTCATAGCCGAAAATTCTGCTTTGTGCACCGAGGACATCGCCATAGCCTAAGCCAGTGCCTTCAAAGGCCCAATGCTCAGGACGATAAATTGGAAACCCTCCTGCACCGAAAGCAGCACAACCGCCCCATCCAACATATAGACCCCGAATCGAGTTCAAACCAAATGTTAGCGCGCCCGGTCTGGCAACTTGCGGTGCCTCCCACATGGTTGTAATACGCTGGCTATCGCGCAGCGGGTCTTCCTTATCTGCGCGAAACTTATAACAGATTTGATTATGTCCCGCGTTTTCGAGCCGAGTTTGCCACATGAAATTACCGGCAAAACGTGCAACATTACCACCGCTTTCGACATAGGAATCAATAGTGTCACGCATCTCCCAAGACCAGTACTCATCATGGCCTACGATGGTAATGCAAGGATAACCCTCAATCACTTCCGGGTGCAGCTGCAGGTCATACTGAGAGACAATATCAATTTCAAAACCCTCCGCCTCTGCCCATTTGACAAAATGAGACTCGTAGGACGCCCAGCCAGCCGAAGCATATTTTTTGCTATAGTCATTGGCGTAAGCCCATTCCATGTGTGGGTAAGTTACCGGATCATCGTAATGTGGTGGAGTTGCCAGAGCAGCTCGTGGAGCGTCTTTCGGCAACACCACGAAACCACGAGGTAATGGACGCTCAATTGATAGAATCGGCGAGTAATCCCGACCCGCGGGACCCGTATTACCTTCATAGTGATTAGAGCCGCCCCAGTTGTTGTAAGCACACCAAGTGCCCGTTGAGGACACAAGCAGCAAACGTTTGTTGCGGTTTACAGCCCGTGAGCGCAGCAGGAAAAAATGATGTTGTTCTTTTACACCAGATTCAGTTTTAATCCGACAAGTTACTCTATAGCCACCGGACCGCCATTCATCTGGAACCTTGAACTCAAAACAGACCGGCCAGCCACAGCCAGCTGCCGACGCATCCGCAGGAGTGTCCTGCCGCTTTCCAGGCAAATTATCTTTGCAAAACAAAACCTCGTACTTAAGTCCATCACGCGCAATCTCCAGACTATAATAAGAAGCGGTAGTTGAAACATGAAAAGCAATAACCTCGCCCGGCGAGTAGCAAAGGTAATTGCTATAGCACCACAGCTCATCGCCAACCGGTTCAGCGGCTGGGCCTTCATAGTAGTGACTGTGCACCGCGGGGTTTAGTGAGTTGGTAGGTAATTTTCGCGACATAATCTTAAACGCTTGTAAGTATCGACAATTTTATTTCAGAATAACGATAACCCGCTCTCGACAATCAAGCAACCAACTTTCCGGGGATATAAAACGCAATTATGTGACCCATTATGTCAATTCTTAACTTGAATACTACCGTTTAAATTTCCGACCAGACAGCGTCAAGTCGACTTACGAAACCACTCGCCCAAAGCTGTCTTCGTATTCTTTTATTAAGCGCTAGCAAATCATCAGCATATCCTTACTAAACACTAGATAATCCAAGCGTTCAGCTATCCATTCCAGCCCACCTAGCCATATCTCAATCTTTTTAAGTTTAAAATGGTCTGAAAGCAAACCCAGCTAATTGGCGCACTGTTGTTTTTCAACAACCTAGCGCTCCTATTATGTATTGCGTCCCCGGAATAGCCAATCTACCGCGAAGTATCGGGTAACTTAATGACCCGCCTTTAGCCCAGATTTAGTAAATCACTACCGTCCGCTTGCCTCTACCAATTGCAAAATGTCAGTGTTAAGGTTTGTGCTAATTATTGATACTCAGGCAAACAACGTGTCACTGGACCATCAGCAAATTCTTCAAATCGAACAAATTCGCGCTATCGAGCAAAGCGGTAAAATCTACCCAAACGGTGACTATAGTGCACCGAATATTGAGGAATACTTAGACTCTCGAGCAGAACACCTGAAACTAAATTACCCGCTAGACAAGACTCTCAGCGCAGCAGCAAAGGGTTACAACCACTTTCTAACCATCATCGCAGTTATTGCGCTCATTGCTGGAGGTTCTACTGTAATACAAGCGGTCGAGAACAATACTAACACCCTAAACATTTTTTGGATTCTTATTGTTCTTCTGGGTTTTAACACCGTATCCCTGCTTATTTGGCTCGTATTATCGGTATGGTCACACTCCCGAGCCAAGAGCCCACGCGACAGCCTGTTCCATCATATATTAACCTGGCTAGTATCTTCATCCCGCTCTGATGACCCAACCTTAGCCGCGAGTAAAATTTGGCTTCAGTGGAAGTTAGATTCTCTATCGGGACGCTGGTTACTTAGCGCTACTACTCACTTATTTTGGCTATGTTATTTACTAGGCGGACTCGCACTGCTGACCGTTACTCTTTCAACACGCCAATATGATTTTGTTTGGGGTTCTACGATCCTAAACAATGATGTTTTTTCCGTCTTAACCAATGCATTATCAACACCAATGGACTGGCTAAACCTACCTAGACCTTCAACTGCAGACTTGCTAGCCAGCCAAGTAGGTACAAATGCCTCTACCCAAGCACTCAGCAGCACCCCAAGTGCGCCTGAAACAAGAGCCTTATGGGGCTACTTCTTAATAGGGTGCCTAGCCTTTTATGGCATTGTTCCACGTTTAACCGCCTGGCTGGCATGCATAGCAATACAAAAATTTTGTTTAAAAAAACAAACCTTAGATTTAAGCGCGCCTTATTACTTGCGCTTACAAAAACACTGGCGCAGTCTGTCTACATACAGCCTAATCATTGATGAAGAAACATCACATGCGCAAAGACGCATGTTACAAAAACATCACTTTGCGTCAAAATCTCTGCCCTCTCAGGCACTCTGGGTAGGTTTAGAACTGCCGCAAACAATCCTCTCCTGGGTTAATCGGCAAGAGCTTCTGAACATTATTGACAAAGCCACTGCTCAGCAGGCAATAACGGCCTTGAGCAAAACACAAACTCCAATAATACTTCTAGTTAATGGGCAAAAGTCTCCAGACCGAGGCATGATCCGCCTGTTGGAAGATCTGGTTAAAACCAACCCAAGGGCTTCATATTGGATGGTCTGTGCACTGTTCAAGCGCACCTCTCAAATGCCCCTAAATTCAGCAGATACAAATCAGCAGCATTTGCATGCGTGGCAAGGCGTCGCAAATTTATTGGCCATCCACACAGAGCACTGTGCAATACTCGAGATAGCTGATTTGAAAAACCAAGACTCAGACTATGATTTGAGAGAAGCCCTAAATAGTGAAGCAAACAATGGAACATAGGCAACGATCAAACACACTCACACTTTGTATCGTCGGCCATACAAACACGGGTAAAACATCTCTGGTACGAACTCTGTTGCGTGACGCAAACTTTGGCAACGTAGACAACGCTTCAGGGACCACACGTCACGTAGAGTCGGTAACAATTTCAAGCTCAGGCGAGGTAATAATTGAGTTACGCGACACTCCGGGTCTGGAGGACTCCAACGCAC
This sequence comes from uncultured Gammaproteobacteria bacterium, assembly GCA_905478855.1. Lineage (GTDB taxonomy): Bacteria > Pseudomonadota > Gammaproteobacteria > Arenicellales > CAJQKF01 > CAJQKF01. The sequence goes on from CAJQKF010000081.1 coordinate 16,919, forward strand.
TATTCGATGCGATAAACGCTTTAAAAACAGGGATTGCATCCGGAAGAAAAGCACTAAATCAATTTGTACACGATTCCAAGTACGCCATAGAATTTGAACAAGAACTAAAAGTTCTAAAGCAAATACTCATCTGTGATGCAATGCTGTATGTTATTGACTGTCGCGAAGCTGTGCTAGAGAAATATTTATTCGAACTAAAGTGTTTAAGTTTTGCTGCACGTCCGATTATTCCTATTCTAAATTTTATTAATGCCAGTCATAATAATAAAAGCCAGTGGCGTGAGACCCTTGCTAACTTAAATCTTCATACAGTAATTGAGTTTGACACCGTAGCTTTTGATTTTGATGCTGAAAAGCGTCTGTATCAAAAACTCCAAACTGTATTGGAGCAGCATCACGAAAAGCTGGATAGTTTAATGAGCGAACACGCCTCACAGTGGCAATCCTTAAAAAGCGCGTGTTATAAAGTTGCCGCAAAAAGCTTAGTCCAAGTAGCCCACACCGTTGTAACCGTCAAAAAAGGCGAATCTGTGCAAACCGCCAGCGAATCACTGCAAAATCAAATCCGATTGAAAGAACACGCATGCTTAAAACATTTACTTGAGCTAATGCAGTTTTCAAAAAATGATGTAAACCTGATTAACTTACCTGTTACTAATAATCATTGGAACAGCGACTTATTTGCACCAGAGACTCTGAAGCACTTTGGTATCGATACGGCTTCAGCTGCCGCAACAGGGGCGGCCGTAGGTGCGGGAATAGATGTAGTATTGGCGGGCATCAGTCTTGGAGCCGCAACCGCCCTTGGGGCAGCAATCGGCGTAAGCTGGACTACCACAAAAAAATATGGGCGTAACTTACTAGGCCAATTAAGAGGTGAACAATACTTATGTTTAGATACAAATACATTAAAACTAATCGTCGCTAGACATATTTTTTTATTGGAAACGCTATTTCAGAGAGGGCATGCAGCGCAAACAAAAATATCGTTAAATCAGACAGAAACGAAACTGCACAGCAAAAAGTACGACACAATAGTAAAACAACTAAAAACCCTCCAAAACACTGTGGCGAGCAATAATCCCAGCCACCTGAAAAATACACAGCGTGAGGTGTTGCAACAACTAACATGGTTTAGTTCGCATTAATTGAAAGACCTAAAACACCCTAGAAGATTTTACGTATTGTGTCCCGAATGGGTTGGTTGAACAACCCAAAATCAAGACAAAATAATTCACTATCAAAATGAATACAAAAAATATTATTTTAACTATAGTAGTTGTTATTATCGCGTTTTATATTTTCAACCCGTTTTCTAACACAGACGAGAATGACATGAGCGAAATTGAAGGCATCGCATTTTTAGAAAAAAACAAGAGTAAGGAAGGCGTAAGAACCACGGATTCCGGCTTGCAATACAAGATTCTAACGCCAGGCAAAGGAACCGAGCACCCCACCGCTACAACAAAAGTTAAGGTCCATTATCACGGTACATTTATTAATGGTTCTGTATTCGATAGTTCAGTCGACCGGGGTGAACCCATTGAGTTCGGACTAAATCAGGTAATCCGCGGTTGGACAGAAGGCGTGCAGCTCATGGTAGTTGGAGAAAAAACCCGCTTTTTTGTTCCCAGCGATTTAGCCTATGGGTCTCGTGGAGGCGGCCCAATCCCCCCACACTCAACATTAATATTCGACGTAGAGTTACTTGATTTCTAGGAACCTTCAGGACTTGTCCGGGGACACAATACGCAATTATGTGACGGATTGTGTCCCTTTTCTACTTGAATTCCTCCGACGAAATTAACAATCAGACGTCCTCACTACACTATAATTAATCCAGTCAAAAAACTAATTCTTTTCGGCCAACTTGGCCATATCTCAGTACTGTAAAATTTACGTTAAACAATCCTGGTTAATGAGTGCCGCATGAAATTTTTAACAATGTAGAATAACTATTCAGTATTGTGTCCCCGAGATGAGCGCGAGATGGAGCGAGATGCGTGCCAAACACAGTCATTTTGGGAAGGGGATCGCACCCGCCGGTACCTTATTGCGGCATTTCCACATTAAAAGGTCCGTAGCTATTAGTAGTCCCGGTAGCCTCCTGCTCAATAAGCCGGTAACTGTAAGATTCGCGCGGAAGCGCGCTCGGATCGGCCAGCCAATACTCAGCGCCCATCGGCGCCGCCAAAATAGCCGGCAACATATGTCCGTTAATGCGTTTCCAATCGCCGTTAGACTGCTCGCGCTCGACAAAAAATCCAATCGTGCCCGTCTGCTCTAGAGTATCCCAGCGCAGCAACGCGACCACACCATCACCATCTGGATCAAGGTAATCGTCCAGTGCTTGCAGTAACGTCTCGCGGCTGGCATTCAAGTAAAGCTGCGCCAGGTCGGCATCCCAGGCCGTCAGCAGCGCCAACAGTGCAGCGGTATCCATCTGACCGGCGCCAATGCCGTCGAGGAAAGCAGAAACCGCCACGCCCTTGAGCTCCACGTCGCCGATGGTGACCGCCGTCGGGCTGAGATCGAAACTGATCTTGTAGTCCTCTACCTCGCCTTCAGCGGCTGGCCCGGTGGGGGTATCGCAGGCCCCAACATTCAAGCCCTGCACTTCAGAGCAGATTCGGAATCGGACATAAGTGGAGCCAGCCACATCCGGCACCGACCATTCGAAGACGTGCGACC
>CAJQKF010000082.1 GCA_905478855.1 uncultured Gammaproteobacteria bacterium
TACGTGACGCCATGTTTTGCAATTGCCTGTTCATGGTTGTGGTCTTATCGGCATTCCTTTTTGATCAATCGCCAGTCACAGCGACCTACGGTCTAGTAAGTTTGATAATCATTGTTTCAAACTTCAAATTGCTCATCGCACCGAAGGGGCTCGCGTTTCTTCGAGCAGCAAAATTAACCGGCCTTATTCTACTCCACGGCCTACCCCTGACACTTGCCACTTATATGCTTTTTCCACGTATCGACGGCAGTCTATGGGGTATCGTGAAAGAACCGACTACGGGTTCAAGTGGTCTAAGCGATCAGATGTCTCCCGGTGATATCAATAAATTAAGTTTGAATGATGCAGTGGCCTTTCGAGTAGATTTCAAAGGTTCCGCGCCTCTGGGAAAAGATATGTATTGGCGTGTCTTGGTAATGAATCAATTCGACGGAAAATCCTGGAAACCACAAAGCCCCAATTACTTTCGAAACCATAAAGTTACAAAACAGCAGGAAGAGACGAATTATTTCTATTCAGTTACTTTAGAGCCCAGCAATCAAACTTACTTACCATTGCTCGACCTACCCGTGCACCTCGAAAGCCAAGGGCGCATAGCGGCTGACGGGACAGGTTCAAGTAATAAAAAAATCCGAAAACGCATAGCCTACGATGCTCAGTCAATTTTAGCCGCGCGACTTACAACACCGCCGATCGAGGATGATCGTTATTTACCATCACGACTCAAAGCCGAAACATTGGAACTAGGCAGACGTTTTGCTGATGAAGAAGTGAATGGTTTAGATATTGCCCGTCGTATTTTGAAAATGTTCCGCACAGAGGAGTTCTACTACACTCTGGAACCACCACTATTAAATTCAACACCGGTATCTGATTTTTTATTTCGCAGTCGACGAGGATATTGCGAGCACTATGCTAGCGCCTTTAGCACAGTAATGCGTGCAGCCGGTATACCCGCGCGCGTAGTGCTGGGTTACCAAGGTGGAGAGTATAATAGCAACGGTGATTACCACATCTTTCGTCAATCCGACGCCCACGCCTGGTCAGAAATCTGGATCGAGAATAAAGGTTGGATACGTATTGACCCAACATCTGCGGTTGCTCCTGAGCGAATCGATTATGGAATGGATGCCTTGCGCCGACTCGAGGCAGACGGTTATACAAGTCGCTCTAATGTCGAAATTGGTGAGTACTTAAAACTTACTTGGTTCGAACAAAACATCGAGCACCTTTCAATGATTGGCGACACATTCACCCATCGATGGAATAAATGGATCATGGCATATGGACCCGCACAACAACGAGAATTCCTGCAGAGTTTAGGTATCAAAGCACCCGATTGGGGCTGGATGACACTTACGTTAAGCCTGCTTTTAGTGATTTTTTTAATCGTTAGCTATCTCATTATCAGACGCCCCGGACAACTTCCAGAATCACCACTGAAATACTACCGGATATTCCAGCAAAAACTACTAAAGCACCAGCAACAGTTGAATCAAGGAGAAGGTGCGATCGACTTTAGCCGAAGAATGGCGCAAAACTTCCCGGCTAAAAAAGATGAAATCCAAGAAATAGGCGAACTTTATACGACACTACGATACGGTTCGAAGTACGATAAAAAATTGTTTCATCAACTACGAAAAAGGGTACGGTCCTTTTCCCTAAAATAAATTTTCAATGGGTTAATGATTGGGTATTTGATAGCGAATGCATTTCCATTTGAAGCAATCCGGACAAAAGTTTACATCGATCCTCCAATAAAACACTCTCAATAAGGCCCTGAACTTCGGTTGGTTCAAATCCAAGACCGCAAGTTAGGACATTAACCAGCGAAACATCATCCAATTTTTGCAATCCTTCTATATCTATCTCAGCTTTTTTAGTACTCGCGAACAATTTAACTTCATCCATCAAATCGTCACGAGTATTATCACTAAAAAGTACCTGACTCGAATCATAGTCCGACTCGAAACGCGACCAGTCGACATGAAAACTTCGATAATTGTGTTCAGTCGTGATCTCTTCAAGCACATCAAAACGACACAATCCAGATAACACTATAAAAAAACGCTCATCATCTGCTTCACTGAACGAGGTAATTCTCCCCGCGCACCCTGTCAGACATAATTCCCTATCACCGTCGACTAACCGCGGTTGAATCATGCCGATAATCCGGTCACCGCCCAGTGTATGAGTAATCATATCGAGATAGCGAGGCTCAAATATATTTAACGGCAATTGCGTTCCGGGCATGACTACCGCCCCGGATAGGGGAAAAACCGGCAAAACTGTTGGCAAATTTTTAAATTCAGGCATAAACATTATTTTGGCTATGAGCATACATTGCGTGGTTAAGAGAAACGGGAAGTTCCCGATATCATTCGAACTAAAATATTCCCGCTTCCAGTCCCGCAGCCATACCCATGCCCAATTCCGCGAGCTTAGGAAGCCAGTCCTTATCAAGAGAGCCCTGCATGATAACGGGTTCAAAAACCATTTTCCATTTTAATCCGCCGATAATTCCAAGAACACTTCGCTCAGCTCCGGTTCCGTCAAGCCCGCCTTTCACATACAAAGCACAAGGCATTGCCTGGGTTTCTTCCAGGCACGGATAGTAAATGCGATCAAAAAAATCCTTCAATGCACCACTCATATAACCAAAATTTTCGGTAGTGCCAAGTAAAATACCTTGCGCTCCTAACACATGCTCCGGCTCGGTATCAAAAGGCGATCGCACATCCACAGTCACCCCGAAAATATCGGGATGTGAGGCACCTTCTACAACAGCTGACAACAATATTTGTGTCGCTGGAGAAGGCGCATGGGAGACAACTAAAAGTTTTACCATACATTTATGCGACGAGCTTTTAGCGCAATTGCAGCGTTTGGATGCAGGCAATCGCCACCTTTTTGCCCTTCAACACCCTATGTTGTTGGAAGAAGTTTACATGCATTTGGTGCCCCTGAAACACAGGCGCTCGCGGCCTTAGACAAATAATTTGTTATCCTTACCGCCGGTGTGGAATTGTATTCCGTCCCGATAACGTTCAGCCTTAACCTACATCTTTGGCTTGGAGTATACCTCTAGTTGAGGACTTTCACGAGTCTGCTAATGAGGCCGCCAATACTTTAATACGCCGCACCATTTCACCCAATCCATTTCGGCGCCCCATAGACAAATGCTGGGCTAGATCTAACTTCGTAAATAGCGCATTTATATCGAAATGCACAATCGCATGGGGAGGCTGACCCGAGTACACCTTGCGTAACATCGAAATCAATCCACGTACAATTGCAGAGTCACTATCTGCGGTAAAGTCAACTAACTGCTGACCGTCCTCGACTCTGCTTGCAGCAACCACCCAGACACTACTCAAGCAACCTTCGACCTTATTCTCATCAACTTTATCTTCATCCAGCATAGGCGGCATATCACGACCCAAGTCGATCAAAAATCGATAGCGCTCTTCCCAATTACCTAGCAATTCAAACGTATCGATAAGTACTTGGGCCTGTTCCTGTTGATCAACGATCATTAATAATAACCTTGTGTCATTACAAAAAAAGAGATTAATTAAAGCCGCTAATATGCGGTAGTTTTTTAAAACTTCAATGCTTTATCATTGTTTAGTTACATTTTGCGTGGATAATAGATTACCCGCGGATCAAAACCAATTGAAATATGCTCGATAAGCTACAAATACCCAAAGACACCCCATACTGGTGGGATACTGTGGAAGACAAATACTATCCAAAATTCTCTCCTTCAACTAGCAAATCAATCGTTGATTTTGTTGTCATAGGCGCAGGGTTTACGGGTTTAAGTGCAGCTTACACTCTAGCAAAAGCCGGTAAAAGCGTAGTGTGCGTCGATCAGAACCAACCGGGCTTCGGTGCTAGCACTCGAAATGGCGGAATGATAGGCAGTGGTCACAAAGTAAGTTACGAAACCGCTACCCGACTTTATGGTGCAGAGGCTGCTCAGCAACTTGTGAGTGAAGGACTCTCATCTGTTGAGTATACCGTTGATCTTATTAAACATCTCAAAATTGACTGCGACTATCAGCAAACAGGTCGGTTCAGAATGGCGTGGTCCATTGCTGACTATCATGCAATGCAAAAAGAGGTTAAACAACTTAAAGGCTTAAATGATCATTTAACCCTGGTTGATCCCCAAAACCAGCATGCAGAAATTGTTAGCCCACATTATTTTGGAGGTCTGATTTATCACCAACACGGTGGTTTAAACCCAAGAAAACTACACGATGGTTTAGCAGATGCAGCAACAGAGGCTGGCGCATTAGTATTCGCTGATACACCTGTTATTGAAATCAAAAAAAATGGGCTGGTATTCTCTATACGAACACCAGCCGGAGCTCTGCGTTGTAATAAAGTGATTATGGCCACAAATGGCTACACCCGTCAAAGTTTCGCTTTTTGGGCAAGAAGAATCTTACCTATACCGAGCTTCATAATAGCGACTGAGCCAACTGAACAGGTGGCATCACTTTTGCCAGGCAAGCGAATGATGGTAGAAACCCGGAGCCGACATTGCTATTACCGTGCATCCCCTGACGGTAAGCGACTGATTCTCGGTGCCCGAGCCGCATTTACTAATATACCCCAGGCCAAGGCCACGGCCACATTGAGAAACTTATTGAATGGAATTTTCCCATCACTGGCCAATATAAACATTACACACAGCTGGAGAGGGTATACCGGGTTTACTTTTGACCATATTCCACATGTTGGATGTCATGAAGATATCTATTATGCGATGGGATATTCCGGTAGCGGCGTGGCAATGGCTCCGTATCTTGGTAATCGGGTGGCTACTTACGCGCTTTCAGAAGATCAAGAAACAACGGTCTACACGAAGACTCGTTTTTATACTAGGCCCTATTACCGGGGACGCACCTGGTTCTTGCCGGCGTTGAACGTATACTATGCTTGTAAAGACGTAATCGAAAATCATCGTCAAAAGAAAGATAAAATTAAGCGAAAAATCTAACTTAGGTTAGAATTCGGCTGATAGAAAAATAGATGAAGACCGTGAGCGAAGAACAAACAACAAAACATCACGCCATTCGCAGTTTCGTGCGAAGAGAAGGACGTATGACCGCTGGTCAGAAACGGGCGTTATCCGAATTACTTCCCCGTTTCGATATTAGCCAGCAAAGCAAGCAGAAACAGAAAGACTTTTTCGATTCAAGCCGACCGGTTGAGTTGGAAATAGGATGCGGAAATGGAGATGCTGTCCTGGCTATGGCGGAGTCCCGAACGGAACATAATTTTCTGGCTGTAGACGTGCACCGACCAGGTATAGGGAAACTCCTCATTGAAACAGAATCTCGACAGCTAACAAATATCAGTGTCAGTGATCTGGATATTAATATATTACTGACGAATGTCATTCCAGACGGTTCATTATTTCGTGTCATGATATTTTTCCCCGATCCATGGCATAAAAAGAAACATCATAAGAGAAGACTAATACAAGTACCATTTTTAAGCTCGATACTAGCGAAGCTAATTCCGAGTGGCGAACTCCACATTGCGACAGACTGGCAAGACTACGCCGACCATATTGTAAATGTGCTAGAGCAAATTCCTGCCTTGCACAATGTTTCCGAAAATGGCTCTTATACTTCAAGACCAACCCACAGACCGGAAACTCGATTTGAACGACGCGGTCTAAAACTGGGTCACGAGGTGTTCGACATAATCACTCGGAAATCATCGTGAACCCGGAAAAAATGCCAGATTGGTGGGACCCTTATTCAAGTCAACCCTATCAAATTCCTCGCTCAGAAAAACCCCGCCTTGGCGCCGAAAACCTGCTTGAATATGTTAAGGTTTTGCTCACAGCCGTTGCCCTTACACCGGCACTTGTAGCGAGTTATGCGCTATCGCTAAAAACATCTAAAACGGAACGAAAAGTTGATGATTTTGTTGGATTAAGCGTAACCCCATCAGACGAATATAAAAATGCGATCGTCGACATGGTAGGCGATTTAGGGGTACAAAAATTACTACTTAGAATTCCTTGCTGGGAAGCCGATCACCTGGATTTATATCACAATTTTATAGATCAGTTCCCAAACCACGAGTTTTTAATAAATATTCTGCAAAGCCGTGATAGTGTATTAAATCCGGATCAGTGGAATGGGCAAGTACAAAAAATTACCCGTGCATTTCAAACACGATGCAAACATTTCCAACTTGGCAACGCCATAAACCGAAGCAAGTGGGGGTGCCGTCACAGTGGGGACTGGTTAAAGCTAATGGATCGAGTCACACCTGACCTTGATGGCTCACTGCGAATTTTAGGCTCGTCTGTTATCGACTTTGAACCACTACTTACACTCAGAACACTATGTAATTTCCATCGTCATAAATTCGACATCTGCGCAGCCTTACTTTATGTGAATCGTCGCGGCTCACCGTTTGGCAAACAATATGCAGTTTTCGACCTCGAAAGAAAAATTCGACTCACCTACGCCATGCTTAATTTATCTACCAAATGTAAAAAAAGACTATGGATCAGTGAAACTAATTGGCCATTGCTTGATACGAAACCATGGACGCCAAACTCCGGGCACCCAAGAAGCACCGTAGACGAAAAAACCCAGGCCCAATATCTAACGGAATACTTTCAAATTGCATGGCATACAAACTGTGTAGAACGAGTCTATTGGTGGCAACTCATCAACCCGGGGTATGGATTGGTCGACCATCGTAACTCGCTTCGAAAAATGCCGTCATACTTCGCATTTAAAAGACTCTTGGCGGGTGAATTAGAGGAACGACCCTCGTCTATGAGATAACTACTGTTCTTGCGCTAAGCATCGGCGGTTAAACGGCGTAAAGGCTTTTCATTTATTGGTAAATGAACAAGTGCTGACAATACGGCCAGCATTACTCCCGCCCACCACATTCCATCATAAGAACCTGTAGCATCGTAAATACGCCCACCCAGCCACACGCCCAAAAAACTTCCACACTGATGGGAAAGAAAGACGATGCCGAAAAGTGTTGCCATGTAGCGAACGCCGAACACTTGGGCCACGATACCCGTCGTTAATGGCACAGTAGATAACCATAGAACTCCCATACCGGCAGCAAATAGATAGATAGTCATAGCCGTCTTGGGAGCTAAAATAAGACAGATGATAATAATTGCGCGAGAAAAATAGATAACACTCAGGCCATTTTTTTTACTCCAATGTTGACCAAAGTATCCAGCGGCTAAACAACCCGCAATATTCATCAATCCAACAATTGAGATTGAATGAGCGCCAATGATGGGATCAAGCCCAAGGTCGATAACGTAAGCCGGGAAATGGACGGTTATAAATGCCACATGGAAACCGCAAACAAAGAAACCTGTTGTTAGAAGAACATATCCACGATGGCCAAGGGCTTCGGCTAAGGCTTGCCGAAGAGATTGGCCCACATCAAGATAACCAGGAACGCTAGTGTTGTTAGGTAAGACTAAAGCAAACGGAATAAGAAGTGCCAAACTTCCAGCTAAAATCAATAGCGCAGGAGACCATCCCCAGGCTGATATAAACCCTTGGGAAATCGGCGAAAAAATAACCTGCCCAAACGATCCTGCGGCGGTTCCTAAACCAAGCACCAAAGAGCGTTTATTTTCACCAACAACCCTCACCATAGCCGCCAGCGCCAGCGAGAATGCCGTAAATGCAATACCAAGCCCGGTTATCAGCCCAGCGGTAAACTGAAATGCTAATTTCCCGTCGAATAGGATCATACCCAAGATCCCTGATGCATAAATAAATGCGCCGGCAATAATGACTTTCACCGGGCCAAACTTATCGGCCAGCATTCCGGCAACAGGAAGACCGATACCCCACATTAAATTTTGAAAGGCGAGTGCCAGAGAAAATGTTTCTCGCGACCATTCACGAGCCATCGTTATGGGCTCAAGAAATAAACCAAAGCTTGAACGCACACCAAAACCAATAGCAGCAACTAAACATCCGGCAATTAGAACAATCACAGGGCTACGCCAACCAGAATAATTTAATTTATTGACCACAACTTAACCTTGACAATAATTCTTAGCAGTATACCTAGCGGATCCCAACATTAGTTATTTTCTCTCCAAAAAATGCTCCCGTTAACGCTATTTATCATTTTGCTTCACACTGCTTGGCCAAACATAATCAACACCACGGCTCACAGACTCTTGAAGCAGTTGTTGATTCCTAAACTCTCGTTTTTTAATCTTCAAATACTCGTTTCTTGACATTTCATGCAGTTGTTTTGGAAACTGTTCAGTTTCTTCAAACCATAGTTTAGCGCGTTCAAAAAAACTTACATCGGCAGCGGTAAGACTTACATGCAAAGCCAACATGTAGCGCACGACATTTCGCTCGGCAGCACCGAGTTGACCTCGTACATAGTTCGTTTTGCCGAACACCGTTTTACCTGCTGCAGAAAAACCCATCTTCGATCGACCAAGTGTACTTAAGTAAAGATCTACCAGACGTCCCGCAGTTCCATTGTGATTAGACAACTGCAGCACCACGAAAACTCCGTCCTCAGAGGGAATCGCCTCCAAAACGTATCGAAACTTGGATGTCCCATAAGGCCCCGAATCGGCAGTTAATTCTATACGAGTGAGTTGATCTACGAGTAGTGATTTAAAGTTGAATTTTATCTTAGAAGCTTCTGGTGGCTCTTGATAGTATTTTCTGCCAAAATAAAGATCAATTTCAGTACGTTCTTCCTGACTTCGATAAACACAACTTTTTACATTAAAATGCAAAAGCAATACATTGCACCAGTTTGCAGCAGTTGATAACTCCCTACTGAAAAACTCAAACGAAATTGTAGGTAAGACGAAACTAGCCTGAGACTGCATTAGTTGGTGTTCGTCGCTGACACTGACCGAGAACTCCAAACCGTCCACAGTTTCAATTTGTCTGGAACTGAATGCTTTCAGATCCGACTGAAGGCGTGTTATAGTTTCCATTATCGCTACAGCATCACTAGCAAAACTAGATATTGATAGGCTTAAAAACATACACATTGCAGCCATACCAAAGATCAACGCTCGCATGATCGACTTAATGAGCACCAAAGATCCGGTTTTGTATTCGATGTTCAAAATATGCCTCACGTTGCTCAGGCGGCAATTGTGCCAGTTTCATAACCTCCATATAAAACACCGCGAAGTCTCCAGCCGATTTGAGAATTATATCCATAAACACCGGTTTATACCGATTATAGATACCAAATGAAGCAACCAACGCGTTATTGAACTCCGATCGACGATAACCTACATGGGATGAATCTAATCCAAACGAAGACAAAATAATTATATATTTGGTATAGAGTCTCGAAAAAATAAACTTCTTCATTTCATCTAAATTCCGCTCGGACAAATTTTCATTAAATAGTTTTTGTAACTGCTCTCTTCCATCTACCATTAAGGCAATTGTTTCATTACGAAGTTTCTGCCGTTTCATATAGACTTCAAACTCGTCGTCTTTACCTGTGGACGTTAACCATTGCTTTACACCTGCTTGTGCAACAGTTGATGCAAACGATTCATTGAATACAGTATCGTCAGCAATATATAGTTTCTGATGAGCCATTTCATGAAACAACAGCCCAGCAAGATCGACCGATGGATAATCAATAAAGGTACTCAATAACGGGTCATCGAAATAACCTAGTGTAGAGTAGGCATCCACACCAGCAATATGCACATCATAACCCTTTAGTTCGAGTTTTCGGGCAAACTTTATGGCTCGGGCGTGGGAAAAAAACCCCTTATAAGCTACACAACCGACGATCGGATAACACCAAGTTTGTGGAACGACAGAATGGGCTAGTGTTGCAAACACATTCCAAACAACATGCTTTCGATTTAGCTGTGCGTATTTTGTGTAACTTCCTGAATCAGGTAATGCTAAACGCTCAATCGCATATTGTCTGATTTCTTGACTCAGCTCGAGTTTAGTCCGAAGATCTGCGTTAATATCGTTATCTTGCAATAATTTATCTACAGAACGACTTTGCATTATTATAGTACTTTGTCCCATAACAGCCTGTCCGTAATAAGACATCGTTGAGCAGCCGGCAACAACAACTGTAATCACTATAACCACAAAAATCCTAATCAATGTTGACTTCTTTTCCCAATGATAAGTATACCGAAGGTTTAGAATACTACCTTGTTGGTGGAGCTGTTCGCGACCATTATTTAGGCATACCCAATTCAGATCGTGACTGGCTGGTTATATCTTCGACTCCTGAAGAAATGCAGGCTCGAGGCTTTATCCCAGTTGGTAAGGATTTTCCGGTATTTCTGCACCCTAAAACGAAGGAAGAGTTTGCATTAGCTAGAACTGAACGAAAGGTGGCAAGAGGATACAACGGTTTCAATGTGTGGACATCCCCTGACGTAACGATTGAGGAAGATCTGAAGAGACGCGATCTGACAATCAATGCCATGGCATTAGACGAAAGCGAAAAACTGATCGACCCATTTAATGGCTTGTCAGATTTACGCAAAGGATACTTAAGACATGTAAGCACTGCTTTTGTAGAAGATCCTTTACGCGTATTGCGGACCGCTCGGTTCTTGGCAAAATTGGGAAACTTAGGCTTTTCAATTTGCGAAGAGACCCTGTCTATTATGTCTCAAATTGTGTTATCCGATGAGTTAGCAGCACTGCCACCAGAGCGAATCTGGCAGGAGTTACTCCGCGCATTTAAATCACCAAGACCCGATTTATTCTTTGTAGGCTTGCGTCAATGTGGTGGATTACAACAGTTGCTACCAGAGTTCGATGAGCTGTTCAGCAAGGTTTCTACAAATGCACCGCCCGAAGGCACGGCTAACCACATTTTATTCGAAAGCCTTAAACTAGCTGGCGATAGGAACGGCGAACCGATTGTTATGTTTGGCGTTCTTTGTGCAAGTTTAGTTCGAATCAGCACTCATAATAATCAATGGGTTACCTCACGCACCGAGATAGAAAGAGGCATAACTCGATTAATTTCATTTTGCGCACGATTAGCAGTTCCTAATAGTTTCAAAAACCTTGGACTCATGATGTGCCGCCATCATTTAAAAGTTGCGACATTTTCTTCATTAGAACCGCACGAATTATATTTATTGCTGAAAGATCTCGACGGTTTTCGAAATACGAGAAAAATGTTCCAATTTATTATGGCTAGCGAGATATATCTGAATTCACTTACCCATAGTTCAGATTATGATAACTCGCCTTCAGACTATATGAAAAAATTACACAACAGACTAACAATGATAGATTTATCTGATATAGGTAAACTAACACTGCCTCCCGCTCAAATTGGTGAAGAAGTACAAAGACGTCGGATCGCAGCCATCGCGGCTTTCCAATACTATTGAACTACTCATCCACAGACTACATATCGCCTTTTTAAGATACACTGCGTTTGATATAACTGAGAGTTACACATACTGAGGTTAGCAACATTGAAGTTTCTTATAGTCGATGATCATAAATTATTTTCTGACGGTTTAAGCACATTACTTAGTGATATTTATACTGAACCCGAGCTCATCAGCGTTGCAAGTGGACAACAGGCTATCAATACACTAAATCAGGACTCATCGTTTGATTTAGTGTTACTCGACTTGCAATTACCTGATATGGACGGCATTGAGGTACTTAATAAAATTGCTGCAAACAAAATGCTAGTGCCGGTTGCAATTGTATCCGCAACAAGCAATTATCAGGAAATATATGCTGTATTAAAAGCAGGAGCGCTCGGATTTATGCATAAATCCATCGATCGTCAAGAGCTAGAAAAAGCGATCAACTCAATACTTAACGGAGAAAAATATCTATCGGATTTAAGCCCGGCCGCAACAGACGAAAGACAGTCGTTAAAAACAAATATTGAAATATTAACCCGGAGACAAAGTGAAGTTCTTGCTTTGCTTAGTGACGGACTTTTGAACAAACAAATTGCTGAGCGCTTAGGCACCAGTGAACAAACAATTAAAATTCACGTAAGCGCAATAATGAAAAAACTAGGCGTTCGAACAAGAACAGCATGCGTCAGCCAAGCGATTCGACTTGGAATAATCACTAAAGCCTGAAATATTTATTAATGTTAAAAGGCAAAA
>CAJQKF010000083.1 GCA_905478855.1 uncultured Gammaproteobacteria bacterium
CAATGGATCGAGTTGTATAACCACGAACGGCCTCACGATGGACTTAATGACATGACACCTGCTGAGTATTTAAATGCAGCTTAATTTCTCTACGTTGCCCCTGTGTTAAAAATGGGGTATTTACAATCAATTCTTAAAACTGGTTGAATGGCGACATTGCAGGATTCTTAAAGAATATCGTGAATTGATGGCTAGCAGAAATAGGCTAAACTCGGCTATAGATCATCAGTCTATATCTAGAGTCGATAAGAAAACTGTAAGATCAAGTAGTAGTTTTACATCGAGTCAACTAAGCCGCGACACTCGTTGAAATATGACTGCCTGAACGTCCCGCAGTAATATCAATCCTCAGAGCCATTTGCTCCTTTAGCTCACTTACATGGGAGATAACACCAATCATTCTACCGCTGGCCTGTAAATCGACCAGGGTTCGGATTGCGAGGTCTAGAGACTCGACATCCAGGCTACCAAAACCTTCATCTATAAACAATGTATCGAGCTTAATTCCACCAGCATAGTTCTGAACAACATCCGATAGCCCTAGCGCCAGTGATAACGCTGCGATAAATGACTCTCCTCCAGATAATGTTGCTACCGAGCGCGTCTTTCCTGAATAGCCGTCCTCTACTAGTAAATCTAAACCCGATGCTTTATTCCCACGCACCTTATCTTCCTTTCTAACAAGGCGATAGCGTCCTTTACTCATTATGGAAAGTCTCTCGGATGCCTGAATCAAAACATCGTCAAGTAGAACACTAAGTACAAATCGTTGGAGACTAATCTTGTTACCTGTATGACCATTAGCAACGTCACTAAGCGTACCAATAACCTTGTAGGACTCCTCAAGCTTGCGATGCTTTTCGCGTTCGTGCTCTAGCTTTCGGGATACTTCAGCTAATTGTTCACTGCGTGTATAAAGCTTACGATAACTAGCATCAAGTTCTTCGAAATTAACGGTTTTTTCCTGAAGTAGTACTTCGATCTCGGATGGCTTCGGGCAGTTTCTAGTCCCGGTATTTTTTTCCAACTGCGCAATCGAACCGTTTAGTTCAGATATCTGAACATCATGTGTATTTACTTGGCTACGTATATCATCAACTTGCTTATCAGTTAGCCAAGACCGTTCAAAATCACTTTCGTTTACGAAAACACTCTCATTTATCGCCGTTTTCCAAACTTGTTGAGAAAGCTCCTGTTCTACTGTGTGTGTCGATAGTTGCTCTTGTAAAGACTGAAATCGCGATAACGTTTGATCCCATTCAGACTGTGCTTTTCGAGTCAAAATAGATGCCTGCTGGTATTCTTGTTCAATGGTAGTAATTTTCTCTATGACTAGAGAAAGTTCTTTTTCTAATACCCCTTCGATAAGCCATCGATCATCCATATCACCATCCAACTCCCTTGCTTTGACTTGTTCCTGAATCAACCGCTCCTTAGTATCAAGCATATCAACTGACTGTTTTTCACGGGCCGTTTCACTTTCTTGCATCCAGTTGCAAAGTTCCGTTATCTTTGTCTTACAAATTTCTTTCTGTTTCTTTTTCTCATTAATGTCAAGCAATTGAACTTGAAAAGACTTTACCAGACCTCTTAGATCATCGACGGTGCGATCTAAATAATCACCTAGATCGGATCGTATACGGTTTTTCTCATGCTGAATAATGTGCAGCTTATAAACACTATCATCCATCACTTTATTACTCGCCTGCATAACCTCCCGCGCTATTCTTAGCTCGGCTTTGGCCTTATCAACATCCTCCTTTGAAATAATCTGTTCGGCACCTGCCAAATCCAAACTCATCTTCGCAGGGGCCGGATGTTCAAGACTGCCGCACACCGGACACGGTTGTTGCTCCTCGAGGGTTGACGCCAAATAAGCCGCTTGTCCCGAATGCCATTTAATCTCAATCTGAGTGGTGCTCTTTTCAACACCCAAAAATATTTGCTTATCAAACTCATACGATTCCGTAAAATTTTTTAATTGGTTAATACAGATATTTTCATCTACGATAACGTTCTCAAATCGTTCTCTATTTTCTAGTAGTTGTGACATTGAATGTAATTGCAATTCGCAGTCCTTTTCTGTCGAAAGTAACTCTTCAATCGTTGTGATTTCTATTTCAATCGATACTTTTCTATTTTTGAAATTCTCGATTTTCGCAGCCACTTCAAGTCGTTGTTTTTCGTGCTCTTTCGAAATCTCTTGTAAGCTGGAGATGTTTCTATTCACCAGAGTTAACCTATCTACTTTTAAACGTGTTCGCTCCAATCGTTCTTTGTTTATAAGCAACTCTGCTATCTGTTTATGATTTGACTCCGCACTCTCATACAAACGCTCAGCTTTTAGTTTTCGCTCTTTAGAAATAGCGTTAAGATGCTTGGTTTCTAATAGTTGCTCCATTACCTGTTTTACGAGTACCGCATTTCTCTTATTTCTATCAAAAAATGGCGAAATACGATCTGCCGTTTCGGCATACTTTATCTGTTGACGTAATTGTTCTATCCCCCTCCCTGAAGTGTACAAGTCTGCCAGTTGCTGTTGCTTCTCATGAAGTTGTGTAAACAGTCCGAATAGGTGTAACGCATTCCGATGCTCTGTTTCGATTCTTGCTTTTTCAGTAAAGGCATCATTACGTAGTTTTTCGGCACGCACTATCTCGGGCTGAAGTTGCAGTTGGGTTGTCTCTAATTCGTCTTCCGAGTTCATTTCTACGGAGAGGAGAATGCCCTTAATCACTTGTTGATACTTGCTCACTTCCGCAACAATACCGGTAGCTTGCGCTTTTAACTGTTCTTCTATTCGCCTATAAATTCCTGTCTGAAAAAGTTGCCCAAAAATCTTTTCCCGTTCTCGGGAATCAGCCAGCAACAATTCCCTAAATTTCCCCTGGGGAAGTACAATAACTTGGCGAAACTGTTCAATTGTTAATCCAATTAAGTCCCCTATAAAGGAATTGGCATCGGTTACACTGCGTGGCACAAGTAAAGTATCAAAATCACTTCCTGTGTGCTCCCACAACTGTGCCTCTGCAGATTGAGTAGTAAACCCCTCGCCACGTGTTTTAGGTTTGTCCTGAAATGGAACACGACGTATTCGATATTGCTTATCGCCCAGCGCAAATTCAAATACAACTTCTGTTAATCGATAATCAAGCGCAAAGTCACAACGCATTTGCGATGGATCCCGTTCGCTACTCGTTGTATGCCCGTACAAAGCGAAACATATACCATCGAGAATACTGCTCTTCCCTGCCCCGGTTGGTCCATTTATTAGGAATAAAGGGTTACTACCGAGACTGCTAAAGTCAATAGTTTCAACACCGGCGAACGGGCCAAAAGCCTGTAACGTTAATCGTAATGGACGCATCAGAATTGACTCGAGTTTCGATTGAGCTTTTCGATCACGTTACGCACAATTTCATCCTGACTTTCGCTCAGGGTGTCGCCTGAAACCTGACTGTAAAAATCCCTAAACATTTGCAGTTCACCGCGCTTCATTTTCTCCTGATGAGCCAGTTTATCCGTGCTGTGATACATTCCCGGTTTTTCCAAATGCAGCACGTTTGGATAAACGACCCTGAGCTTTCCCATGGGGTCCAGCACAGCATGTTTATCGGTTAACCGCACCAACAAATAATCGTCACTGCCTGGATCTGTTTTACCTGATTTGATTATGTCATCAAGCTCGCCCTCAATAACACGCATATCTCGCATTGGCGTAAGCGGTAAATGGATACAGCTAACAAATCCGGACTTACCCAGTTCTACTAGTGTTACACCTTTTCGTTGATGCTGTTCAGAAAAGCTGTATTTAAGAATTGATCCCGAATACCGAATCGATTCTTGGCCTCTGTACTGAGGACTATGCAGATGACCGAGGGCAACATAATCGAAAATCTTACATGGCTCGTAAGAGACACGGTCTGCCCCGCCTATCGACAATGGTCGTTCAGATTCAGTCTCAGCAGAACCGTCGATAAAGCAATGGCTCAAAAGTACATTGCAGTTATCTGCCGACAATTGACTGGATATCTCATCTACCAAATAACCATGTGCTTCATCGTGGTTCGATACGTTCACATCAAATAGATTTCGCACCGACTCCGGATCGTTATAGGGTATGCCATAAAAGGCTACATCTGTGTCGAGGCCACTTACGACAACCGGCTCGGTGATATTTGTTAAATCGCCGAGTATGTGTAGACCGGAACTACTTAGTTGACGGGAACCAAAACGAAGACGTTCTGCACCATCATGATTTCCCGGAATCATGATGATAGGTACGTTTAATGTGGAGCAGATCATATCTACATATTTATCCAAAACTTGCACCGCTGCAGCAGGTGGAACCGAGCGATCATAGATATCACCGGAAATCACCACTGCATCGACCGATTGTTGTTCAATATACGCGATAATTTGATCCAGCACGTAGCATTGATCTTCCAACAACGACACGTTGTGAAACTGCCGGCCGATGTGCCAATCTGAAGTATGAATAAATTTCATTAGAATAAGAATCAGTTTGAATTCAGAACAACTAATCCACTGATGTTAAGATTGCAGGAAAATTCGTGTTAGGTACTTTCACATCGTTTCAAAGAAGACCACTACTTACCAGTTCTCTTCAATATTTCCGGTGGATCAAATGCTGTTACCACAGGCAACTCTTGATCGTACAACTCAACATTAACTAAACACGTTAAAGCACTTGGACCCTGTGCAAGTTTCGAGGTACCAAAATCAGCGGTTAAAACATTAACATTCCCGTGTTTACATAAACTACCCTCAACACTGAGTTCGACAGGATCGTACCATGCTCCGGTACTCATCTGTACAACACCAGGCATAATTTCGTCACTAACAATAATACCTGCCAGACACGCTCCACGAGCGTTAAAAACTTTTACCACATCGCCCTCCACTAACCCTCGCTCGGATGCGTCATTTGGATTAATTAACAATGGTTCTCTTTGTTGAATCTTCGAGTTTCTAGAATGAGAACCATGATCCAATTGCGAATGTAGCTTTGTCTTCGGTTGATTAGTTATTAAATGCAACGGATATTCTGATAGATCGCCACCCAACCATTCTGCAGGTTCCATCCAGGTAGGATGTCCGGGACAGTCGTCATAATTAAATTTTGCAATATTCTCCGAATAAATCTCGATTTTCCCAGATGGTGTCGATAAAGGGTATTTCACAGGATCTTTACGAAAGTGTTCCAACATCACCACCGGTTCCTTTGGAGCATCTGGTTTAAACCATTCCAACTCTCGAAAATCATCATAATCCGGAAAATCTATTTCTTTCTCTTTTGCCCGTTCAACCGTCTTTTTATAAATCCACTCAAGCCATTGGGCCTCATCTCTGTCCTCGGTGAACATAAGTTCTATACCCATCTTCCCGGCAATTCCTCGAAAGATGTCATAGTCATTTCGGCTTGAGTCCACGGGCTCAATCGCTTTTTGCATACTAATGACGTACGGATCACGCGGGGATATTGAGATATCGTTACGTTCCAGTGCCGTAGTACAGGGCAACACAATGTCCGCAAACTTTGCACTACTGTTCCAGCACCAATCGTGCACAATTACAGTATCGGGCTTCTGCCACGCTCGGCGCATACGATTTAGATCTTGATGATGATGAAATGGGTTTCCACCTGCCCAATAAACCAACTGAATATCAGGGTAAATACCGGTCTGTCCGTTGTAATCAAATGTGGCCCCCGGGTTGAGCAACATATCACTTATTCGTGCGACCGGAATAAAGTCTGGCACCAAATTATCACCTTGTGGCAAAGATGCTCCCGGGATCTTGGTGTTATGAGCACCAATACCGTTTGTCGTTGAATAGCCGAAGCCAATACCACCGCCAGGTAAGCCAATTTGTCCTAACAAAGCCGCAACGGTTACAGCGGCCCAATATATATGTTCACCATGATGCTGCCGTGTAAGAGACCAACTAATAGAAAGCATTGTGCGATTAGTCGCCATTCTTCGAGCGAGATCAACAATGTCATTGGCAGGAACATTGCAAATGTCCGCCGCCCACAGTGCATCTTTCTTTATTCCGTCACCCACACCATTAAGATAATTCAGAAAGACATCGAATCCTTTGGTGAATTGATCGATGAAGCCATTATCGCTTAACCCCTCATGATGCAATATATAGGCCAGGCTAATGAGTAAGGCTGCATCCGAGCCCGGACGGATTGGTATCCACTGACAGTCAATATCATTTTCAATATCTGAGGCAATTGGAGCAACATTAACAAATTCGATACCCGCCTTTCTTGCCGCTATTATGTGGTCACGTTGCACATGTTGGCCGATACCGCCTGAATTAATTTGGCCATTACGCATGGGAATACCGCCTAACGCAACAATTAAACTGCTGCTTTCAATAACAGATGGCCAACTGGTTGTTTGCAGTAAAAGTGAAAATAAATCACCAATAACATGTGGGAGTATTACTTCGGCGCTGGCAAAACTGTAGGTATTAACCGAGCGGGTATATCCACCAATACATTTCAAAAACCGATGAATCTGACTCTGCGCATGATGAAATCGACCAGCACTTGACCAGCCATAAGATCCTGCATAGATCCCTTTGTTTCCATATACAGTTTTTACCCTTTGCAATTCGTCTGCAACGAGCGTTTCGGCTTCTGTCCATGAAACTTCTACAAATGGATCTACACCGCGCAAATCATTCTTACTACCGGGTCCACTATCGAGCCAACTCTTGCGCACGGCTGGTTTTCGAATACGCGATGGTGCATCAATTACATCAATAATACCGTTTCCGATTGGAGACGGATCAGAATCCTCTTCAAACGGGTGCATTGCAACAACTTGCCCCTGTTTACTCTCAACACGATAGGTACCCCAATGGGTACTGGTCAGCGTATATTCAGATTTTTTTTTCAAAACACGAGTCTCTAGACAAGTTATAAGTAACGTAGATCTACATTCGGTGCATCAGACGAAATGCTATACCGGGCAATAAGTCGATGTAATACATTCATAACTGCTATTTCTTGGATTGA
Organism: uncultured Gammaproteobacteria bacterium; assembly: GCA_905478855.1. Lineage (GTDB taxonomy): Bacteria > Pseudomonadota > Gammaproteobacteria > Arenicellales > CAJQKF01 > CAJQKF01. The sequence continues at coordinate 7,055 of CAJQKF010000083.1, forward strand.
GCTTCATATATGGATGTATATCCCCTACTCCAGTCTGGTGGAATCGGACAGGGTCGGGGATCATGATGAGCCCAACTCGCAGGCTTCCCACGAACAATCTTCCGATAGTTCTTCAGGGTCGCTCCGCCATCAGTATAGGGAAACGCATCGGCGGAGACATACGCATTAATGAGTAATGGTCGAGGGTTCTCGCCATGACTTGGTTGCGACCCATGAACTGCCCTTCCATGATGAATGGTTATTGATCCTCGTGGCCCGGGCAAACTTACGGCACGATTTTCATCCAGTAACGCTGCATCCTTCGGCTTCAACTTGCCTGTCCAATTACCCGAGTCATCGTAAAGCTCATACAATTTATCTTCGTGGCTTCCAGGTATTACCTGAATCGGCCCATCCTTTTCCAAGGTATCGGTTAGATAGGTACCAACGGCCAAAACGTTATAGTTGGTATGGGGATAAAAAGGTACATCCTGATGCCAGCCAACCGCATTGCTTTGAGACTTCATCGGCCACTTAAAATTAAGTTTTGAGTGATGAAAAGTTACATTTGGACCCAGCAAGTCAGCCGAAACGTCAGCCACCACACCATTTGCGAATTGCCAATACTCATCAACTACATCCGGTGCTTTAAAGCGGCGAACCATAGGACGAGCGTTACAATGCTCAGGAGCCAAATCAAAAAATGCATCAGACTCTGAAAGAAGTCGACTTTGATTCAAATAGGAGTCGGTCACAGCTTGTAAATGGTCGATTGTATTCTCATCAATGAGTCCCTCAACCAACAAGTATCCGTGTTCAAAATAAGACTCGCGCTGAGATTGACTCAATACGCGTGCCGGATAAGCTAGAATTTCGTCAGGTGTCATTTAAAAGCTCTACGCATGAATAAAGTGATGTGGTTAATGATAATTCATAAATATATTGAGATTATGCAACACCTATTCAAATAAACGACATAGACGACGTTTTATTTAAAGACTGAACATTTGACGCAGGCAAAACAAGGTTGCAGAGTATATCAATAAATTTATCCCTACAAATCGGTATCAAAATAACCTTCAAGGCTATCAAAAATTTTTTATAAACGACTTATTGTCATACAAAAAAAATCTAATATAGACGATTATCGCATGTTTTAAATAAATTTGACTTTTTTTGTATACAAAAAGTAAAATATTTAGGAATTCTCAACCTTAACACCTTTTCTGATGAAACCAAAAACACAAGATCAATCAGTTAGCTATACAAGTGGATCAGACAGTGACTCTACATTACGCTATCGGACTCAGCACTTACTTCGGACCGCAATATTAGACGGTGATTATTCAGCGGGAGAGAAATTAAAAGAAAGAGAGTTATGCGAACTGACCGGTGCCAGTCGATCGATACTTCGTGAGGCGCTGGTAAATCTGGAAGTACATGGTCTTATTGTCCGAGAATCCTACCGTGGCTATAGTGTTGCTGAATTAAGCGCACGAAAAATATCCGAAATTTTTGAACTACGCTCTTTGCTCGAAACCCAAGCCGCTGAATTATTTACGGAACGAGCGAGTGATCTAGAAATCGATGCTTTGTCACTTGCCATGAAGGAGCTTGAGCAATGCTTAGTAGACGAAGACTTTAATCTGCAACGGATGCGCCAAACCAAGGAACAGTATTACCACGTATTGTTTAGCGGGTGCCGAAACGAAGAAATTCGTCGTGCATTAGGCAGCATTATTGACCGAGTATTGTATCTTCGTGCAAAGAAAATGGTGGAGCCCTCACGACGGAAAGCTTCCCTAGACGAATTTCGCAAATTAACCAAAGCCTTGATAGAACGAGATCAATTCGCCGCTCGAGCAGCAAGCATTGCCCATTTACAGGCAGCTCGTGAAGCCTTGTTGATGAGCCTAGCCGAGCAACAAGCAAATACCTGTTAGCACTCCTATTGATTTAATTACGAACCTTGGAACTAAAAAGCGCTATGAGCGATATTAAAAATTACCAAATGCTGATTAATGGAAAATGGGTTAATGCATCGGATAAGTCATCTTTCAACAGCATAAACCCGACAACTGGAAATGTCTGGTGCACAGTTCCCGAAGCTACTATCGACGATGTAAATACAGCGGTAAATGCAGCGGACAAAGCATTCAATTCTGGACCCTGGGCCGGCATGTCACCCACAGCCCGAGGACATTGCTTACACAGATTAGCCGACCTATTGGCTGAGCACTCTGAGAGCCTAGGCAAGATCGAATGCATTGATACCGGAAAAATGTATAAAGAGACTCGCTGGCAAGCCCAATATATATCAGAGTTTTTTCATTTTTATGCTGGATGCGCCGATAAGATTCATGGCGAAACCTTACCTATAGATAAACCCGACTTATTTGTGTTCACCCATCGAGAACCTCTAGGCGTAATCGCCGCTGTTGTGCCGTGGAATTCACAACTATTTTTAAGTGCGGTTAAAATTGGCCCGGCTCTCGCTGCCGGAAACACTACTGTTTTAAAGGCCTCTGAATTTGCCGCGGCCGCCATGTTGGAATTCGGCAAACTGATTTCTATGGCAGGCATACCTGATGGAGTAGTGAATATCATTACCGGTCATGGCGATCCGTGTGGAAAAACACTAACTTCCCATCCATTGGTCTCGCGTATTTCGTTTACCGGTGGGCCAACCGCTGCAAAACACATTTTGCATAATTCAACAAATAATTTCGCTGAAGTATCGCTAGAACTCGGCGGAAAGTCCCCATTTATTGTATTTGAAGATGTCGACATTGATAGCGTCGTAAATGGCGCTCTTGGGGCCATATTCGGTGCCAGCGGCCAGAGTTGTGTCGCCGGATCAAGACTTCTTTTGCAGGATACTATTGCCGACGAGTTTCTAGAACGCATGACGAAACAAGCACGAAATATCCTTATTGGAGACCCAATGCTTGAAGAAACTGAAATGGGACCTTTATGCACGGCAGACCAATTAGATAATATTAAACGTGAAGTCGCCCACGCGGTAGCCGAAGGAGGACAGGTCCTCTGTGGTGGACAGCAACCGAAAAAGCTGGGCGGACTGTTCTATGAGCCAACTATTATTGATTGTCCCGGGCCTGAACTAAATATCGTGGATACAGAACTATTTGGCCCTGTTCTCAGCGTACTTCGATTTAAAGATGAAGAAGAAGCTATTCGTCTTGCTAACAATACCAAACACGGCCTGGCAGCAGGAATCTTTAGCCGTGATGGCGCACGTTCATTACGAGTTTCAAAAAAAGTTAAGGCCGGTATTATATGGATTAATACCTACCGCGCGGTATCACCAATAGCCGAATTTGGTGGAATGAAAAATTCAGGGTACGGACGCGAAAGCGGATTCCAAGCAATATATGATTATACCCGACCTAAAACCGTCTGGATGAACACCTCAAGCGAGCCTCTAGGCAGTCAGTTTGTTGCTCGCTAAATTTTTAACAGTAACTATCTAAAAACGCATTAATCACGCGGAGAACAAAACATGAAATTTCAACTAGCCATAAATCTAGAAAGAATGGATGACAGTATTGACATGAAGACTGTCGCAGATCACACCCTCAACATGGTAAAAATGGCTGATCAAGCCGGTTTCGAGGTCGTTTGGGCAGCTGAACATCATGCTTTGGAAATGACCATCGCACCCAATCCATTTCAAATACTTACCTGGTGGGCAACCCATACTGAAAATATTCGAATGGGTTGCGGTGTTGCAAACGCCGCATACTGGCATCCGATAAACCTTGCCGGCGAAGCCGCGCTATTAGACCTTATATCTGGCGGACGTTTAGAATTTGGCATAGGTTCCGGAGCTTATCAACGGGAATTTGATCGAATGATGCCAGGCCTAAAACAGACCGACAGTTGGAGATACATGCAAGAAATGTTGCCACTCGTACAAAAACTATGGAAAGGCGATGTTGAGCACAACGGCACCTATTGGCAATTTCCAAAGGCGACATCCTGCCCTAAACCCGTTCAGAGTGATGTTCCAGTCTGGGTAGCTGCACGATCCCCAATCACCTTTGATTATGCAGTAGAAAATAACGCAAACATTATGAGTTGGCCACTTACAAAAGGGTTTGAAGAAGCAGAGTTATATAAATCTCGCCTGGATGAATCAATCGCTAAAAGCGATAAAAAATTTAACGGCCGGTTCGCCATGATGCGTCACACCGCGGTTTACACCAACAATATAGAACAAGAAAATGCGTTAAATTGTGTACGACGATGTCTTGGGCAATTTGGTAATTTAATGATGGTGTCGGGTGATGTTGTAAATGGCTTTCCAGATAGAGTCTCTCTCGACTCCCTTGAAGGCAATGCATTCGTTGAGCCAGACATGCTGAAAGAAAATTTGATGTTTGGCACGCCGGATACGGTAACTAATAAGCTTAAGCGATATGAAACTTTAGGTGTAGACGCTTTTATTTATTATGCATCTATGGGTCTGGATATAGAGTCACAAGTAAAATCCATGGAATTATTCTGCAAGCAAGTCATGCCAGAGTTTGCATAATTTCTAACGAATTTAATTCATAAGAACAACCATGAGAACGGTACACAATAGTTATGGAATAACCAATAGTGGTACGTCTTATTCGTTAACAGGATCGGCAAGTAAGCCAACCATTGTCCTTATTCATGGTCTAGGATTAAATCGGCACATCTGGGAAGAGTATGTGCCGGCACTCAGTAATCATTATCAAGTATTGGATTTCGATCTATACGGACATGGCGAAAGTGCAGCGCCTCCCGTTAAGCCAAACCTAACCGTATTCTCAAATCAACTTAGAGACCTACTAGACCATCTGGACATAAACACATGTTCAATTGTTGGTTTCTCCCTAGGTGGAATGATAAATCGTCGTTTTGCCATGGATCACCCTACCCGCCTACACGCGCTAATTATTTTAAATTCACCTCATGAACGTGGAGCAATTGCCCAACAATTGGTTGAAGAACGCGCTACAAATACAGAGGCAGGTGGTGCCTTGGCAACGATCGAGAGCACTCTTGAGAGATGGTTTACCCCGCACTTTCGGGGCACTCATAAAAATTATCTAGAAAGTATTCGAAAATCTGTATTAGCGAATGAACCAATTAGCTATGCCCAATGTAGACAGGTTTTAGCCACGGGTGTTTTGGAACTAATTCGACCAACACCGCCAATTTGTACCCCAACACTAATCATTACTTGCGCGAACGACAGCGGCAGTGCACCTGCTATGGCGTACGCCATTTCAAAGGAAATAGCCGGCTCTCATGTTTTTATAGTTCCCGGCCTGCAACATATGGGGCTTGTTGAACAAGCGAATACATTCATAAAACCAATTACTGATTTTCTTCACGAGATATATCCTCCTGAGGACTGATTTAAACAACTCCCTTCTGCAGAGACTTAAAACGATGAAAAATCTTTCTGGCGGCCAAGCCGCCGTAAAATCATTGCAAATGGAAAACACCAAGCATGTATTCGGTTTAATCGGATCGGCAACAATGGAAATGTTTGATGCTCTCTACGACGCACAGGATATAAATTTCATTGGCGTTCACGACGAACGCACCGGCACGCACATGGCAGATGGGTATGCCCGTGCTAGTGGCACCCCAGGTGTTATCCTTGCTGGTCAAAATGGTCCAGGTGCCACTAACCTTGTTACCGGTCTAGCACAGGCAAAAGCGGCATTTTCACCAGTCGTGTCTATTGCAGGTTCGTTATCAACAGAGCATGTCTATCGTGATGCCTTTCAGGAGGTTGACCAACAAGCTCTGTTCACACCAATAACCAAGAAAACCTGGACAATCACTCAAACCTCCAGAGTACCTGAGATGTTTCGCGAGGCCTTTCGCGTTGCCATGACACCCAGACGAGGGCCAGTTCAACTGAACATACCGAGAGACATCCTATCCGATGTCAGCGAATTCCCAACATATCAGGCACCACAAGCTTACCGCTCACAAAGCGATCCGGCGGCTTCAGCCGAGCAGATTAAACAAGCCGTTGAACTATTGAGAGCCACAAAAAAACCTGTAATAGTCACCGGCGGTGGTATAAAGAATACCGAAGCCTATGCTTGCGCATTAGAATTAGCTGAAACCCTTAACAGCCCTATAGCCACTGCTCCGGGCCATGGGGACGCAATACCCTTTGAACATCCGTTAAACGCAGGCCAGATGGGTCCTAGAGGCAACCCGGTCGCCTCCCGACTGGTAAAAGAAGCCGATGTTATTCTTGCGCTTGGTACACGACTAGGATTCAATTCCACGTTTTATACTTACGATAATATCAACGAGCAAGCAAAAATCATTCAGATCGACCTTGAGCCAACAGCATTAGGACGATACTTTCCGATCGAGATCGGAATTTGGGCTGACGCTCCAACAGCCGCAATACAACTTGTCGTTGAACTAGGGCTGCATAAATCCCGTGATGAATCCAAGTCTTGGACAGATACATTTCTCAATGAACGTTCGAGCTATTTAAAACTTCGTGATGAACAGGCCCAGAGTGACGTTCACCCTATACAACCCTCTGCCCTTTACAAAGAATTACGTAATGTTTTACCGAAAGACATGGCCGTTACAATGGACGCCGGTACACTATGCTTACAGGCCACCGATGCCTTGAACTATTGGCAGCCAAAATCTTTATTTACGCCACTTGATTTCGGGCTCGTAGGTTTTTCATTTGCTTGTGGGCTGGGTATTAAACTGGCCAGACCGGAACGCTCCGTGGTCAGCTTAATGGGCGATGGAGGCTTTGGTATGACATTATCTGAGCTTAGCACTGCAGTTGATTACGGAATTAATACCGTAACCGTGGTTATGAATAATCAGTGCTGGGGAGCCGAAAAAGCCTATCAGCGAGATTTCTTTGATGAACGGTATATTGGTGCAAATATAAGCAGCCCGCCGTTTGATAAAGTGGCAGAACTTTACGGCGCAAAAGGTTACCGCGTAGAACACACAGCGGAAATTGGTGAAGCAGTACAGGCAGCACTATCCTGTGGTAAACCCGCCGTTATCGACGTAGCTATCGACCCAAAGGCTTTGTATAGCTTTCGTCGTGATTCTTTTAAACATCGAAGAGGTTGAAATGACTCAATCAAGTGATCCGTTTCCAAATACGACCGAGCACAAGAACAAGGGTGACTGGAATCCTCTTTGGGATACGTTTGCCGAATTAGACCCAGAGTTTCTGGAAGCCTATCTTGCTTTTCGTAGTGTGCCGCAAAAAACGGGCCCCTTACCGCAGAAGTATAAGGAACTCATATTGATTGCGATTAATGCTGCCACAACCCATCTGTACGGTCCGGGTGTCAGACGACACATGCAAAATGCACTTAGTGCCGGAGCGAGCAAAGAGGAGATCCTTGAAACCATTCAACTAACAACGGTAATGGGCATACACTCATGTAATCTTGCAATTCCTATTCTCATGGAAGAATTAGAAAAATCAGTTCGTAACGATGAGACGGCAAAATAAATATCGGACGCATTCAATCCATTGCACAACAGTAGCTGATAAATCCCAGAATATTGCAGGTAGATAAATAAAACAACGAAATAAACTCGAAAGCTAACGTTTGCCAGTTTAATGCTCCTAGACTGTCATCCTAAAAGCACGTCTTACCATTCCCGGTCAATCACTATCAACACACACCCGAATAAGCACAGCAATAATGGCCTAGTAACTGGTGTTGTGAATGCATGTCACTGCGCAGATAGTTTTACACTTGGATAGGGCTTATGTAAATACCCCATTTTTAACACAGGGGCAACGTAGAGAAATTAAGCTGCATTTAAATACTCAGCAGGTGTCATGTCATTAAGTCCATCGTGAGGCCGTTCGTGGTTATACAACTCGATCCATTGAT
>CAJQKF010000084.1 GCA_905478855.1 uncultured Gammaproteobacteria bacterium
TGATCTTGGGTAAGTTGGGTATAGTGATTCATGTTGCTTCTCATCTTTGGCGAGAGGAAAAGCGATTATTATCTCAGCTTACCCTCTCACTTTCTTCATGAGTTGCACTTACGAGTTGAATTCGCCTAAAATTAAATACACGAAATGACGCTTTTGTGCGTAACAGTATGTAGTGGTTAGTTTTCGATTAAATTACCTTTTTTATGCTTTAAATATAAAACTTATGCCCGCAATGAACATCAGGCTGCCGACAAGTTTCTTTGCAATATTTTCGTAGTTTTGGTGGCGAGATACATTCACAAGCTTTACCGCAGAATAAGCATATGTGACTTTTACTCCACCCACGGTGATTATAGTAACAAAAGCAATTAAGACGAGATCCTTAGTGCTTAATGAATCTAAGTCAACAAAAGTAGGAAATAAGCTTACATAGAAAAATATGGCTTTTATATCTCCAAGCGTAAGAAAAAATCCGGATAGAAAACTGTTGAGAAGATTACCCGTTGAGCTGGAGTTTTCTAATGAGAAATTCATATTTTTCCTTGATCGTATCAGGGTGTAACCGATCCAGATTAAGTAGCCGCCACCAATATATTTGATGCTCAGAAATAACCAGTCCATGGTTTCGGCTATAACTGATAAGCCATAAACAGCGAGCACGATAAATACTAAATCTCCAAGCACAATTCCGGCTGATACTGCTATGCCATTCCATACCCCTAGACTGGCGGAGCGTGTTACAACAAGAGCGACGCTGGTGCTCGGAGTTGCTGCAAGTGCTAGTAGTATGAAAAATAACGCGATCGCGTCGGTAAGATTCATAATGTTATTTGGTATCTGAAAGTAAAACCTGTTGGTTTTTGCATCTTGATTTTAAGCTTCATGTGGCGCGTTGTTTAATTTTTGTTGTCGATATTATAGCTTTTATATATGATTTGACGTTTCATGGATAACAACACAAGAGCAATAACGATGAAGGATAACAATCCTGAACGGGTGCTGATCACTGGTGGGAATGGTAACCTAGGGCGACTCGTTGCAGATAGGCTTCTGGCCGATGGACAACGTGTTGTAAAATTCGATATTCCGGGTACAGAACCCATTAACCTGCATGAAAACGAAACGGTTATTTGCGGCGATATTCGTGATACTGATCTCCTGAAAAGTATTCTTACAGAGCATAGACCGAACACCATTTATCACCTAGCCTCCTTGTTATCTGGAAGCTCTGAAGCGGATCTAACAATCGCATGGGAAATCAATGCAACTGCTTCGTTTAAATTATTGAATCTCTCTGTAGAGATGGGTGTTGATAAGTTTTTCTTTGCCAGTACGGCTGCATCTTACGCAGAGGTTGATACCAATCCAATGCCTCTGGATTATCCTCAGTGGCCGGAAAGCATGTACGGAGCTACTAAAGTTGCCGTCGAGCGGTTAGGAGTTTATTTCAAGGCAAAGCATGGGCTCGATTTTCGATGTCTGCGTTTTCCATTAGTTGTGTCACCATTTGCACCAGAAGGGGCTGTATCCGCATTTCCGTCACACGCTTTTAAAGCCGCAATACTGGGCAACCCTTTTCGTTTTCCTGTTGCTAGAAGTATTGGGATTTCGACACTATTTCTGGATGATGTTATCGACAGTATTATTAATTATACCGCGACTAACGCTTTAAACTTGAGTCGTCATGTATATAATTTACATGCCTATTATCTAACAGCCGAAATGGTGGCAGACGCGGTGCGCAAACGTTTTCCTGATTTTGAATATAGTTATGAACCGGTTGAGGTCGTTGAGTCTTTGATCTCAAGCTGGCCAGATGTTGTTGACGACGATGACGCACGACATGACTGGGGCTGGCAGCCTAACTTCGATCTGGAAAAATCTGCAGACAAAATATGTGAGTTATTGCTCAATATTGAGAACAAAACAGCTTAAGGCCCAATCTGATCAAGATGCTCAAGAGCCGTTTGTTCCTAGCACGGAAAGGGTAGACTCCTGAGAATTGAAGAAAGATGTGGTGTAGTTGTGAAAAGATAACTTATCAACAGCCAATAAATGACTGCGCTGATCCCCACTCGGGTATATTATTACCGAACGCGCCAATGCCTTAGGCTCATAAGTTATACCCCATACGACGACGGTGTCTTCACCTTCAGAGGCATTGGCGTCTCGGTGATTTAAACTGCTATTAAATAAAAAACTGTTACCTTTTTGTTAATAGTTTCAACTGCAGAGTTTAGTATCCCGACTTCTGTTTGAGCGAACAGAGGAGGTGAGACAATCCAGCCCTTTTCTCGATACTCTTGTAACTGCTGACCAGTAAGATTCATAGCATGTAGACGTAAAACTTTGAATAACAGATTGCGCTGTGTTTTGACTATTCCGCTAACTAATCGACCTGAGACTTCAACTCATTTATGCCAGCGCTCAGACTGTCAGTCATCAGTCCGATATCGTAATTATAGGAAATCATACGATATCCCCGACGCATAAGATCCTTGCCCCACTCAATATTTGGTGCCAGGCATGCTGCTGTTTTACCATGGAGAGCGCACGACTCGGAAATTTTATCAATGGCCTGCTGCATAGCCGGATGTTCAAATTGGCCTGGAACACCCAAGGATATTGATAGATCTGCATGCCCAAGGTGGGCGGCATCAACACCGTCTACTGCAAGAATCTCATCAATGTTTTCCAACCCTTTTTTGGTTTCTATAAGTACTATGGTCATAGTCCTATCATGGGAAGCAATTATTTTCTCAGCCATTGAGCCGCCCGCGTAGTCGTCATGAGCAACACCAAATATAGCACCACGGATTCCATCTTGGGGGTAGCGCTCCCATCTAACCAGTTCCTCTGCTTCTGCTGCGCTTTCAACCATTTGATAGAGGGTGCCAAATGCGCCAACATCCAATAATCTTGCGGTAAATTGGTACTCTTTTCCGGGTGGTCGCACGAAAGGTATTATTCCTGCTCCTGCGCACAGCGCAAATTGTGTTTTCATATCAGATACACTGAATCCGCTATGCTCCATATCATAAAAAACAAAGTCGGCTCCAGCGTTAGCAAGAATTTTGGGTAATCCCGGTGACAAAAACTCGAACATCATTGTTCCAAAAAGGGTTTGTCCTTTTGCTAGTTTCGTTTTAACTGTATTCTCTCTCATTAGTTATTAGCCTCACTATTTAGTCATTGTCTTAATTTTCATTTCGCGCCATACCATAGTTTTTTTCACACAGAATTTATCGGAAAGTGTGCTGCATATTTGAGTGGTTTGAGTGTTCGTTCTGTGCGTTATACCACATATGGCCGTCGCAACCCTTCCGCTTAATAACCAACTTGAATATATGTTTACTAATATCGTAGAATTCTCATTCTGATACACTGATTACATATACATGTAATATTTTAGTAAATATCAGTGGCATTAGCATTTATAGAATAGGTGTCAGAGACAATCCCTATGTCACGGCAATTGTAGACAGTATCTATATAGGCACGAAAAAATAGGCGTGGCGCAGAAAGGTCGCTGGCCTAGTTTTTGCACTCCAGTAGTGGTGTTGGCTTTGCATCATCGGTGTTGCCTCGGTTGGATAGTTGTTGCTGAATAGCGGCAAAGAATATAGTTGTAGCAATCAAATGACTGCTGCTTGATACTCAATGTCAGGTAGATTAATTAGTCGGAATAAAATATCACAAGTTTGTTACTGTTGATTTAGATGATTACTGCCAGATTAAACTGACTCTTTTAAAAACGGTAACCTGGCACGACCTTTCGAGGTAGTGGTCTTGATGAGGACAAAGAGCGCGGATTTACATCAGGCACAAGCGTTCCTCGCAAGTCAAATAGTTGACCGTAACCTATGCCGGTTGTTTGAATTAAATATCGGCTTGCAGAAGGCGATGGTTCAAATACGCCGAGTTGATCTAGTGTTTATTATTCAAGCATTTATTGTAATCATGAGATTTACTTAGCATTCGATACCTTTGTTCTTGCCCATGCGGAAATGAATTCTGAAATAACAACAAGGACAATAATCGAGAGTAGAATCGCAGCTGTTCGTTCTGTCTCAATTTGCATGATATTACGTTTAAGATACCAGCCCATGCCACCCGCACCTACAAAACCCACCACGGTGGCAGCTCTAAAAGCTACATCCCAAGTGTAGATTGCTATCCCTGTAAATGCTACACGAACTTGTGGAATTACACCGAAGATAAAAACCTGCAAATGGGTGCCGCCCATCGCACGGATGGCTTCTACTTCTCCCATGTCGATAGATTCGATTTCTTCGGCGAATAATTTGCCGGCAAATCCAATGGAAAACATGGTAAGGGCCAAAACTCCGGGCAATAACCCGAACCCTAAAATAGTGACAAATAGAATCGCCCAAATCATTTCGTGAACTGAACGACAACCCATTGCGATAAGTCGTGCAACTGGATAAATAAACGTTTTCGAAGGACTAACATTATGCGCTGCGAACCAGCCAAGTATTATGGCGAATAGTAAACCGAAAAGTGCGCCGAGATAGGCCATCTGGACAGTTTCTATAACGGCTGCTAGATAACCCTTATCAATAATATAATCAATATCGGGTGGGTAGTAGCGGTTCGCTAGTACATCGCCTAATCTACCGAACATGCCAAGAATTCTTTCTAGGGGAATATTGAGATAGTGAACGGAAAAGGTAAAAAACAACAAAATACTAAATAGAATGCAGTAATTGATTAGCGAATTAGGGTACTTGAATCGACTCCATTGGCGGTGAATGTTGTCGGTTTTCATGCGCGGTGTGGCAGATTTCTCGGACATTAGATCATTGCCTTTCTAGCGTAGTGCGAGACTACTTCGCCTATAAGAATCAGAGCCAGTATGGCAAGTATGACGGTCGTAACCCCGGGGTAATTAAAGGTGTTCATTTGTCGGAAAAACACTAGCCCGAGCCCGCCTGCACCGACCAGACCTAACACAGAGGATCGGCGAATATTTATTTCCCATTCGAAAATAACAATGCCAAGAATAACCGGCAACACCTGAGGCAATATGGCGTATATCATTACTTGCAGGTTATTACCGCCCATGGCGCGGATTGCTTCTACGGGTTTTGGATCAATATTTTCAATCGCCTCAGCCGACATTTTTGCGATAAAGCCTAACGATCTTGCTGCGATCGCAAGAATGCCGGCAAATGCACCGAGACCAACTGCCGAAACAAAAATTAGTGCCCAGACTATTTCGTGAATCGATCTACTCAAAGTCATCGCAACTCTGGCGAGAGGATACGTTACTGGCTTAAAGGGCGTCACGTTTAGTGCGCCAAACCAGATAACAGGTATACACATAAGAAGCCCGATCAAGGTGCCAATACACGCGATCATAAAGGTTTCGATAGTCGGTCCCAGTAAACTCGGGATCAGCTCAAAATCGATACCCACAAAATGTGAGACAGATTCTCCGATTTCCGAAAGTGTGCCAATTCTTTCCCAGTCGGTATCGTCAATTATCGTAGCCTGAATACTCCATAGAACGAGTCCGATAAGGAGAGAAACGAATCCGAGTTGAACGAACTGTTTCTTACGACGAAGACCGATTACGTCATTAAGTTTCAAAGCTGTGGTTTTATCTTGCATCTTTTGTTACTCAGCTCACAGGACTTCCATAGCGTATATTTCTTCAAGACTACTCTGGTCGAGTGTCTCGGTTGGTCCATCGAACATTTTATTTCCATCCTGTAGACCTATAATCTTATTGCAGAATTCTTTTGCAAGCTGCACGTCGTGAATATTGCAAAGAACAGGAACCTTAAGTTCGACTGCCATGTTTCGAATTAACTCCATTACTTCCCGGGATATTTTTGGGTCAAGTGCTGAGGTAGGTTCGTCCAGTAATAGTAAATTTGGCTCTTGCATCAGGGCTCTGGCAATACCAACCCGTTGACGCTGCCCACCAGAAAGCTGATCGGCACGTTTATCGATATGGTCCTGAAGTCCGACACGTTCTAGAAGTTCTAGGGCTCTTTGAATATCTTGGTTGCTAAACACTCTGAAAATACTTCTAAGCGCGCCAACGTATCCCAGTCGACCGGAGAGCACATTGTCCATAACCGACATTCGGTTTATTAGATTAAATTCTTGAAAAATCATGCCAATATGTCTGCGCATATGACGTAAAGAACGAGAATTAAGAGACAACATATCTACGCCATGAAGTCTAATGTTCCCGGAGGTTGGTTCAACTAATCGATTAATGCATCTTATGAGCGTCGATTTACCTGCACCGCTTGGGCCAATAATTGCAAAGAAGTCATCGGCTTCTACATTAAAACTTATACTCTTAAGAATCTCAGGCCCTTTTGCCGTGTACCTGGAACTCAGGTTTTCGACTTCGAGAATTGCCATAGTTAATAGCTCTTTTGAATCAATGGGAAGGTGTTTAGATAGCTAATATTATCTATGAAAGAAGAGCCGCACGGCATGTTGTCGTTGGCGTACCGTGCGCGCTCAGTAGCAAATACTAGTTAGCTGCTTTTTTGGCGTCCTTTGCTTTCTTCAAATCACGAATTACATCGTAATCAGCTGATGTCATCGCTACGAAAGTATTTGATTTTACATTTTCAAGAAATGCCTGTGCATTTGGGTCATCTTTCAGACCCAGGAATGTTTCCCGGATATTTGCTTTGATATCATCACAAAGGGGGCTTCTATAGACGAATGGATCTTGTGGAATTGGAGGAGAAGACCAAAGGATATTAAAATCTTCGAGTTTGACTTCACCTTTAGCAACCACATTGTCAAAACGGTGAGAAGCAACAAATGCCGCATCAACTTTTCCTTTGTGGACTGCAACTGTGGATAGTTCATGAGATCCAGTGTAGACCGCTCTTTTGAAGAAATTATCGATATCCATACCGATTACTTTAGAGAAAACTACACGTGGAACAAGGTTTCCCGAAGTGCTACCTGGATCTGTTAATCCGATTAATTTGCCCTTTAAATCATCGATAGTTTTAAGCCCCGATCCTTTTTTGGATACAAGAACACCTCTATAGCCCGGACCTTCTTCTTGCAGATAACCTGGTTTTTTGGCATAGGTAGCGAACACTTCGACATCTGGGTCTTTACTGTTTGCAATAACATATGAGTAAGGTCCAAGCACCGCAACATCAACAAACTTACTTAGCATACCTTCAACAACAGATGCGTAAGAAGTTGGCATGAAAAACTCAATTTGTTTGCCTGTCAATGCAGCCATTCGGTCAGTGATGGGTTTATACAGTTGAAGTTCGGCAACCGTTTCTTCTGTCGGGATAATGGCGAATGTCAGGCTGTCGGGGTTCTCACACTCCGCGGCTAACGCGGTAGCACTGGTTATGGTGCCCAGGCCCATTAGCAGCGCGAAGGCAGTAACACCCAGGGCAGATCTTCTGCCCATTGTCGAAATCGCCTTTGGTAGGTCTAAGATGGATTTTTGCATCATTACTCTCCTCATTTGCTTTTGGTTAAGTGATACCACTCTGTAATTGGTGGTATTTAAAAACGGCTCTGTGACTCATTTGAATAGTATTTAAATTGAAAAATTCTGCATAACGCGTTCATGAGTTCCAATAAAATTTAACCCCCGTTCTCCTGCAAGAGCGTCGGCCAACAATTTTTTCCATTCTTCCGCCTGAACACCATAACTTGACGCCTCGGTAGAAACACCGAGACTATTAATAAATCCGCTTAAAAAATCTACGGCCCCGTCAAGATCATCTCCGAAAATACGCTTGAGATTACTATCGCAAACACTGTCTTCTCCAATCACGCTGGCTAGAACCATTGGCAGACTGAAGGAACAGGCTAGTCCATGTGGTACGTTATATTTAAGTGTAATGGGATAGGATACGGAGTGTGCCAGGGCTGTTCTGGTATTAGAAAATGCGAGTCCCGCGAATAAACTGGCGTTGGCAATACGTGAACGTAAGTCAAGGTCACTAAGGTTGTCGATTAATTTTGGTAACGTTTCGATAGCCTCGCTTGCTGCATATACGGCATGATTGGCTGATACCGGATTACTGTTCCGGTTCCATATGCTTTCGAGTGCATGGGATAGGGCGTCGAGCCCCGTACTAATGGTCTGGTCTTTGGGTAGACCCAACATTAATTCGGGATCAATCACTGCGTGTGATGGATATAAAGCATCTCTGGAAAGTGAGTATTTTTTTTGTGATTCAGTATCCCAAACGGTTGCCCATTTTGTTACTTCACTACCTGTTCCGGCCGTCGTTGGAATGGCTATTATCGGATAGCAACCTAGCTGATTTTCTCCTGAGCTAGTCTCGAGGTAGTGACGGACTGGCGCGAAACCATTTTTACTGGAAGCGAGTACTTTAGCTGCATCAATAACAGAACCGCCACCGAGCGCAACAATAACCATGTCATCCTGCGCAGACTCTGAAAAACAGGCACACGATTTTTCTAAGGTAATGAAGTTAGGATTGGGGGTAATGTTGTTGATAATCGATGTTGGTGGACCGAGCAATTTTATCAACTTATCAGTGAGTGAATTGAAATAGCGCTCGTTGTAGGTAACTAAACAGTACGGTCGGTTCTGAACGATATCTCCGAGTTTACCAAATACACCGTTACCAAAAATTATTGATACCGGGTTTTCAAATTTCCACAAAGACTATTTCTCCTCTGACGAGAGTTCGCAAAAAGCGCAAAACATTCTATTTATAACTCTTGACTTCATAGTTCCATATCTTATAGCATTTAACAAATGCATAAAAACAATTATATCTATCTATAAAATCGATGCTACATACTCAGCTTCGTTCGTTTCACGCGGTTGCGAAAGAAGGTGGATTTACTGCCGCTTCAGAGGCCATACACGTAGGTCAATCGACTATTTCTACGCAAATAAAGGCACTCGAAGATACCTATGGGGTTACATTATTCCATCGTCCTGGTCGTAAAGTTCAGATTTCTGACTGTGGAGAAGCGCTCTTCAAAATCAGTCAGCGTATTATTAAATTAGAAGAAGAAGCCCGTGATTTACTTAATAATTATGGTGGGGTTTTAACCGGTGACCTAAGGGTTGGAGCCGTTGGTCCCTACCACGCAACCGGAATACTCGCTAAGTTTAATAAGCGGCACCCAGGTATCAATTTAACCGTTAAGCTCGGTAACTCGATGGAAATGCTTGACCAGTTAATGAATTATTCGGTTGATGTTGCAGTGCTTGCACATGTCGAAGATAATCCTGCCATATATGCTCGTCCATTTAGTCGACATCCGGTGGTTGTGTTTGTTAATGCATCCCATCCCTTTGCAAAGCGCAAAGAGATCAGGCTCGAAGAGCTGCAAGATGAGCGTTTTATTCATCGTGAAATGGGTTCAACTACACGCTTGGCATTTGAAAAAGCACTGCAAAAAGCAAATGTAACTGTCGATCCGGTGATGGAGGTTGGTAGTCGAGAATCTGTTTGGTTGTCAGTAGAGAGGGGTATAGGCATAGGGGTAGTGTCTGATGTTGAATTTAACCCGCATCCAAACCTGAGGACAGTAAAAATTACTGATGCCGAAATTTATACAACAGCGCACATTACTTGTTTGGTTGATCGCTTGGAATCGAAAACGGTCAATTCATTTTTCGAAATAGCAGAGTCGATACCAGAATCACAAAGAGTTTCGAACTAGATTATCTTCACAATAGGGAAATCTAATAATGCGAGCCGTAAAGAAGTCTTTCCATTGTTTAAAAATCTTTTGTGAATATGTATATATTTACAGTAATATAATGGACGCGTGTCTCTACGACTCCCCCAAAGAAAGAAACAGTATGCTTGTGAAAACTCCAGAAGGTACCTTGATGTATTCCGTTTATATCTGACTTATCTTTTTAGTAAAAGGATTCTCATACAACTCATCATGTGAACTAACACCTTCGTTAATTACACAGTCAGTTTTGGGCCGGGCTACGCAAAGTAAAACGTATCCTGCTTTAGATTGGCGTTTATTTAGAGCGGACGCATTTGGTTGTCTAACGCTGCCAGATACCAGTTTGGCAGCACACGTTATACATCCACCATAGTTACACCCAATGGGTAACTGGACGCCTGCGTCCAATGCCGCTTGATAAATAGGCTGATCTTCGCCGACATCGATAGTTACACCGCAATTCGAGAGTGTAACTTTATGTTTTGTATCTGGGTTCACCGGCGTAATCGCATAAAAATTCGACAAATTCTCTTTTTAAATTGACCCATTATCTGAGGATTTTCCGATATCATTTTTGCCAGATCGGCTCCACCACAACAACCCATAGTTTATGCTCCTAATCAAATGCCTAAATGAAGTTTTGGTTTCCAGAAGGGTCGAAATAACTCGATTTTCGGACAACGATTCATAACAACTTGTAAACCGGCCTCTTCAGCCATTTGGGCAGCTTCCTCGCTGTATACACCAATCTGGCTCCATAACACCTTTGCTCCAATATCAATAGCCTGTTGGGCAATTCCCGGTAAGGCTTCAGATTTACGAAATACTTGAACCATATCTACAGTTTCATCAACATCGGCAAGTGAACGAAAAGTAGGTATACCACGAATTTCCGTAATATCGGTTCGAGGGTTTATAGGCTTCATGTTGTAGCCTTGTTCGTGCAGTACACGCAATACACCATAACTAAATTTAGTGGCGTCTGGACTTGCGCCAATCATAGCGATGGTTTTTACCGAAGCCAGTATGTCGGCCAAATATTCAGAGGGGTATTCTTCTTGATGGTTCATGATAATCAGTGCCCTGTTTATAGCCAGATATCCGAGGTGCAATCACCTCCGGGGTAACGTGTTTCGTGGCAACGAGAAGGACCATTTGGTTCATTGCCGAAATTAACGATGAAGTCTTTATTGATTTCCATGCCGCCTTTTTCAGTATTACAATCCACCATAAGCATTACGCCACCTTTGTGGCGAATTTCAGGATAGAACTGATTATCCCACGTGGAGAAAAGCGAAGTGGTAACGTAAAGGCGTTTGCCATCTAAGCTCATTTGTATCATTTGTGGGCCACCGGCGATTTCCACATCATTTACAACAGGTGCTTTCTTTAATAGTCCGCCCATCCAAACCTGACCCGTCATCACTGGATTGTGCGGATCGGTAATATCATACTGTCGTATGTCACCGTGTAACCAATTACAGAAATATAAAAATCGGTCATCCATTGATAGCAGAATTACCGTTATTAATCCCGGCAAGGGAATTGGCCATTCGGGGTGATTTTCATTTTCTACATCAATGATTTTTTCAACGATCCATTCCTTATCTTTCTTGTACCAGTGAATGATATTCGAAGACATGGCCGCGCCAACGAACCCATGGCTGGAGGCTGGATCATGATGAAATCGAACCTCTAGTGGCACCAAGCCATCTTCGCCGAGATAAACTGTATTTTCCACAGTCTTTTTCTCAAAGTCCCAGAAATGCAATTCCCGGCCGTATTTCAAGTGACCCACTTCTTCTAAGTCGAAGCCTGGCATGAACGTATTTGGTGCAGCCCACTCGCTGGATACCATTACATTGTGACGTGGCTGATACCAGAAATCGTAGTTAAATTTCATGCCGCCAAGATCATTTTCCCAGCGACCAAGAATATTAAAATCTTTATCTAGGTGAAGGAAACCACCTGGTGCATTACCTTTGGCATCGCCCAGCATGGAGATAATGATCTCAGAACCGAGACAATGGACCGTGTGGGGTGCTGATAGGTCGGTTTTTTCCTTTATCTCATCTCCGGAAATCACCATGTGAACTTTGGGGTTTCTGGGGTCAGTTCCGCAGTCAATAATATGCAAATTAGAACTGCGCACTCCGGGTACGATTAGATATTTACGTTCCATGCTGCCATCATCATGACATGATGAACATGCATTCCAGCCCATGTGGTGAAGCTCATCACCAATGCCGGGCATTTCGCAACGGCTAATAACTTGAGAATAGGTTGGACTTTCGGGATCTGCATCAATGGTGGCCAGATAGTCAGGCTTTTGTATGCCTGTGCCTACATATATGGCGATGGTGTACAGAATGTTTTCACGTGGCGCCAGCATCGCTTCAGCAGGTGAAGCGTAGCCCGGGCCGCAACAGGTCTTTGGACTGTTAGTTTCCAAAATATACTCCCGATCAGTAATAAGTGAATAGTAATATTTTGTAAGAATATTATCACTAAATGATAATAATATCCGTTTATTGAGAATATTGTAAGTTATTTGTTAGTGGTCACAGCAGCGCGCCCTTCTTAATCCACTATTGTGGTCAATTTCCCAAAGTCGGGCGACATATACAAAGGATCCTGCAAGTCGTATAGTGATCGATCTTATTTTTGTATCAGGCTTACAAAACAGAGAATAAGGATAATCACGTTTAAGTAGAGTATCGATAAACAATTAGTCCTAATCCAAGAGGGTCAAAACGATGAGTTTAAGCGAAATAGTGCAGCGAGGCTGGGACGCTGTTGGCGCCGGCGAATTTGATACATTGGTGGCTGACTACGTTGAAGACATGATATTCATCATGCCGGGACAGAACGATGTTCTCGCGGGAAGACAGGCCTTCCGCTCAGCGCTTAACGGTCTTGGGGGAATTCTTCCACCTGGTTTTGAAATTACTGAGTTGCGTCAGATCGAAGGGGAAAATGAAGTGGTGTCGATCCTAGAGTGGAAATCTGAGAAGGTAGCGGATTCTCAATTAACAGTTCTGTTTAAGTTTAAAGGCGATAAAGTCTATGAAGAGCGTTGGTTTATCGACACTGAGCAATGGAAAGGCGCATTCTGAGCTCTGTTTCTGTACATATGATGGGTGTCAAGAACGGTGAGGATTCCGTTGAATAAGAAATTGAATGACTGCTTGACCTAAATAGACTCAGTTATCGATATTACAAATGGTCGTAAATGTACTCATACTATTGAGCTGGTTAATACCTTTTGATTTTTGGGGCGAGGGTGATTTATGTCATTATTACCCTTGGGCATGGGTATAAGTTATGTATGGGCAGTTACACAATTTAATTTACAGGGTCGTTTGATTTTTTAAACAGGTGATAAAAGCGCTAACAATTCTGATTGAGACTCTGCTAGTGGCGGTTTGGGTGTCAGTGCACTTGGTTCACGTGGTAATAAAGCGACTATTTGATCAATTTCCAAGGCCTTATCTTCCTGATTATTTTTTCGGTAACAATGAGACTTTAATACTAGATATCCGCGCTGGTTGGATTTGAGCTGAATGGCGCGATCGATTGCGTTTATAGCTTCTGCAGTGTTTCCTGCACAAACCAGACTAACCGCATAATTAAACAACCGATTTGAAAGTAGTGGATCAGACTCACTCATTGCGACCGCTCTTTCAAGATTTCTGGACGCTGCTGCATAATCTTCGGTGATAAGATTTACCAATCCTCTTGCTTCGTACCCAGCTGTGTAAGCGGGATTTAGCATAAGAGTGCGATCAAGATCTCTATTAGCTTTCTCCGTATCGCGGCGGAGATAGATAAAAAATATTGCGCGTGCCCAGAATAGATAATCGCTGCGCGGCATGATTTCGATGGCTTTATTTGCCATATTTTCAATGGCTTGAAGCTGCTGAGGGCTTGGCTTTTCATAGGCTGCGACTGCACACATTGTCGAAAATTCTGCATGCATGCCCATTGACATAGCATCGGACGGATTGAGGGTTAGCGCCATGTTGAGTAAGTCTAGGCCATATTTCCACTTGCCAATTTCCACTATGTAAAAGCTACTTGCCGCTCGGGACCGAAGTTCTGAGACGCTTAGCTGATCTTCCGGCAAATGACTTATACGATCTCCGTCAAAAGCATTGATTTGCAGTCTCAAGGCGATATCTGCTTGCTCAATAATTGCATCACAGAAAGCAAATATATTGGCAGTATCTTCTTCATATGTTTTCGATAAAACGGTTTGTTCTTGCTCCCGGAGGATGAGGGAAATATTCAGACGACCTCGATCACCGGAGATTCTTAAACGGCCTTTGAGCAAATACATTGCAGCCGTCGATTTACCGTACCCGTCATCTAAAACACGTATCCCAGTCCGCCGTGCCAATCTGAGAACAAGTTGATCACGAAGATCTGCTGCTATGGATTCGGTTTCCGCGTCATTTGGCGCGTACTGAATAAGTTCGACAGCAAAAGTTGGTACTTCTCCTGAACCTGAAGTGCTGTTCAGCACTGGACGCCATTGATAACCTTTGACGGGAAACGCGATATTCTTCAGCTTAAAGCTTCCTGCGTCTGTAAATAAACTGGCTAGATCTCCAGTCAATTGTCGATATAAATCTTCAGAAATCATCAAACCACCTGGTGGTGACTCTGTTTCCAGACGTTGTGCAAGGTTTACCCCTGCGCCGTAAAAATCCGAATCATCCTCTACTATTTCTCCCATATGGGCGCCAACCCGAAGCTTAATGATGGGATGACCGAAAAGTTTTTTCTGAATTTCAACGATGCAATTGATCGTTGATGTAATAGAAGTAAATGCAATAATCCAACCATCCCCCATTCGTTTTAAAACTTCTCCTCCATGGGCGATTACTGGAGGTTCAAGGTGGATTTCTTTCAGGGAACGGACGGCCTGAATAGTCGATGCTTCATCCTTCTCCATGAGCGCTGAATATCCCACCAAATCAGCCACTATTAAAACGGCTAATCTACTCTGCATTTTCGTTCATAAACAATACTGATTCATAATAAAATATATCGTGTCTGTGGATTCAGTATATCTGAAAAAGTGCTGAATGGCTCTTGAGGGTGCTCGGGACATGTTGTACCTTGCCAGTTGCTGACTATAAGACTATTTGATTAACTAAGCTGCTAAAAAAAATGGAGATCGACAGTTAAAAGTTATGAGAAATCGCAGATAAATGAGGAATTTCTGACTGACAGTTCAGCGAAAATAATGCTCAGACACTGATTTGTCGACTAGTGTCGTAGCCTTAAAGCGGTAATGCTACAAATAAATTTATTGTGTAAATGGGAAATGGGATTACTAAATTTCTTTAGGTTGATTTCTGGGTTGACTCGTTTAGATATCTGCAAACTGTTTGTTCTTACTATCCGTATTCTCTCTTCAAGTTACGGTGGTTTCCAATCTTCTAGGAATTTTTTTGGTCTTATCGTAAAAGGGCAGCATACTAATTTTGGTGGAATAAATTTCTCCGTCAACACCGACCACCTCAATAGTTTTACCTCGGTTATGTCCCAGGTCACATAGACTTGCATAGCCAACGCCCCATCCCAAAGGAGCGATCAGGCAGCCATAACGATAGACCCGACTATTTTACCATCACAGCTCACGGCGCGTAAAACTAGGGGTTCCGGTTTTGTGCAGCGTAGCCCATAAAGACAATTTAACTGTCAGAAATTTTTTATTAAAATCGACTCTGTATCTGATAAAAAATAAGACCCTATTTAATCTATGTACCTGTTAGTGTAAATTGAGACGTAAAAGGTTAATTCATACAGTCATACCGACTGTTGGTTAGCCTTTAAATACAGTGCCGCCGCCCGTTAGTTACCCGACTGTGCGGGTATATCTTTCTGTGTGAACATAGCTAGCTATGTATGTTTTTATAGAACCTATGCAGTATCTACCGTGAAAAAGAGGAGCTCAAAATATGGTGACAAAGGTTCTTATTGTTGACGATGAGGTATTAATTCGGGAGGAGATTGTTGAATTCCTGGAAAATGAAGGTTTTATATGTGTTGAAGCAGAAAATGGTGCAGATGGACTCGATCTTCTGTGCCGCGACTTCGAAATTTCGATAGTGATAAGTGATCTCGTCATGCCTGTATATTCAGGTTTGGACATGGTTAATGATGCTCAGTCGGCAATCGGCAAAGTGCAAGATCTAGAGTTTATTATCGTAACGGGTCAAGGCAGAGAAAAGGAAGCTATCGCGGCACTGAATCTTGGTGTTATGGATTTTCTTCATAAACCTATTGATCTCGAGCATTTGGCTCATGTTGTCAGAAGAGCTGAAGAATTGGTGTTTTTGAAACGTGAAAGTCGTGAATATAAAATAGCACTTGAAGAAGACGTCCAATTAAAAACAATGGAGATTCGTAAGCTCCTTGATAATGTGCAGCATGCGTATACAGAAGCGCTTGAGTGTCTTGCTACGGCGGCTGAATTCAAAGATCCAGAAACTGGAAATCACATCAGTCGGATCGGTGAATATGCTCAGTTGATTGCCAAGGAACTTGGTTGGTCTGAGGAGTGCCAGCGTTTAATCCGTCTTGCAGCCCCTCTGCACGATCTAGGGAAGATAGGCACACCGGAAAGTATTTTGTTGAAACCTGGTAAATTAGATTTCGATGAAGTTGCAATCATGAAAGAACATTCACAGAATGGGTACGAAATTCTGTCTCAATCGAAACAGCCGGTTATGCAACTTGCGGCCAGTATAGCCAGAAACCATCACGAATGCTGGGACGGGAGTGGTTATCCTCGTGGTCTTAAATCGAGGGAAATTCCTGTTGAGGCGAGGATCGCAGCCATAGTTGACGTATATGATGCATTGAGATCAAAGCGTCCCTATAAGGAAGCGTTTGATCATGAAAAAACACTATCGATAATGCTTCATGGTGATGGAAGAACTAAGCCTTTCCACTTCGATCCTGAACTCCTAGTTATCTTCCAAAAAGTTCACTCCCAGTTTGATGAGATTTACTTAAAGCGGGTTGATTAGGTTTGGTAGGAAAATAAATATTTGTATAGTGTTCTAGGTTGATGGAATTGAACAGATTGATAAGAGGTAAGTTAATCACTTATAGAGGTTCAAATGACATCATAGAAACGTAACAATAGACGTTATACCCAACAATTCAAAGAAGAAACAGTCGCCTCAGTCATGGATCGAGGCTATACGGTACAAGAGGCAGCCGATGCTGTCAGCGTAGGAACAAACTAAATCTATCCAATATACCTACTTGATTATTTAATGACGAACCCGTCATAGTATTTATGTCTAATCATGAAAGAAGAAAGTTGATAAGATATATGGCTCGTTATGACGGGGTAAGCGTAGATGGAGCGGTTGGGGAATAAATATGCAACACGTTACAAGCTAATGGAAGATTATTGCAATAGGTTGCGATCGTGCTAAGCAGGTTTTTCAAGTAGCCGTATTGAACAGTCAAGAACTGTTGGTAAATATTGTTTCTCTAGGCGCCCTTTGAGTGCGTGAGAGAAGAGTCAGCCAATATCTCCTGCGGCAACCAAAAATGCGGGTTGCATATGAAATCAAAAACGGCACACGGTATCTCTTGATGCACGGTCTTTAATTTATGTCATTCTCCCTAGCGTTCTAGACCTATTGAAAGAACTTTGAGTCCGAGAGCAACAAGTCATGCAAAGTGAGAAAATAGTTAAGAAATGTCTAATCAAGTTATGATGGCGCTGGATATAGACATGTTCTGTTCGGCGAATATCTATGTATTTTTAACGAATCAAGTCAAGCTGACTGCAAAAGCTATTGCCGATATCTAGAAGTCACGATGGCACGTGAAATTATTCTTCAAGTGGATCCAACAAAACTTCAAATTCCAATTTGCGTTGTTATCCGTTGTTGCATGAAGATTGGGCTATACCGAAAGATCAGATATGGTCTAGCTCCTTGTCTATCTTGAGGAATCAGAAGACGAGCCGAAAATAATAGCGTTTAGAAAATGGTTATTGCATGAATATAGTTGTAACGATACCGGTAAGACTAGTGATAGCGCTGAGGTGAATTAGTGCTACAGAGAATCTTTTTCACAGGTAACCTGCAGAGAGTTATAAACACATGAACATCATGAATAGATCAAGGTATCAGTCACTTATAAAACGTATAAATCTTGGCGAATGCATTTTAATTGATGGCGCTACTGGAACGGAGTGTGAGCGTCGGGGTGTTCCGCAGGTGATTAATACTTGGAATAGTGGCGCGGCGTTATCTCATCCGGATGTGGTGCGAACAATTCATGAAGAATATATTGATTGTGGCGCAGAAATCATTATTACAAATACGTTCAGCTCATCGCGTCACTGTCTTCGTTCTGCCGGAATAGAACATCAATTTGAAGACTTGACGACTGCCGCCGTTCAATTAGCCAGGGCGGCTAGGGATAATAGGGGAAGGCCAGATGTACTCATTGCAGGTGGAATTACTCACTGGATCTGGACAGAAGAAAAGCCTTCGTTAGCAGAGCTTGAGCAGAATAGTCGAGATCAGGCAGTGCTCATGGCTAGAGAAGGATGTGATTTAATAATGCTTGAAATGTTAAGTCATACCGACCGTCTGTTAGCCTGCATAGATGGTGCTGCTGCCAGTGGGCTACCTGTCTGGGCGGGTGTATCAGTCGAACCAAAAAATGGAGTAATGTGTTTATTGGGCGGCGAACCATTGGTCGATGCGCTATACGCTATTAAAGATAGGGATATACCGATTATCAACATTATGCATACGGAAGTGGGGTACATAGATGAATGCCTTGATATTTTAGAATCTCATTGGAATGGCGTAATCGGAGTGTATGCCCATGTTTGTCAGTTTAGCGACGATGAGACGAAGGCCATTTTTGATAACACAATATCTCCGGAGAATTATGCTATTGCGTCGAAACGATGGTTAGATCGTGGCGTAAAGGTAATTGGTGGGTGCTGTGGTGTTCGAAAAGAACATATTTGTGAACTACAGAATCTTGTGTAATTCACAAACTCGATGCTTTTTCTCGGTTGGCCAGGAACTTGGACCCTCCTTTTCTGAAGCTATTTCATGCCGATTCAAAAATCTTCAAAATGAAGTGCGAGGGATCTTAAACGGACTCGGTTACGCCGCCGCTTTTAGCATATCCACCAAAACCTTCTTTTAAATGTGCTGCGTCAAATCCCATGTTTTGTAGTGATGCCACGGCTAAAGCGGAACGCATACCAGACGCGCAATAGACTATATACCGTTTGTCTTCGGCAAGTTCCGGTTTATGTAATGGACTGGATGGGTCCACTGCAAACTCAAGAAAAGCCCGAGGGCAATGCACGCTTCCGGGAATTGTCCCGCTTTTTTCTCTTTCGCCAGCTTCGCGGATATCGACTAAAACCGTATTTTCCTGGTTTGCCAGATGCATAGCATCGATCGTTTCGATTTCTACAATGCGCGCGCGAGCGTCGTTAACCAGCTGTTTGGCGGACTTTTTTAGTGTTTTCAATGTTGTTCCTATTGAGTTGTATGTGATTACTAATTATTAAACAGAATTTACTTGATCAAGTAGGGTGAGTTCGCTTCAGGTTTTCATTTTTAAATGGTTTTTCCTGAAGATAGGTCGCCGATAATATATTGCCTACCCGTGATGCATAATGTCTTAAGGCGTTACCCATTTCTTGTCTTCTGGCAGGCGTAAAATTGTGAATGGACCCGGTTGCACCGATGCTAAACGATGCACTAACGCCATCTAGCAGCACAGGGGCTGCAACACTAGAGATACCCTGTTCTATTTCCTCAACACACTCGGCAAAACCTTGTTGCCTTATTTGGGTAAATTCGTCTCGTAAACTCGTCGCATCTGTTTTGGTTAATTGAGTATAGGATTTCAATGGTTTGTTAAGCAATTGTTCTTGAAATTCCGTGTCTGAGAATGCGGCGATGGCTTTTGAGCACGAGCAGGCGTGCATGGGTCGAAAGCCAAATCCTGGATGGATAAATGAGATCTTTGGGTCTTCTGGTGCTTCAACGTGAATAATTTCTACGCCATTATTCCTAAAACGCGATATAAAGAATGCTTCTCCCATTTCAATTGCCGCGTCTTTAAGAATAGGTACCGCAGCGAGGCGAATATCCGCTTCAGATTGTCCCATAAGAGCAATGCGCATAAACCGTTTTCCAATTAAATATCGGCCTTCCTGCTCGCCGCTTTCCAGTAATCCGTGTTCTTGTAAACTCTGTAACATACGATAGCATGTAGGTTTCGGGAGGTCAGTTACTCGATGAATTTCCGCTGCGGAAATGGCTCGGCCAGCAACTGCGACCGCTTCCAAAACGGCAATGATTCGATCGAGATGCATAGTATTGAGATTCTCGTTTGATAATAACAAACACCATTTAATGATGTTTGTTATTTTTATGTCAAGTTTTATATAGTGCCCCTATGTCGATCAGACCGCCGGTGATACCAAGCGGTTAGATCCGATCACTATAGTTTGGTGCAGATATTTGTCAGGATGTGATCTATATAAGTATATGCTTATTATAGTGTCATGGAATTCTTATTTAATGGATTCTACGTTCATGAAACGACAATAAATATTCCGATTGGGTAAATTATACGCGGTTAGGTGTCTAGTGGAATATCAAACTCCTTTAGTAAGGGTGAAGCTGGATCAATATTTTGATTCCCGAGTTGTGTGACGTCACGTTCTCCGCATAGAGCCATGGTTATATCCAGTTCGTTCCGGACAATGTCGATAACTTTGGTTACACCGGCTCTTCCCATTGCGCCTAGTCCGTAAAGGAATGGGCGTCCTAGATAGACACCTTTTGCCCCTAAACAGAGTGCTTTTAGGACATCTTGTCCGGAACGAATCCCGCCATCCATATGAATCTCAATACGATCGCCTACTGCATCTGCGATGTCCGGCAATGCGGCAATAGCTGAGCGCGCACCATCTAGTTGCCGGCCGCCATGATTGGACACGATTAGTGCATCGGCACCACTGTCTGCGGCTCGTCTGGCATCGTCCGGATCTAAAATGCCTTTTAAGATCAGAGGTCCACCCCATTGTTCCTTTACCCAGGCAATGTCATCCCAGCTCAGGCGTGGATCAAATTGCTGGGATGTCCACGCACTTAACGATGACATGTCATCTACACCACTCACATGTCCGACAATATTGCCAAATTCCCTTCGTTTGGTGCCTAACATTCCCAAACACCAGCGAGGACATTGGGACATCTGCCAGAGATGCTTTGGGGTCAGTTTTGGTGGAGCTGATAAGCTATTACGCAGGTCTTTATGACGTTGGCCCAAAATCTGTAAATCAAACGTTAGTACCAGAGCCGAGCATCTTACCGCTTTGGCCCGTGCAATCAAACGTGAGACGAAATCTCGGTCTTTCATTACATATAGTTGGAACCAGAAGGGCTTGGACGTTTTCGCTGCCACATCTTCCAGAGAACAGATGCTCATTGTCGATAAAGTAAAGGGAATACCTGCCTCCTCGCATGCCTGAGCCGCCAGTATTTCACCGTCTGCATGTTGCATACCGGTTAAACCTGTTGGCGCCATTGCTATTGGCATGGCGACATCCTGGCCAATCATCTGGCTGCTCAGATTTCGATTGGTCATATCCACTGCTATTTTCTGGCGCAGTAATAATTTATGAAAGTCGCTTTCGTTTGCACGATAAGTGGATTCTGTCCACGAGCCAGAATCGGCATAATCAAAAAATAATTTCGGCACCTTGGTGCGAGCAATTTCTTTCAGGTCACGGATCTCAACAATTGTTGGCATCGTGTTCTCTCCGGCGGTATTTGTTCCAGTAATAAAGGACGCTATTTAATCACGTTTGCAGTGTTCAGCCGCTAGTTTCTTTTGAACAAGCGTTCATACCCGCAGATCTGCAGTATCTCCTTAAAGTTCCGTTTTCAACTGTCGTTCTTTGTTACGCAGAAATGAACTGAACATAGATTATTTAGCTGTTCTGGCCAATGGTATTCATAAATGTCGAAAATACTTGTCCATATTTATTACCCTGAAATTCTGTCTGCTATGGCTAGGATTCGGTACATGTCTCGCAGCACGGGCTTTTCAATTAGCTTCCCATCGATAACAACCAATCCAGTATCTGCTTCTTCAAAAGTTTGTGTAACCCGTCTTGCTCGCGCAATTTCTGCTTCGGAAGGCGTAAAAACGGTATTTAGTGCTGCAATTTGTTTTGGGTGGATTGAGCCTTTTCCAGAAAAACCAAGTGCCTTCGCCTTGCGCGCTTCAATCACCATACCATCCGGGTCTTGCAGATCGAGATAGGGCACATCGATAACATCAAGTCCGACTGTCGCTGCAGCATGGATAACTCGTGAACGCGCGTAGAGAAGAGGTTCCCAAGCGTTCTCGCAACGGAGTTCTGCGGCCATATCAACACCACCAAAAAATAGTGCATCGATACGCGAGCTACTTTGCGCAATTTCGAAAGCGGCTTGCAGTCCACGATTAGTTTCAATGATGATATGCAGTCGTGTATCATGACCTCGTTCGGTTAGCAAAGTATCCAACCAAACAATCTCTTCCGGCGTGCGAACCTTGGGTAACATCAATGCAGGAGGTGGCGTTTCGGTTGCCAAAACTGCTTGTACATCTGCCAATCCAAAGGCCTCGTGCAAGCAGTTAATACGCACGATCCGCTCAACACCATCATCGGTTTGGGGTTGCTCAAATAGCGCAATGGCTGATTTTCGAGCTTGCTCTTTGTCTTTTGGGGCAATACCGTCTTCAAGTTCAACGCAAACAATATCCGTGCCTGAGGCGAGTGCTTTGGGAAACATTTCCGGCTTTAGACCTGGGGTAAAGATAAAACTGCGTCTCGGTCGTAAATCGGCCATCAATATATTATTCATTCGCTTTAAATCTCGATAATTAAAATTGGCTGTCGCGTTCTATATTATATCAAGCAATTTCAATACTGGCTTTCTTAGCAGGAGATCAGTTTTAGATATTTAGTCTGTTAGTAGGGCCTTGATGTAACTGCAGGCATGGTGAGCTCATAAGATCGCTTCACCCCAGAACCTCCCTGTAAGTATTGTGTATTGTTGTTACGCATGACGTTTGGGCGTGGTATCGGCACCGCATAGCACCTTTGGTAAATTTTTTAATTATTGTATTTGGAATAACTGCTTTAGTTGTATCGGATGCTTTTGTACTGAACGGCTACTAGATCATAGTGAGGCGCTGACTCTATACCGTTATGGAAGAGAATACAGGTAAGGAATAG
Source organism: uncultured Gammaproteobacteria bacterium (assembly GCA_905478855.1). Taxonomy (GTDB): domain Bacteria; phylum Pseudomonadota; class Gammaproteobacteria; order Arenicellales; family CAJQKF01; genus CAJQKF01. The sequence continues at coordinate 23,021 of CAJQKF010000084.1, forward strand.
ACCTTCAAATTTAGTAATTATTTTCCGATTGCATCTTACGATGCATCAACAATAATCGTCTAAACGTAAATTTTAGTGCCGCACGTATTTGAGAATGCGCCCTTTAAAAGGTGCATTGAGGTATTTCGTGTGTATCGGCACAATTTGCGAATTGCTAAATCCGTAATTTTCCATTTGCATACTAAACTTGTTTTTGTGGCCTCTTCCTGGATCTACGAGAATAACTTCACACGATGCATTAGCATGCCGCTCTATGAAATTAGATAAGAGTTTGATGTGTTGATCTTCATATAGAAGATCGCTGCCAATAATCAAATCAAAATTGCCGAGTTTATCGGTTTTTTCCAACCAGCCAGTTCGTTCGTAATTGATGATTTCACTGTTATTTAATAGCGCATTTCGGTTTAGAAATAGACCTGTTTCCGGATGGTGATCGGTAGCTGTTATATCTTCATTTTGAGTGTTGAGTAGTAAACTTGATAACGCTATTCCACAACCAACTTCCAATATTCTCTTTCCTGCAGTATCGTAGTCAGATATGTAGTGACCTAGTACTAGGCTGGAGGGCCATAGTACGCCAAACATGGACCACACAGCAGACCCGATGCCGAGGCGCTCCGCAATACCGTTCGGATCGTAAAATTCCTGTAAGTCACGTAGAGTGCAAAGATGTATGTCAGTGTTGTCAAATTCAACGGTTTGATAGCGAAGACGTGCGGGTGTTGTCACTTTGTGATCCGAGAAACGCATGAAGTTTGGTCAGCGGTTTACTATAGATGACCAAACATAAGATAACTTTAGCATATACCTATTCGTGATAACTGCAAGGTATATACAAATGTATGATATGGAAGCGATTGACTTATGGATTGTTGCTCTCACCATATTAATAGAAGTGTAGTACTATTGTTTTATTACTCGTGCATTCGAAAAACTAGATAGTCTGGATGTAATAACTTTAATTTTTGGCTTGGCGTTGTGGAAAATACTATTTATACATCAAAACCGGAATTAAAGGTTTCCTGCGCTGCATGTAACCTTTCTAAGCTGTGTGTAACAAACGGTTTAAATCATGATGAACTTGTCGATTTTGAAAAAATAGTTAGCCTGTC
>CAJQKF010000085.1 GCA_905478855.1 uncultured Gammaproteobacteria bacterium
TCAACCGATATGAGATCAACTTGGCAAAGACAATGTTCTATGTGTGCTGCAGTATGATAATGCCGATGCGGTTCAGCATAGTGCTTTTCAAGTCGCGCAAAAACCTCAGCTGCAACGTTCGAACTACCGGTTTTTTGGTTCCTATTCCATAATTGTTCGAAACGAATTGAATCCATCTTTTATCGTTACCTAGTCAACTACTACGCTAGCGCTTCCGTTTTAACGACTTCCAACGCACGTGTAGATAACGCTAGCTTATCACTCAATTGCTTCATAACATTCAATGATACAGTCGAGTTTTCAGTTAACAGTTTTAGAAACGCATCGTTTGAAATATTTAGCGTTCGTAAATTATCCTTTGCGCGAAGCGTGGCTGATCTCGGAGCATTACTCAGAACCGCCATCTCCCCCACTAACTCATGCCGGGCTTTTGTAAACAACACGACATTCTCGCCGCGAACGGTGCCGAGAATTTCCACTGCACCTTCGAGTATTACGAACACTGTATTAGATGGTTCGTTTATTCGGCAAAGAAGTTCACCATCTTTCCACGACACTGCCTCACTAGTAAATGCCAGTAATTTTAACTTAGCCGGATCCAATTTATTAAACATTGGAACCTGCTGCAGTCCTTCGGCTTCTTGAAATACATCCATCGAATATGTGGGTCTCCGATAAAGTACATGTTAGCTGTTAGCGATTGAACAAATAAACCACCCCCAGCGCGAGATGAAACATGCTGAATGTTAGAGCGCTACTTTAATGATTAGATGACAAACTAAATTCAGCACCTAACCCAAGTATCATGAATTACACTCAACGATATCCTGACTTATAATGATATGTTGAGACGACCTCTGAATGCAACTTACCGTTTATATCAATTGTCCAGTTTAGTGGTAAATCGTTAGGTTACCATCATCATACCTTGCTAACTATCGGAATATAAGGCACTCCGGCTAGTTTCATAGTTAACAACATCTTGACCTGAATTTAAATTTAGAAATCGCTCATCATCATCAAACGTCTCAAAAGCAGTTTTCTGATCTTTAAAAAACAAATCAATCTTACGCTCCCCACGATCCAAATAGTTCTCCAGACTGTTTCGAACACGAACATTATACAAGCAAAACGTGGGCTGTAATCGGGATACATCCCGCGCGCAGCAAATCTCTGCTTTTTCCAACAACACGCGGCCTAACAACCTTTCAGCCAAGTCCCCTCCAAAGCTGGGCGCGTCACATGGAACAGTAAGTAGCCAAGGCGTTCTACATTCCTTTAAAGCGGCAAATACTCCTGCAAGCGGACCATTAAACCCAGGCGTCTCGTCAACAACAATCTGCATGCCAAAACTTGCGTATGTATCCAATGATCTATTGGCACTGATCATAATATCCCCTACCTGTGGTTTCAACAAGGTAATCGCCGATTCAACCAACGACTTACCGCCAACCTGTATTAAACCTTTATCAACTCCGCCCATTCTTCTCCCTTGCCCACCGCAGAGGATGAGTCCAGTAACAGAGTCGCAAGTATTTTCCAGCACAGATATCGTCATATTACACAAAGCCCTTAACAAAAATTCTAAAACCAAACACTCTTTAACCCTCTTTAGTCGTAAAAGTCGGGGATTTAAAGTTATAATCGGTCGTGACATTTTCAGATTATGCACAGGTTGTACCGTGTTAAAAGAAATTGTGCAAAAACATTTGTTAAACGCAGGGCGAAAACTGACTTAATATATAAAAATTTAATTTTCGGTCCGAACTTGATTGAAACAAAATCTGGAATATCGGATAGTGTTTTAAACACGCTCCTGTAACACCTTGATAACGACACTCTATTCATGACAACGCCTAAAATATATTCACCTAAAATGCACCCTGTTGCCGTTGTTTGTAGTGCGCTTATGCTCGGCGCTTGCAGCTCATTGGATAACTTTAACGCGGCACCCGCTTATCAAAGCGCCCAACAATCAGCGGCCCTTGAAATACCGCCAGATTTAACCGCACCGGCTAGCACTAATCCGGGAATACCCGAAATCGTTGCAGCAGAAGCCAGCGCTAAGGACATTACGGAATTTGAAGACTTCAATAATTTGTCAAACTTCGAAGAATTTGAACGATACAAAACATGGAAAGCTTCCAGCAGCACAGACGAACAAATAGATTTTCAAAGCTTTGTAGCAGCTAAACAAGCAGTTGAAGAGAACTCAAGGACTGGAAACGGTGTAACGATTGATCGTATGATCGACGAATCTCGACAAATTACAATCGAAGCAAGACCTGATTCGTCATGGAAGATACTCAATATCGCAGTAAAAGCGATGGATATTGAAGTTGAAGAACAACAGGACAACAAATATAGACTGGTTGTGATTCTTCCCAATGTTGGCGAGAAGTCCGTTTTCAAGCCATCGGGCGAGCGCTTTCAACTCCAAATTAAAAAGGATCTACGATCATCCATAATCAGGCTTTACAACCACCGTGGCGATGTCGTGACTTCAGCAAAGGCCACCGCATTTATAACGCAACTCTCAAATCAAATTCGATTTGCGAAAATCAAGCTTGAAATAGAAGGAAACGTAAACAATCAAAAGCAGTTATCCGGAAAATTATTGGAAAACACTAATGGAGATTTCGAACTCACTTTAGATTCCACACCACAATCAGTATGGCAACAAGTTGACTACGCAGCTGATCAAATCGGCTTTACAATCGTTGAACGAAAACCGGCGGAAGGTATCTTTATTATTCGTTATACTCCGGAAGACGATAAAAAAGTACAGAAAAAAGGCCTTGAAAAACTTGCTTTCTGGAAGAAAGATGACGCCAACAGCGAGTTTGCTAATCTTTACCGGATATCTATAAACAGGGCTGATGGAAACAAAAGCATTGTTAAGGTTGAGAACTTCGATGGCCCAATAACCGAAACGAGCAATGAAATATTGGAACTCTTACGCTCGGGGCTTTAAAATTATAATTTAAGTTTGTATAAATGCTCTGAACTAATCCGTCCGCTACCACGAGACTGGTGAATAACCTCTCGGTAGCGGTATTCAGTTAGCGACCTATCTGGTAATCGACATAACGAAAAAAAATAAACTAATTATTGTCTTTCTTCCATTGTTGATACTCTTTAAATTCCTGCCAACGACGCCACTGCAAATACTCAGCGTATTCGGGATCAGATACCGCACTGGTAGTTCCCGTTCCCGTAATTTTCTGATCTTTCTTCAAGTAACGATTAAACAAAGTAATTTCATGCTGCTTACCCGTAAGTTTTTTGGGCGAAGTGCCCGTTACAGGATCTCTCGCCGTACTACTACCAGCGCAAGATGTTAGACCCAAAACAGTTATTGCCAATAAAATTATCGTATTTCTAAACCGCATAAATCACCGTATAAAACGCACGGAACATAGTTCGAAGTGCCAAGTTAGTATGTTGTATCATAGTTGTCAGTATTCTAGCATCTCACAAAGACCCGTGTGCACGATTCATAATTTAATTAAACTCAACCTCGAAGCACTGTTGACCAAGACCACGAATAAAAACTTCCATAAATTCACCCGTTAAGAGCTTTTACAAATTCAATAGTGATAAAAAAACAACAATTTCTGATAGAATTACGGTTCGAAATGGTCCATATTTCGTTTCGAAACACATTTTGTTGTAAAAAAACTACATTTCTCGAAAACCGTGTCATTTTTACGAATAAACTATTGCACTACATAATGAACATTTGTAAAGTTCAATTGCTTTCGATAAGCAGTTAATTTTTTAATTTCCTACGTATAAAAGGATCGGAGAGTAAATTCATGAATAAAAAACTTATTGCTGTAGCAGTAGCTAGCACATTCGCTATCCCTGCAATTAGCCAGGCAGACAGCACCTGGTACGGCCGCGTTAACACTGGTATCTCTATTGTTGATGCTGATTCTGCTGCTAGCACTAGTGCTGACATCAAGAATATTAGCTCGCGTTTTGGTGTTAAAGGTTCTACCGATCTAGGTAACGGCTTAAGTGCTGTATACCGTTATGAGTTCGGTGTTGCTTCTGACGTTGCTGACGTGCAAGACAACAATCGTTTGAGCTTTGTTGGTCTGTCAGGATCTTTTGGTACAGTTACCATGGGTCGTGTATGGAGCGCTCTTTTCAACCATGTTGGAACTAACGTTGATTTATCACAAAATGTTG
>CAJQKF010000086.1 GCA_905478855.1 uncultured Gammaproteobacteria bacterium
TGGCCACAGTCTATTCCCGGTATTGGAGCGGGCGGATTGCTAGTTTTTGTTTTATCAGTCGGATACTACATTACACCGGCACTGGTTGGTGGTGCCTCCGGACAAATGATCAGTAATCAAATTGCATTTCATATGCGTAGTTCGTTGAACTGGGGCCTCGCAGCAGCGTTGGGAACAATTATGCTGTGTGGGGTGCTGATATTGTATTGGTTGTACGACAGAATTGTCGGCATTGATAATATGAAACTAGGGTAAGGAGAAACTACTATGAGTAAATTACCCGCATATACTGGAACCTTGGGTCGTGTATGGCATTACACCTTCTTGACTATTTGTGGAGTGGTGTTTTTCTTCTTGATGGCTCCTATCGTTGTTATAGTGCCACTATCTTTTAATGCTGAACCTTACTTCACGTTTAGCGAAGCAATGGTGCGTCTTGAACCCGAAGCGTTTTCTACGCGTTGGTATCAAGATGTTCTGGGTATAGGCGAAGGAACAGGAGCTAATCGCGGCCACGAATGGGCGTTTGCGGCACGGAACAGTATTTTTATTGCGTTCTTTGCAACAATTCTTGCCACAACCATTGGCACCCTAGCAGCGGTAGGCTTAAGTCGTCCACAAATGCCATATCGTCGCCCGATTATGGCACTTCTAATTTCACCGTTAATTGTGCCTATAATTATAACCGCGGCTGGAATGTTCTTCTTTTATTCCAAAGTTGGGCTGGCTTACTCCCATCTGGGCGTGATTTTCGCTCATGCAGCAATTGGTACGCCTTTTGTAGTTATCACGGTAACTGCAACCCTCGTTGGGTTTGATGAGACCTTGATACGTGCGTCTGCAAGTTTAGGGGCACGACCGTTGCGAACGTTCTTTAAAGTGATTCTGCCGTTAATTACACCTGGCATCATCTCTGGTGCATTATTTGCATTTATAACGTCTTTTGATGAAGTGGTATTGATTTATTTTCTAGCGGATGCTGAACAAAAAACTATACCAATTCAGATGTGGTCAGGGCTTCGTCAGCAAATAAGTCCAAGTATTTTGGCCGTTGCAACGTTACTTATAACCTTCTCGATTTTCTTGTTATTCGCAGCAGAAATGCTACGCCGACGAAGTGAGAAATTACGGGGAATGGCGCCTTTATAAGTTGATGAATTTGACTTTAATCAAAGGCTTCTTGGTTTGGTATTGAACTAAAATTTAAAAAAATCTTTGGGGAATCTTATTAAGTAATTAACATTTAACTGGTAAATTGTAACGAAATTGGTTAGATTTTCCTTGGGTAGTAAGTCAATGCTGTAATTGTATTGATTATTAGCACGTAAGTTTATTGTTACTTTTAATAACTATTTGGAGTTTTTAATGCATTTTAAAAAAACTAATTTTAAAAAAACTAATATTGCACTCTCTGCAGCGATTCTTGGTCTGGGTTTGATCGGTACAGTATCTGCAGCCGAAAAAATCAATTTTGTTTCGTGGGGTGGCTCATATACAGCAAGTCAGGTAAAGGCTTGTATCGAGCCTTATCAAGCGAAGACTGGTCAGGAATTTAACATCATTGATTATAATGGTGGACTAGCTGAAATTCGGACACAGGTAGAAGCAAACAACGTTCAATGGGATATTGTGGACCAAACTCCACAGGACGCTATTCGTGGTTGTGACGAAGGTTTATACATAGAGCTGGATCATTCACAGTGGGCACCAGCTCCAGATGGAACGCCTGCTGTTGAAGATTTCGTAGATGGCGCACTGGGCGATTGTTACGTAGGCAACATTTCTTGGGCTACTGTGCCTGCATACGATACAACTAAAGTAACAGGCGATGCGCCTACTTCTATGGCTGACTTCTGGGACCTGAAAAAGTATCCAGGTCGTCGAGGTCTGCGTAAAACTCCACGTGTAAACATGGAGTGGGCGTTAATGGCTGATGGTGTTCCTAATGATGAGATTTACAATACACTTGCAACTGAAAAAGGTATTGCACAAGCATTTGCAAAACTAGAAGAGATCAAAGCTGATGTTGTCTGGTGGGAAGCAGGCGCACAGCCTCCTCAAATGCTTGCAGATGGCGAAGTTGTAATGACTACCGCATATAACGGACGACTGTTTAATGCGATGTATAAAGAGAAGAAACCTTTTGCAATTATGTGGGGTCCACAAGTATTCGATATTGATACTTATGTTGTAGTTAAAGATTCTCCTAACCAAAAAGCAGCGTTGGATTTCTTGAAATTCTGCACAAGCGCGGAAGCGTTAGCTGATACAACTAACTACATTTCTTACGGTCCTCTTCGTAAGTCTTCAGCCGCATTTGTAAATCCGGACATTCTTCCGCATCTACCAACTGCACCTGATAACTTCAAGACCGCTCTGACCTATAATATCAATTTCTGGGCAGATAATGCTGATGACCTTCAGGAGCGTTTTAACGCTTGGTTGGCCAAATAAGGCATAAACACTTTTGTGTTTGAGAAAGGCGAGCCTCTGGCTCGCCTTTTTTTATGCGTACCTAGAACGATTTATAAGTTATGTCCTTTGTTAGTGTAGAAAATAGTGAATTGTATTATCGCGTTGAAGGCAATAAGGCCGGAGATTGGTTAGTATTAGTTCATGGTGTCGGTGCAGATAATGAATCATGGAATGGTATTGTCGACGAGCTTAAATGTTTATATCGTATTGTCCGAATCGACCTCCGAGGTCACGGTGAGTCGTGCAAGACATTAGTTGATTACACCATTTCTAGCTTTGCTAGAGATCTTGGATCGGTTCTCGATGAACTAAGAATAACGAAACTACATTTAGTTGGTTTTTCTTTGGGAGGATTGATTGTCCAACAGTTCGCATTGGATAATCCGGACCGGTTGAACTCGTTAGTTATTTTGAGCTCAATAGCAGGCCGAACAATAGAGGAGCGTGAAAGAGTTCTTGAACGTGCAGAATTATTACAAACTAAAGGTGCAGTAGCTCATCTGACCTCTGCAACTGCTCGTTGGTTTACCAACGGTTTTATTGAAGCGAACCCCAGAGTCATGGAATGGCGTCGTAGAAAAAGCCTTCAAAATGATCCAGATTGTTACGCCAATGCTTATAGGGTACTTGCAGAGACGGATCTTGTTGATCGTTTGGGAGAAATTGCTATTCCGGTATTAGCGGTAACGGGTGAAGAAGATATTGGTGCTCCCCCCCACATGACAAGAACCATTGGCCGAGCAGTACAAAAAGGGCGAGCGGTTATATTGCCCGAATTGAAGCACTCAATACTTCTTGAAGCTCCACATCTTATTTCAGGATTAATGAAAAAATTCTTTGATACGCTTTAGATTCGTATTGTAGATTGTCTTATTACACAGATTCTGACGCTGATTATTAGCTTAAATCGTCATCACCAATTTTATGTCCCCAATTACGTTTCGCTTTTAAGTATCGTTCATTCCACTTTGAAACACCTGCAACGTGTTTTTCAATCTTGAGTTGGTTGAGACCGGACTTTTCAAGGTCGTTTATTTTTTTCGGATTGTTCGTAAGTAATCTGACGGATCGATTTCCAAGAAAATATAAAATTAGAGCCGCCGCGTCACTGAAGTCTCGCGAATCAGCATCCAACCCCAATGATTCATTAGCTTCGTAGGTATTCTCTCCGGCGTCTTGGAGTAAATAGGTCGCCGCTTTTGCCCATAATCCTATGCCTCGACCCTCGTGCCCCGCCATATAAATTAGCAAGCCTCCGCTGGGGTCACCTTCGATTCTTTCAATAGCACTATCTAGTTGTGGACCACATTCACAACGTTGCGAACCGAAAACATCACCTGTTAAACAATTGGAATGCACACGGACTAATGGATTTTTTGAAAATTGCGGATCACCAAAAACCAAAACACTGTTTACCGCCATGGATGATGCCAATGTGGCGAATAAGTTTTGGCCATCAGTGTTACGTAATGTTGCGGCTAGGCTTTCTACTTTCTCCAGTTCTGTACTACGAACTGCGGCATACCACTTAGCATTATAGTTCTTACCACATAAACTGATAGGTAAGGGAATAGGTCCCAAAACATTTATAACCTTGGAACCTGGCTCAACGGCATCCGTTGCGTTAAGTTCTTCTCCAATATGGTTTATCCGTTTAAGTTTGTTCTCAGCTATCAGTCTGCTTCGTATTTCGGGATTAATATAGGTGAACATAAATTTGCTAATGAATATTTCGGAAGATTATATAAAAGCGCTATATTAGCCGAATGCTTTGATTAAAATATACAATGTTCCGTTGAACATTGTATTTAATTTAACATTTACATAGGATACATCGATATGAGGGAACTCAACGTGCTGTTTTTATTTAGTGATGAACATCGAAAAGACGCCCTAGGATGTTACGGACACCCCTTTGTGAAAACTCCTAATTTGGATCGGATAGCAGCTGAAGGAACTCGCTTTAATAAGGCATATACTCCATCGCCCATTTGCGTGCCTGCTCGTGCGTCGTTAGCTACAGGTAGATACGTGCATAAAACTCGTTGCTGGTCCAATGCCCAAGCCTACCAAGGTAGCCCAGAGAGTTGGGGGCACGTATTGCAAGAGAACGAACGGTCAGTAGAGTCAATAGGAAAACTTCACTATCGTGGTGCTACGTTTGACAATGGATTTGATAAAGAACTATTACCTCTCTATATCCGTGACGGTAAAGGATGGATTAAGGGTTTACTTAGGAATCATGAATCGGTCCTTGATTGTTCCTCTTATGCATCAGAAATTGGCGCGGGAAGCAGTAGCTATACGGATTATGATGAGGGTGTCACCGAAAGTGCTTGTCAGTGGATTAAAGAATCTAGCGAGAAAGCAGCTGATAAACCGTGGACATTGTTTGTGTCATGGCTACGACCGCATTATCCGCTAACATGCCCAATCGAGTTTTTCGACCTGTACCCTTTAAGTGGAATAGATGAGGCGCGCTTCCGTTCTAGGGGCGAATTGCCAGATCATCCAGTGTTGAAAACGATTATGAAAAACTTTGATTATGATCGACATTTTACCGATGAAACACGCCAGATCGCCCGTGCATCTTATTTTGGTTTGTGTAGTTTTCTAGATTATCAAGTAGGCCAGGTATTACAGTCTCTTAAGGATAGTGGTCAATATGAAAACACGTTGATTGTTTATTCCAGTGATCATGGTGATCATAATGGAGATCGGGGCATGTGGACTAAAATGACGATGTATGATGAATCTTCTTCTATCCCCTTGATTATCTCCGGACCCGGTATTCCGGAAAGTCATAGTGTTGATACGCCAGCTTCCTTGGTAGATATTTATCCAACCATACTTAATGCTGCGGGTTTGGAGGATCGAGCAGCAGCGCATGACGGTATAGCATTGCAGAAACTTGCTGTTAGTGATGATTACGATAGATCCATATTATCGGAGTATCACGATGGAGGTTCTCCAACAGGACTGTTCATGTTGCGCACCAGCCGTTGGAAGTACAATGTTTACCCTGGATTTTCACCAGAGTTATTTGATATGGACAACGATCCTGAGGAGCTTAAAAACTTAGCAGGGCAAAGTAGATATAGCGATGTTGAAGCCAACTGTCGAAGCGAAATGTACAAACTGGTTAATCCTGAAGTTGAAAACGATAAGGCATTTTCGGATCAATCAGCACTCATAGAGAAACTTGGTGGTGCGGATGTAATCCTGAACTCTGACGAATTTGATTTTACGCCGATTTCACAATCTGAATGAGTATCTTGTTAATAGCGTTTTTAGCGTTATTTTTAGGCAGTTTCGTTAAAGGAGCAATCGGCTTTGGGTTGCCCTTAATATCGACTCCGATTTTAGTCTTATTCTATCCCCTAGGTGATGTAATAACCTTATTGCTGTTACCAGTTCTTGTTGCTAATGCGCAACAATGTTGGGCTGCTCGCCATTTTGCCTATGTGTTGAAAAGGATATGGCCTATGATGGTCTGTAATTCAGTCATTTTATTGTGTGGCGGTTGGTTCATTGTGAACCTCGATGTTTCGATATTACGTATATTCATTGGCTTACTTATAATCGCCCATGTGTTTTTGGCAGATAGGGATATATTTTGGGGGATCTCGGAAGACCGTGTGGGAGTGTATTCGGCACTTTGTGGTATTTGTTCCGGTGTTTTGG
>CAJQKF010000087.1 GCA_905478855.1 uncultured Gammaproteobacteria bacterium
CTAAAGTGTATGCGCGACACAATCAGGCCATGTTGTTTTCTCCATTCGCCTTGTGTGGAGCCAGTACGCCCGCAAGTGTTGTTGGTACCATGGCCCAAATAAGTGCTGAAGCGCTTGCCGGTGTTGCTTTTTCCCAGCTGTGTCGGGCGGGGGCACCAGCCGTTTATGGTCAATGGTTAGCTACGGTTTCTATGCAGAGCGGAGCGCCGATGGCAGGGACCCCTGAAATTTGTCATATCAACATGTTGATGGGGCAGTTAGCACGTTTCTATAAACTACCGATGCGTTGCAGTGGTATGTGTACCAGCTCGAAGGTCGTTGATGCCCAGGCGGGTTATGAGGCGGCTCGAAATATGTATGGTGTGTTGATGTCCGGCGCTAATTTTGTTTTATCAACAGCAGGCTATATGGAAGGTGCAATGGCGCAGAGTTATGCGAAGTATGCGCTTGATATTGAGCAAATGGAATTATTTTACAGGCTTGGTAAAGGCCCATCATTCGCGGACTTTGATAGCGCACTTGATGCTATTAGCGAAGTGGAAATTGGTAACCATTATTTAGGTAGCGCACATACATTGGAGAACTTCGAAACGGCATTTTCTATGCCGGCAATGATGGACCATAATAGTTTTGAACAGTGGTCTGCGGACGGTGAGTTAAATGCCAATCAGCGCGGTGTTAATAAGATCAAGAAGATGCTCAATGATTACGAGGAACCAAAGCTTGATAGTGGCATTGAAGAAGCATTGTTAGATTTTATTGCGCAACGTGAAAGTGAGATTGGACAGCGTGCACTGTAAATTAGTTGACTAAGTCTTTGTTGCGGAGATACGTTCACGCCAGCCGGTAAGAATACCGGCAGCAGCAATTAAACTCATTCCTGCTATAGCTATTCCGGTTGGCCACACATCAAACAGTAATTTACTCCAGATCGCAGCCAATAATAGATAACTAAAATCGAGTGGTGCAAGCCAGCTGCTATCGGCGGTTTGATAGGCGCGGCCAAGGCAAATATTGCCAGTCAAGTTCAGCACTGACGCAAAGATAGCAAAACCAAGGACGATCATTGTTAGATTCGGCCATCCTATGGCGATAAAGGGCATGCTGTCTTCTAAGGCTTTTGGGGCGGGGAACAATGCCAATAGAGTAATGGCGACAAGACCTGTACCCAGAAACGTAAGCGAAACCGCGCTAGCTAGCGCCAAGGGACTTTCTTCTCTGCAGGCTTTACGTATGGTTAATATATTGGCGGCAAAGAATAATCCAGCACATACCGGTAACATCTGAAGCAATGTGAATTCTTCTCGCCATGGGCTTAGTACCAACAACGCACCGCACGAGCCTATAATTAATGCGCCAATTCTCCATGGCCCAACTTTTTCTCCAAGTACCGGAGCCGCTAACAGGGAAACAAAAAGGGGGTAGGTGTAAAGACCCGCGGCCATTTGCGGCACTGAAAGAAAAGGTGCTCCGGAAAAAAAACAAAACATACATATAGTCATAAATCCTGCACGCAGAAATACAGCTTTCTTTTTCTTTGGGATAATAAGACGCAGGTTACCGCTGGAGTAGGCGAGCAATGCAGCAAAGCATAAATTACCTATTGAACGCAGTGTTTGAAACTGCCAAAACGATGTTTGATCTGACATCAGTTTCACAAGGGAGTCTTGCAGGGCAAGCACGAATACACCGATGAGCAGAAGAACCATTGCAAACATTGGCCTGTCGCCAGTCGGGCTCTGAAACACTGATGATTTCATTCGTTGTGCTTTGGGTTACTGCTCAAAATACGCTCGCATAGTATTATTCTATTCGTTTGTGTAAATAATTAGCTACTGGGTGATTGATTAACACGTGCGGAAAGTTCTGCGGCTGTTTCCACTCGTTCCGAATAGCGATCTACAAGATAATTGGAGCGTTCTCGGGTCAAATAGGTAAATTTCACTAGTTCCTCCATCACGTCGACAATTCGGTTGTAGTAGGGTGATGCACGCATTCGACCCTCTGTATTGAATTCATTATAAGCCTTCGGTACAGATGATTGGTTGGGAATTGTAATCATACGCATCCAACGACCGAGGACACGGAGTTGATTTATCGCATTAAAGCTTTGTGATCCGCCATTTACCTGACAAACCGCAAGGGTTTTTCCCTGGGTAGGCCGAACACTTCCCTCTGATAATGGAATCCAATCTATTTGGCTTTTCATAATTCCTGTCATTGCGCCATGTCGCTCAGGTGAGACCCATACCATGCCTTCCGACCATTTAGCCAGATCTCGTAGTTCTTGCACTTTTGCATGAGTGGGTTCCACAGCATCGGGTAGAGGTAAATCTCTGGGATCAAAAGTTCGTGTTTCTGCACCGAGTGCCTGAAGTATTCGTGCCGCTTCTTCAGAAACTAATCGGGAGTAGGATCGTTTCCGGAGTGAACCATACAAAAGCAAAATACGTGGAGCATGTTGCCAGTTTTGGTCATTAGCTAGTGAAGTAGCATCAATTGGATGTAATTTGTCATGTTCAATATTAAGTAAATCGTGTGGCATGAGTATTCCGCTTTTTATTCGTTTTGTTTACTAATGATTTTTCTATTTAGGAGTCTAAAGTTTCAAGTTGCCACCTACAATACATTCAGGCGATCAACGCCTCACAAAGACAGCAGTTCACGTCGTAGTACAAAGATGAGGGGTACTGCAGAATTCAGTTGTCCTCTAGGTATTGGACTGAGCATCGTAATCAACACTACTAAAATGCCTGAGTTGGAATGTTATTCCCGAGAAGTGCAAGCCCAATAGTAGCGTTAGATAGTCTTTCAGCCGTGATGCCGGAATCGACAATTGTTGCAAGCAGCGGTGTCGTGTCGATACTCTGATTGGTTACTCTTATTTAAAAGTTCGCTGATATTCTAGAACGACACCCGTTGTCGCGCCATACTTTGCCGTTCCGTTAAGAACATCTGCGCCAAACGGCGGGAAGCCTAATCCGGCTGTGGTTTGGATGTCGCCGTCGTCAAAATCCCAGTAAACAACACCAAATGACCAGCGATGAACATGGTTGTGAAGATACTGCGCACCAATTGAAAACCAAGTGGTATCAGCGCCCGGATTACGCGCTGTTCTGCCAGTCGAATCTTGTACAGGTGTTTTGTCCAATCCGGTGCCTAGTAACAAATTCCAGTTGTTTGATAAATTAACAGTACCGCCGATACCTAGCATCCAGGAATCTTTCCAGTTGTGTGGTGTAACGTCGGGTGGCAAATTCTCAGAATTTATGATGATCGCTTGGTTGCGACTCCAATTGGTCCAGCGCGCCGTGAGCCCAATGGAACTTTTTCGACTTGAGCCAACCGGTGTCCAATAATTAAGGTACACGGTTTCAGGTAATATGAGATCCGCCGTTGCGTTACGCACGTCAGGCCCAAGGGGCGTGTTGATTGTTGTTGTGCCGTTAATCTTGTGACTGGTTTTGGAGCGAAATGAAATACCAAAACGTGCAGCATTACCGGTTTCGCCACCTAATTGTCTACTGGTTGACCAACCCAGAGCATATCCAAGTTCTGTGCTATCACCATCAAGAATAACTGACCCGTCAGGTAAAGACGGGCTGAATTGCAGCGCACGTGTTAAACGCGTGTCGAGCTGTTGAATAATGGGTGAAACGGAAATATATGAGTTACCCGATGTCTTGCGACCGACTATGAGTCCATAATCTAGAACCTTCAGTGTTGAATCTACAGCATGGTATCGGCCAAACCAATTATCGGCGTAATGAGTTTCCTGACCGAATGTTGGGGTTACGTGAACGGCATATTGATAAGTAGTATTATTTTTTTTTAAGTACTGCATACCCCCGTGGGACAACGTTACTGTCGTCGAGTCTACCATTTGCTGCTTGAACAGGAAGCATTCGCCCCTGAATACTTTGCAAAGAGCCCGTGTTAACAACATCAATGTCAGTAGAAATGGTCGTTACACCAACCTGAATTGCGGCATCCTCGTATAGCCAAAGTGATGCGGGGTTGTAAAATAGATCGCCTAAATCGTCTCCTGATAAGCCAGCACCTCCCATAGAACGTAGTAGTGCAGGACCAGATTGTTGGGTGATCTGCAGACCTGATGAGTAGGCTGAAGGAACGCAGCTTAGAAGTAATAAGAGTGTTGCTGACGTAATTCCGTGATTATATATTTTCATCTTTTTCTCCTTTAAAGAGTGATATGTCGCGACAAACTTACTAGATGGTGAAGCAATATGCCACAATGCAGAGTAATAAGGACTATCTGGATATAGAAGATGGTAGTAGGTATTCTGAAGCATTCAGTTCCGGCTCCGGTTATCACCGCTGTTTTGGTTGACTGATACATGTCCAGGCCTTTGGAAAAGCGAGCCGTAATTCTAATTTATACTTTCAGTGGATGTAATGAACAAAATAGTTGAGATCAGAAATCACCTTTATCGTATACCGCTAGCTGAAGTGTTGGTAGATGCCAAGCACGGGGCGCATACCCATTTCGAGATCATACTGACTGAATTGGTGACTGAAAAGCATACTGGCATTGGTTATACATATACGGGTGGGCGTGGTGGCCACGCGATTAAGGCTATGATGGATCATGATCTAGCCCCGTATATTATGGGTCGGGATACAACCGATATCGAGTCGATTTATGACGAATTACAATGGCATATGCATTATGTAGGGCGCGGTGGCGTATTAAGTTTTGCTCAGTCTGCAATTGATATCGCAATGTGGGACATTCGCTGCAAGAACCTTGATAAGCCGCTGTGGCAAGTGGCGGGAAGTAAGTCGGATCGTTGCAACGCCTATTGTGGCGGTATTGATTTAAATTATTCCGAGGAGAAATTACTGGCCAGTATTGAAAATTATTTGCAGCGTGGTGTAAATGCGGTCAAGATAAAAATTGGTAGGCCAGATATGGATGAGGATATTCAACGGATTGCCGCGGTGCGAAAACTTATAGGTAAAAATAGAACACTAATGGTGGATGCAAATTATTCTATGAATGAGAAGCAGGCTATAGAATGTGCAAAACGTTTCAAGAAACATAATATCCTTTGGTTTGAAGAACCTGTTATTCCGGATAATTACGCCGGTTATGCGAGGATTCGTAAAGCCGGTGGCTGTCATGTCGCCATGGGAGAAAATTTACATACGATTCATGAGTTCGAATTCGCGATCAAACAATCTGCGTTGTCATATATCCAGCCGGATGCCTCTAATTGTGGCGGCATAACGGGTTGGCTGCAGGTGGCTCGTTTAGCTGAGAAGGCTGGTATAGCTGTTTGTTCTCACGGTATGCAGGAGTTGCACGTTAGCCTAGTTTCTAGTCAATCGAAGAAAGGTTGGTTGGAACTTCATGGTTTTCCAATTGAAGATTACACTCATCGGCAAGTAGTTATTGAAGATGGCTTGGCGGTAGTACCTTCCGAGGCAGGAATAGGGGTATCTTTCGACTTTGCGCGATTAGCTCCATTTGAGCAATAACCAAATTTTTAGGTGAATTCACATGTATGACAAAATTCGAGCAGAATTAGCGCCAACGGGTGTGCTAAGAGCGGCGATTAATATGTCCAATTTTTTATTGGTGACAGACCAGTCTGAGAATGGCAATCCGGTTGGCGTATCACCCGACATGGCTTATGATATTGCTGAAAAACTAGGCGTTGATGTTAAGTTTGTGCTATTTAAAACCCCGGGTGAAATTGCGGACGCAGCGGTCGACGATGTTTGGGATATTGCTAATATAGGTGCTGAGCCTGAGCGTGCAAAATTTATTCGTTTTACGACGGCTTACTGTGAAATAGAATCCACTTATTTGGTGCCGGCTGGTTCCTCATTACAAACGGTTGAAGAGGTAGATAGCCCGGGTAATAAAATTTCTGTATATGCCCGCGCTGCCTATGGTTTGTGGTTGTGCGACAATATTAAACACGCGAAATTGGTAAAAACTGATGGTATGGATGCTTCCTATCAGGCCTTTGTAGAGCAAAAACTTGAGGCTTTGGCCGGTTTAAAACCCCGTTTGATAAAAGATGCAGAAACTCTGCCGGGATCACGAGTTCTCGATGGACAGTTTTCTGCTGTGCAACAAGCCATTGGTACCAAGCCGGATCGAGTAGCCAGTGGTGAGTTCTTGCAACAGTTTGTGGATCAGGCTAAGTCGGGCGGTAGAGTCGCTGAGTTAATCGAAAAACATGGCGTTACTGGTCGACTTTCGGTTGCAGGCTCTGGTTAAATGCGAGTTGTACTTTTACTGCACGATTACGCTCGCCCGCTAGTTCAAAAGCATCGCTTGCCTGAAATGGTGGCGATCAGATAATCCTGTGTATCGTAGTCTTCTATTTGCCATTTAGTTAACGCTTCAAAAAGCTGAATTTGACACAAGGTGTTCCTTGCTTTGTTCGATTTAACTACTCTCCTGTTACCTATATGGCGGTCATGCTTGCTGCGATTTAAGTGTGTCGAGTGGAGATAAATATGTTAGCGGTTTTCAAGTAATTCTTGAAAAGCAGCGGGTAGCAGTTTTCGAGTTTTCGCAGTGATTGCTGTTTCGTATTTCTGCCAGAGAATGCCGAGATAGATGATTCCAATACCAACGGCGCTAAGCGCTATGGGGAACAACCAACTATCCTCAAATAAGCTAGAGGCAAGATGTGCTAAATAGCCGCAGCATCCCAAAGCGCCAAAGACGACAAATATTCTGCGAACTAGCATTACACCTACGCCGATCATGAGCAGGTTTATGCAAAAGTACATAAATTTTGAGATCTCACTGTCTGAATAGTGAGCGGAAAGACCTCCCCAGAAACTAAGTACGCCAAAAATGTAGATCCAGAAGGCGAAGTCACTACTTTTGCGGGACCGGATGTCGATCCAAAATGCCAATCCAATCATAAGCAATCCAGAATACATGGAAACCAGCTTTCTAAGTTCCCAGTCATAATCACCACCGGTTATCATTGCTGTAATGTCCATTATCAGATACCACAAAGTTGCTGCGATAGGCATGATAAGAAACGGGTATTTATAGCGCCAAGCCATTATAGTGCCGACGGCAACCGTACCTAATTCCATATAGATCCAGTGCCATTTAATTAAGCGATGGTAATCACGATAAGCACTGTCGTCTGGCCAGATACTCAGTGCTACTTGAAGCCCGTAGATGGCAAGCGGTGATAGGCAAACTACAAATGTGGCACAGATTCCGGCGGGAACTAACAAATTCTTTCGCTCAAGCGAGTTAGTTAGTTTTAGGCCGATGCCTGCGTATAATAGAGAGATAAAGAATATCCCGGCCCCGCCGAAGGCTTCCCAGCCGAGGTTCATAAATAAGGTCATAGCGCCGATAGCGATCAAACCACCCAGATAATAAAGTACATGAGTGAAGTTGAATTGTGGTGACGCGTCTGGGTGCAGTGTTAGATAGTTAAAAAGCTTATCTGCTTGTTGTTCAGAAATTATTTGCTCTTGAACCGCATCATTTAGTTTTTTACGTGTAAGTTTCATCGGATTGCCTTATTTGCATGTTGATAATGTTAGCACGGAGTAAAAGAATCAATAAGACTGTATTTTAAATATATCGAACAGTTAACGTTTATTTTGACTCGTGGACGTCATTGTCCTGGTTAAGTCTATTTCGTTCGTCTGTTACTGATATTCCAATAGCAGCAATAACCACACAGGCAATCGCGATCATACTTTGTATGCCAAGATATTCTCCGAGAAGCAGGGTTCCAATTAATGCAGCAACGGCAGGTTCCACACTTACGAGAACGCCATAGGTTCGGGTTGATAGACGTTTTAAGGCTGCAAACTCTAAAGTGAAGGGTATCGTGGTGGAGAGTAGCGCCACTCCAAATGTGGCGATAAGTAGTAACGGATTAACGAAAATAGTGGTTGCAAGTGGTGCTGCGAATGGAATCATGCAGATGGCGGCTATGCACATTCCGATTGCAAGACCGTTATTCCCAGAAACACGATTACTGATACGAGTAGCGAGCAGAATAAAGAACGCCCAACCGGCACCAGCTAATAGAGCATATACAACTCCATGAGTATTTAAATTCATTCCTGATAGAGGTGAGAGCAAGACTATGCCGATGCATGCCAAAGCAATCCAGGCGAAATGAATTAATTTTCTGGAGGTAAATGCGGCGACACCCAATGGTCCGATAAACTCGAGTGCTACAGCAACACCAAGGGGTATTAGTGCGATTGCTTTGTAAAAGAACATATTCATTGCTGCTATACAAAGACCGAAAGGCACCAGTAGCGCCCAATGGTGCACAAACGTATGCCCAAACGACCAAATTTGTCCTCGTGCGACTGCAACTAGAAGTAAAGCTGCAAAAATGATCCGATAAGCCACGGTGCTCTCAGGACCCAACAAAGGAAATAGATGAGTTGCAATAGCGGCACCAAGCTGGATAGCTACTATTGCTAGGAGTACTAACCCTAGAGCCGGTATAGCCCCCAACACGGTTGAACCAACATCAGAACTTCGATTTGCTCTGTGATAATTCGGTCTTGAGTGTTTTGAGGGGTTTTGCTTCTTAGGTGGCATTTTTATCTGTAACTGATATGTTCTGGCCGATACTTGAACAGCATCACATTGAAAGTTCAAGTTAAAGTACGCGTCGAAAGTGTGATTAAGAATCCTAAACTGCAGAAATATTGTGGTTTAGTGAACTTAGGAGGCAAGGCTGCAATAACGGAGAAGTCTTTGTTAGTCCGATATTTGTAATTGATTTTGAAATTTAATATGCCGTTATGCTTATCAGAAATAGCCGAGTAAATGCATTCGATGTTAGAATTTACGCAGCAGAGATTCGAGTAGATCGAGTTCTCTATGGCAGGCCATAGAGAATATTACGCCTAATCCCCTTAATATCAGGGCAAATAAAATCTAAATATGATTAAAGTTGACTCTATTTCAAAAAGCTTTGGCGGATTGAAAGCGGTAAATAATGCGTCTCTGGAGATTGCGGAGGGTGCAATAACGGGTTTAATTGGCCCGAACGGTGCCGGTAAGACAACCCTCTTTAATATCGTCGCAGGGTTATATACCCCGGACCAAGGCCAAATTACCTTGGCAGGCGAAGATATAACAGGGCTAAAACCTCATCAATTGTTCCACAAAGGGTTACTGCGAACATTTCAGATAGCCCACGAATTCACCAGGTTGACTGTAGCTGAAAATCTGATGATGGTTCCGGCTGGTCAGATAGGAGAAAACATTTGGCACTCTTGGACAAAGCGATCCGAAATGCGTGCCCAGGAAAAGCAAGTACGTGAAAAAGCCGATGAGGTTATTGAGTTTCTAAATCTCAAGCATATTGCAGGAGAACTCGCCGGAAACCTATCGGGTGGCCAGAAGAAATTGCTCGAACTGGGTCGCACCATGATGGTAGATGCCAAGGTGGTATTACTTGATGAAGTAGGGGCGGGCGTTAACCGTACACTTTTGGCAGAAATTGGTGATGCAATTCTGCGCTTGAATCAACAGCGTAATTACACCTTTTGCATGATTGAACACGATATGGATTTTATTACTCGGTTATGCGATCCGGTTATAGTTATGGCGGAAGGTGGAATTCTCGCAGTCGGAACGGCAGAAGAAGTTAAAAATAATGAAGACGTGATCGAGGCTTATTTAGGCACCGGTTTGAAAAATAAACCGGCGAAGGTAGCCACAGCATCTGGCGAAGCATAATGTACTTAAACGGTGAAAATTTGCGCGGTGGTTATGGCGGTGCCGATATATTGAAAGGATGCACAATAGGTGTCGATAAAGGCGAAATTGCGGTCATAGTTGGCCCAAATGGAGCCGGAAAGTCGACGGCAATGAAGGCCATGCTTGGTATGCTGGATCTCAATGAGGGTAAAGTTACCCTTGATGGCAAAGATATTACCAACCTAACGCCTCAGGCGCGAGTGGCACACGGTATTGCGTTTGTGCCGCAAACCAGCAATGTGTTTGTTTCCATGACCGTAGAGGAAAATCTCGAAATGGGTGCATTTTTGCGTAATGACGACATTTCGGAAACTCGAGACATGATTTTTGACTTGTTCCCTATTCTTAAGGATAAACGGCGGCAAGCTGCGGGCGAATTGTCCGGAGGGCAACGTCAACAAGTTGCTGTTGGGCGCGCTTTAATGACTCAGCCCGAAGTATTAATGCTTGATGAACCTACAGCAGGAGTATCACCTATTGTGATGGATGAGTTATTTGATCGTATTCTTGAGGTAAGGGCAGCGGGGGTTGCTATCTTAATGGTTGAGCAAAACGCACGTCAGGCACTAAATATTGCTGACCGAGGATACGTGTTGGTGACGGGTGAAAATCGATTTACGGATACGGGGGAGGCGCTATTGGCCAATCCGGAAGTCCGACGCTCATTTTTGGGAGGTTAAATTATGCCTGAATTTACTGACATACTTAACGCTCTGGTTTTATTCACTAATTTTGTACTGGTTCCAGGCATCGCTTATGGGTCCCAGCTGGCATTGGG
>CAJQKF010000088.1 GCA_905478855.1 uncultured Gammaproteobacteria bacterium
TGATCTGGGCTGCCTGGACATCAAACTTCTTGATCATCTGGGCCATTGTCATTTCACCCTTGATCGCTGCCAAAGCAACTTTGGCCTTGAATTCTGGCTTGTGCAATCGTCTTTTCCTTCTCATTTACATTCCCCATAGAATAATGGAGGAACGCCCTTACGTCATCCTTGCTCTGTCCAACTTATGGGGTCCACTTCTCACCTCCCGGTCGATCTAAAAACTGACTTCACAGACTATTGCGGTCATTTATGCGGCAAGAGGCAGGTGAAATTACCCTTGTTGGTGAATGTAATGGTTTATTGGTTATTGGGTTGATAAAACTTTGTTTATGCACGGTAGTTATGTGATTCGTAACCTATTTCTGATACCCTACTCTGTACAGATAGATCAATGGGATCTGTTAATTCCTTACATCAATGGGGACTACCTTTATGTGTTTATTCAGATGGCCTGGTAAAGTTTTAGCGGCGGTATTTGTTTTAAGCTTTAACCATTCTGCTGCATATGCCGAAGACACTTTTACCTGGTTTGGGCAAGAAGCCACAGGTAACTGGCTTGCTGGCCTTAAAGTAACGTCAATGCAAAATGGTCGGGATGGATACGATGATGCCTCTAATCTTGGCCTTGTATTGGGCTATCAGTTTTCCCGTGAGGTTGGCGATGGTGGATCCGCAAATATTGAATTCGAGTTTTCAAGCTCTTTTGACGATGGTTCTGTGGCAGCAGATAAAGCATTTAGTGTGGCTGGCGACTGGAATGCGGACAATATTGGTTTGTTTTTTACTTACCAGAGTGTTGGCACAGTCTACTTCAAAGGGAAATTGGGTTTACTTAAATCGGAAGTAAACACTACATTAGTAAATGGACAAACATTTGCTCAAGATGATACAAATTTTGGTTACGGTGCCGGTATTGGAATTCGTTTAGGCGAGGCAGACAATTTTCGTCTTGAGTTAGAATTTTTGGGCTCCAATAGTGATAACGATTTAGGATCCATAAGTCTAGGTGGACTTTACTTGTTCAAGTAGGTTGGTTACTCAGTGACTTGCTAGACTATTTAATTTGTGGTTGTTTCTAGTGTTGGCGCAACCACAAAATTGAGTTCTTCGTGGGCTAAGCGTAATGATTTTTCGACTTCCGTTGGGTTATCCCCACGGCTAAATATAAAACCTGGATAACTCCCTCCTTCTGGCCACTGTTGCAAGAGTTGGCCGGTTTTTATATCGATTTCTACACTAACAATACCTGAAATTTTCCGCGCTGCACCTATTCCTTCAACACGCCGTAAAATGCCTGTTGCGGGTACAGGAATCATTAAAACACCTGCGGCTCCACTATTGTTCGACGTTGTCGGTTTGTATCCTAGGGAGTTGAGTATCGCCAATTCCTCTACTGAAGAGCCTGTCACAAACTCAATTAGTAAGCCGCAGTCTCCACCAATGGTTCGACATGCTAACTCTAGTAGCCAAATGCCATTTGAATTTATTCGCATCTCTGCGTGTATTGGGCCGTTATGAATCCCATATGCGAAACATGCCCTCGTGGTTGTGGCTATTATTTCTTTAATAACGGAAACACTATGGCGACTGGGAGTAACGTAATAGCTTTCCTCAAAATAGGGCCCGGTTAACGGCTCTGGTTTATCAAAGATAGCGAGGGTGTGCAGTTCTCCATCGTACATCAATCCTTCAACGGCAACTTCTTCGCCTGGAATATATTCTTCAATCAGCATTTCATAGCTGGTGTTTTTAAATTCCTGGTCTAGAAGTCGAATGTTTCGCTGAATCGCATCTTGTAGCTCTCGATAATTATTCGCCCTGATAACCCCACGACTTGCCGACAGTTGTGTCGGTTTGATAACCACAGGAAAGGTAATGTCTTCAAGAAAGTCATTCTGTGCGGCCTTCCCATTGATGACTATAAACCATGGACAGTTAAGTTCTGTTTGTTTAAGTCGTATGCGGCCAAGACCCTTATTGCGTGTAAATGCGACAGATTCTAATTGGTTGGTTCGTACACTGTGACGGGCGGCAATTTGGGCTGCCAACTCCACGGTGGAGTCGTCTGTTGCGCACACACCGATAATATCCATATCGTCGAGATGCTGGATTACTGCTTCAGGATGCTCCGGATTAAAATAAAGTCCTGGTTGATCAACCGGAAGGGCCCAAGGCGATTTGCCGCATAAGAGTAAAACGTCAACGCATAGTTGTCGAGCGGCCTGTATGTAGCGTGCAGTTCTATAACTATTGTGTGGCGAGACAATGAGTAAGCGTGGGGGGGGAGAAATCACTTGGCCGTTAACTTTGCAATAAAAAAGCCGGACGTTTAGTCCGGCTGTCAGTTCTAATCTTTGATATTTTTAACCACCACCACAACCGCCGCAAGCCCCACTTCCACCGACTGCCTGGAATACATTATTAAATACAAACGATGCATTTAGGCCATCATCTACAAAATCAATTTCAGCACCCTTGAGATACGCTTGTGCCACTGGATCCACTACAACTTTCAACCCTCCTTCGCCCTCCATTGAACTATCTAATACGGACGGTTGGTCTGCAAAGGTCATGCCGTAATTCATTCCGGAACAACCTCCTCCGGAAACGAAAATGCGAATTGCGGTAATTTCGTCGTCCGCATCAGCAATTAAACCAGCCAGTTTTTCCCGCGCCGATGGCGTAATTGCTAAATCGTTTTCATTTAGTGTTAATGTTGCTTCAATGCCGCCAATGTTTGTCATCATGTATTACCGCAGTTATTGTATAATACACGTTGTACCGCATTTTTTGCTACGCTTCAATCCCGTTCAGGTTTCTATCAAGTAATTATTATGACCAAATCAGTATTTTGCGCTGTTCTTAAAGCAGACGCGCCAGCAATGGATAAGGCTCCTTACCCAGGTGAGCTTGGAGTTAGAATTTTAGCCAATGTTTCGGAAGATGGTTGGCAGCAATGGCTACAACGTCTTGTTTTAATTATTAATGAAAATCAATTAAATACAGCAAATCCCGATCACCTCGAACTTATTGAGGAGCAAATGCTAGGGTTTTTGTTTCAAGAAGGCGATGGTGGCGGTGTTCCCCAAGGGTTTTCTCCACGATCAAAATAATAGTTAGTCCGGATCTATTGAGTTTCGGCAGGTTTTTCTAGAGTTATCGGTGCGGTATTTCGTGGTAGGTGCCGATTGATTTCACGAAATATACGACGGCTGCGTAATTCCCTGCCCTTCATATGCCAATTCAGTAGATATCGCGTTAATCCTTTTATACCAGCCTGATCTTCCGGACTTGGGTAAATCTCTTGGTCAAAATGAATTAGGGCGCTGCCTTTCACCAATATTCCTGAAGTAACAGCATCACCTTGTCTCACGAGTCCGATCTCTGGAATATAATGATAGTGTGTGTGAGGCTCGATTGTTTTATTGCTAGCAGCTTCTTGATAGAGATTTAATCCATATCCGGTTTCAGCAAGGATATGTTTTTCAAATAATCGCAGAGACCATTCAATTTTCAGATTATTATCGATTTTTTCAAGTAGCTCTGAATAGCGATCAAATAATAACTCGTGGGGATCATTACGGTGCAAAAATCGGGTTATGAGCTCGTTGGCATACCATGCGCACATTAAGTTCTCATAGCCATACGTGTAGGGTCTTCTAACACAGTCAGCAGAGGTTAATGTCATGAGACTACCTTTGCCTGTCCAATCGATTAACAACGTAGTAAACGGATGGAGAATGCCCCGGTAAGGACTTTTTAAACGTCTAGCTCCCTTCGCAAGAAGTGAAATGCGTCCATGGTGGCGGGAAAAAGCATCAATTACGAGACTAGTCTCTGAGTATGGTCGTCGACTAATAACGAATACGGGTTGTTTTTGGATCCGTTGACGAACCATTAGAGTCTAGGAGGCTAATAAGCGTGATATAGGTCGAGCGTTACTCGTCATACCCTAGACTGCGCATAATAGCGGCATCATTTGTCCAGCCTTTTCGTACTTTGACCCAGCACTCTAAATGCACACGGCATTGAAACAAGCGTTCCATTTCAAGTCTTGCCTTTGTGCCGATATTTTTAAGCGATAAGCCGCCCTTGCCAATGACAATTGCCTTTTGCCCAGGTTTTTCAACCCAAATAGTAGCATCTATATGGGCTACGTCGTTTTTATCCATTTCAAATCTGGAGATTTCGACGGCACTTATATAGGGTAGCTCTTCTCCTAGATGCCAAAATAGTTTTTCACGAACCAATTCGCCAGCGAGAAACCTCTGACTTCTGTCGGTTATTTGATCCTCAGGAAAACCTGCTGGGCCTTCGGGTAAGGCATCTTCAATAGTCTTCTGAAGACTATCCAGGTTATATCGACTTTTTACCGATATTGGAATGATCTCGCGAAAATCATGGGTCTCGGCGATTTCGCTAATGGTCGGTAGTATTTGATCTTTATTTTTAAGTACATCAGTTTTGTTTAACAGCAACATAGCATCAACACCCGTTGCCTTTACTTTCTGATACACATATTCATCATCCTTCGTCCATCCGGATGCCGTAATCATCATTAATATTAAGTCCACACCTTCCAGGCTACCCGTAGCCGTTTTATTGATAACTCGGTTCAGCACCTTCCCTTCAGAAGCGTGAATACCCGGGGTATCAACGAAAACTATTTGGGAATCGTCTGATGTGCATATTCCCAGTAATCGATTTCGGGTAGTTTGTGGTCGTCGTGAAATGATGCTTATTTTATGACCGACAAAATAATTTAAAAGAGATGATTTGCCGACATTGGGTCGACCCGCGATAGCTACAAAGCCGCTTACAAATTGTTTTTTAACCATTAGTACCTGGGGTTTTTGAAATTGAATCAAGGGCAAGTGATGCAGAACTTTGTTCCGCTTTGCGCTTACTACTGCCTGTGCCGACAAGACTTATATCGTGCGATGGAATGGTGCAAAGTACTGTAAATTGTTGCTCATGCGACGCCCCACTGATACCAGTGACCTCATACAGTGGAAGATCTAATCCGTTTTGTTGGAGAAATTCCTGTAAGCGTGTTTTTGGATCTTTTTGCAGGCTTCCCGGATTAGCGTTTGCAAATTCTTCAGAAAAGTGAGTATTCACAAACTCCTTTGCTTTTTCGAAACCACTATCAAGATAAACTGCTCCTAACACAGCTTCTAATGCATCCGCAAGAATGGAATCCCGATTAAAACCGCCCGATTTTAGTTCACCACCACCGAGTTTCAAGTAGTTTCCTAAATGGAGTTTTCGTGCGATTCTAGCAAGCGTTGGTTCTTTAACAATACTTGCCCTAGCTCGGCTTAACTGGCCTTCTGTTGCTTCTTCGAAAGATAGAAACAAATATTCAGCTACAATTTGACCGAGTATGCTATCACCAAGGAACTCAAGACGCTCATTATTTTTGGAAGCAAAACTTCTATGCGTAACCGCTCTTGTTAAAAGAGCTTTGTCCACAAACACATAACCAATTTTTGATTCCAATGATACCAATGAACTCATTCACACACCACTAAGTTGCTTTGCTATCAAGGCCGGGCAAATACAACGTTTTCAAATTCAACAAGTGCGCTTAGGTTGTATGCTATTGGTATGACAACTTCGTATGCAACAATTATTTCCACACCGCTATCTTTGCGTGTAAGTGTCATTGCCTGGTTCATATCAACAACTTCATTTACGTAGTCGATAATTAAACGTCGATTGAGTTTCTTAATAACCTTTCGTTTATTCGACTTGCCAACGTTGTCGTCTTGAACCATGATTTCCATTGCACGTTTAATGCGAAGATTATCATAGTATGGGGGGAAAACTTTCATGAACAAGAAAGCAAAAAATCCGATTACAGCCGCGGTAAACAAAAATGTCCAAATAGATAATCCATGTTGATTTTTTCGTGTTCTCATAAACATACCTCTGCTTGTCATATGGATGCTTAGCTCTAATGAATGCTATTGCCAATTCTTTTAAAATTTACACCGCCACCGTTTACCGAATCCCAGCTAAACCAGATAAAAAATGCGCGTCCGACAATATTTTCTTCGGGGACAAAACCCCAGAAGCGACTGTCGTTACTATGATCGCGATTATCACCCATTACAAAATAGTTTCCCTCCGGAACCCGGATTTCTCTACCACGAGTTCCACGAGAGATAACCCCAGGGTCATTTATTACAAAGTGAGAATTACCGCTAAGCATTTCCGCGTACTGGTCTGTTTCGGTTCGTGAACCGTTATCACGAGGCAGCATGTATGTTCCCTCGTATTCGAAACTAACGGGTTTATTGTTAATAAATAGTTTTTTATTTTCGTAGCTTATAACGTCCCCGGGTATGCCAATAACACGTTTAATGAAGTTGATTTTAGGGTCATGTGGGTACTTAAAAACCATTACTTCACCCCGCTCCGGATTTGATATGCCGATTATCTTGGTGTTAATGACCGGTAGTCGTATTCCGTAATGAAATTTATTAACTAAAATGAAGTCACCAATGTTTAAGGTTGGATACATTGATCCTGACGGAATGCGAAAAGGCTCGATTACAAACGAACGTAAGGTGAAAACCAATAATATTACCGGGAAGAATGCTTTTGCATACTCAACGTATAGAGGCATATTCCGATCGGAATAGGCCTCATTTTGTTCCGTATTGCCGCCGATATTCTCGGAGCTAACTGTGGTTAGTCGTCTGCGTGGAGCTAAAATAAAATGATCTAGTAACACAATTATGCCAGTAACAACTAATGCTATAAATAATATAAGTGAGAAATCCACAGTATTAATCTCCGACCCTTAGAACAGAAAGAAAAGCTTCTTGTGGTATCTCTACGGAGCCAACCTGCTTCATTCGTTTTTTACCTGCTTTTTGTTTTTCAAGTAATTTTTTCTTACGCGTAATATCTCCACCATAACACTTGGCGGTTACATTTTTACGCAGTGCTTTCACGCTTTCGCGTGCAATAATTTTCCCACCGATCGCTGCTTGAATGGCTACATCAAACATCTGCCTTGGTATGATTTTACGCATTCGAGAAACGAGCTCGCGAGATCTATATATACTTTGGGCTCGGTGAACAAGGATAGAAAGTGGATCTACCGGTTCACCGTTAATTAATACATCAACTTTGACCATATCCGCCGCTTTGTAGTGCGAAAACTCATAATCCATTGAACCGTACCCTCTGGAAACGGACTTTAGTCGATCGTGAAAATCTAGAACGACCTCATTCATTGGTAGTTCATACTCAATCATAACCTGACGACCGAGATAACGCATGTTTTTCTGAATGCCCCGTTTTTCCTCACATAATGTAATTATTGAGCCAACATAATCTTGTGGTGTAAGCACTTGAACAATAATGTAGGGCTCACGGATCTCAGTTATTTTTTGGACTTCTGGTAAGCGCGACGGGTTATCAATTTTTATAACTGTATTATCCGTTAGGCACACTTCATACACTACAGTTGGCGCTGTTGTAATGAGTTCGAGTTCATACTCACGCTCTAAACGTTCCTGAATGATCTCCATGTGTAGCATTCCAAGAAAACCACACCGAAATCCGAACCCAAGAGCCTCGGATACCTCAGGCTCAAACTGTAAAGAAGCGTCATTTAAGCTTAGTTTACCTAATGCATCACGAAATATTTCATAGTCTGAGTTAGTTACGGGATATAAACCCGCAAATACTGCCGGTTTAATTTCTTTAAAACCGGCAAGTGCGGTTTCCGCAGGGTTTTTAATCGTTGTTATCGTATCGCCGACCCGCGCTGATTTGATGTCTTTTATAGCGGCAATCATGTAGCCAACTTCGCCTGCAAGTAAATCACCGGTTCGAAACTGTTTTGGAGTAAATTTTCCGACCTGCTCGACCAAATGTTCATGACCCGTCGACATCATTCGGATGCGACTTTTCTCGGTTAACCGTCCTTGCATTACACGGACAAGTGAAACAATACCCTGATAATTATCAAACCAGGAATCGATTATTAACGCTTTGAGCGGGGCGTCCCTATCACCGACAGGTGGTGGTAACAAGGTAACAATGGCTTCCAAAACATCTTGGATGCCTTGCCCTGTTTTTGCGCTGACCTCTATTGCTGTATCGGTATCAATTCCAACCACATCTTCAATTTCGCCTTTAACACGCTCAGGATCGGCTGCTGGTAGATCGATCTTATTTAAGATGGCAATGACCTCGTGGTGCAAATCAACCGCGGTATAGCAATTTGCAACAGTTTGCGCCTCTACACCCTGTGAAGCATCCACTACGAGGAGTGCGCCTTCACACGCCTGCAATGAACGTGAAACCTCATAGGAGAAATCGACATGTCCGGGGGTGTCAATAAAATTTAATTGGTAGTTTTCACCGTCACGGGCCGCATATTGCAGCGACACCGATTGAGCTTTAATCGTAATGCCACGCTCCTTTTCCAGATCCATGGAATCGAGAACTTGAGAGCTCATTTCCCTGTCCTGCAAACCGCCACAGGTCTGTATTAGTCGATCCGACAAAGTAGACTTACCATGATCGATATGGGCAATGATGGCGAAATTACGGATCTTGCTTTGATCGAACTCGGTCATTCTAATTTTTTCAATAAGTTATGTTTGTTTTTGAAAGTAATTTCACAGTGAAACCATCGTTTTTGATTATTCTGAAATATTCCTGAATAGGCGTCGCTATTCTATCCAATTGCTTGACTAGCCGCCAGTCCGACAGGCCAATCAATTTAATGTGTTGGATCACTAACCCTGTTCTAAAGATTTCTCTAGCCACTGGTCACAACATTACCCGTTTAGTCGTTGTAGAAACCTTTTTCAATCTATCGTTTGGTGGACCGCACTTGAAGCAAAATCATTCAATTTTCTGATTCTGTTCATTGTTAACAATACCTATTCGTTTAGAATTGCATTGTAGTTACTCACAAGAATGAGCTGTTTTTTTTGCAAAAGAATTTCCTGCGTAAGTCTAATGAATTGACGAATGTTTATCTACCTTTCCACGCGATAAATCACATTAAGTGATTGAATATAAAGATTAACGAATAACAGATATTCTGTGCATTTTGGGTGGAGTATGACTCTAATGATTACTTATTTATGTACGGAACGGTTGTTAGATGCATATAAAGATTTGATGGGCGATTATTTCACTATTTATTTCAGACAGAGTATCTAGCTTACAACGAGACGAATTAACGATATTCAATCGAATAGTGCGTCGTTTTGCGGTACGATTCGGCAGCAGCCAGTGACATGCGTGTTTTCAACCTCTTTACATTCAACAATCAAACTACGATACCGCAGAGAATTATGCTCCGTGACGATAAAACAGACATTCCATAAATTGGGCTCGCCGCGTTCATTTGACCGCCTCGCAAGCATATTGATACCGTGGTTTCTCAGCATATCAGTTTTGCTTTTTGCCACGGGCCTTTACGGCGGTTTGGTCTATGCGCCGGCAGATTACCAACAGGGCGATAGTTTTCGAATTATATATGTACATGTTCCCGCCGCGTGGATGTCCATGTTTTGCTATGTGTTACTTGCCGCTAGTGGTGCGGTAACACTTATTTGGCGGATGAAATTAGCGGATGTTGTCGCTCGCGCCATCGCACCTCTTGGTGCCAGTTTTACGTTCATTGCTTTGTTTACCGGTTCAATTTGGGGTAAACCGATGTGGGGGACCTATTGGGTATGGGATGCCAGACTGACATCGGAATTAATCCTGCTATTCTTATACTTTGGTTTTATGGCTTTGCAAGCGGCAATCGATGATCGGAAGAACGCTGCGAAAGCCGGTGCTTTGCTCGCATTAGTTGGAGTGATTAATTTACCGATTATTCATTTCTCTGTGGAATGGTGGAATACCTTGCATCAGGGCGCGACCGTTACCAAATTTGATTCCCCATCGATAGCGACGAGTATGTTGATCCCTTTGTTAATAATGTTTGCTGCGTTTAAAACCTATTTTTTTGCGATTATGCTGATTCGAGCTCGAGCTGAATTATTGTGGTCCGAGAGAAAAGCCAAATGGGTTTGTGAACATCCCGAGGTGCGGCAATGATGGAATTTTTTGAAATGGGTGGCTACGCGGTATATGTTTGGAGTGCATTTGGCCTTACTACACTAGTACTTGTTGCGAATGTTATTTTTGCGAGACATTTATTGAAACGAACCAAACTGCAAATTACGGGACAGATTAGACGTGAAAAACGTATCGGGACTACCAATAAATGACACCTAAACGAAAACAACGACTTCTACTCGTGCTGCTTTTGATCGCCGGCATAGGTCTTGCCGTGACTCTGGCAATACTGGCACTGCAGGAAAATATGAACTTATTTTACAGTACAACCCAGGTTTCCAATGGAGAGGCCCCAGAAAATCGCTTGTTTCGTTTAGGCGGAATGGTGGTTGATGGCAGCGTAAACCGAACAGAGGGCGACATAACAGTGCGTTTTGAGCTTACTGATACCGCTCAACATGTACCGGTAATGTTCTCCGGGATTTTGCCTGATTTATTTCGTGAAGGTCAGGGAATTGTTGCACAGGGGATGCTGAACGAAGATGGTGTGTTTGTTGCGAGCGAAGTGCTGGCGAAACACGATGAAAACTATATGCCACCGGAAATAACTGAATCTATTGAACGTGCAAAAAATACAAATACAGCCCAATGATTGCTGAAATAGGAAATATCGCATTAATTTTAGCATTTCTTCTTGGAATTATTTTCGGAGTCGTGCCTATTTATGGTGCAGCAAAAAATAATTCTGCTCTGGCAGGCATTGCGATTCCGGCGACTCGGATACAGTTCTTATTTGTTCTGATCGCTTATGTATGCCTAACCTATAGCTTTGTTATTTCGGATTTTTCAATAGCCTACGTTGCTAATAATTCCAATTCGAAATTACCACTGATTTATCGAATATCCGGTGTATGGGGAGCCCACGAGGGATCTCTATTGCTGTGGGCTTTGATATTGTCTTTGTGGACTATCTTGGTAAGTATATTTAGTCGCAATGTTCCAAAGATGATGATTGCCCGCGTTCTGGGTGTTATGGGACTTATTAGTGTTGGGTTTCTGGCGTTCATTTTGTTTACGTCGAACCCGTTCGATCGTTTATTCCCCTCACCTCTAGAAGGCCAGGATCTGAATCCGTTGCTACAGGATTTTGGATTAGCGATACATCCACCAATGCTGTACATGGGTTATGTTGGATTTTCTGTTGCCTTCGCCTTTGCGGTTGCCGCATTGTTAAGTGGTCGTCTCGATGCCGCGTGGACGCGTTGGATGCGGCCTTGGTGCAATATTGCCTGGATGTTTTTGACTATCGGTATTGGATTAGGCAGTTGGTGGGCTTACTATGAATTAGGCTGGGGTGGTTGGTGGTTTTGGGATCCTGTGGAAAATGCGTCGTTTATGCCCTGGCTAGTGGGTACCGCACTGATTCATTCATTGGCGGCAACTGAAAAACGCGATGTATTTAAAGCGTGGACTGTTTTACTGGCTGTATCCGCATTTAGTCTATCGCTTCTAGGAACCTTCTTGGTGAGATCCGGAGTATTAACGTCGGTTCACGCATTTGCTTCCGATCCTGAACGGGGCTTGTTTATACTGATATTCCTTCTTATTGTTGTGGGTGGGTCTCTGGCACTTTATGCCTGGCGTGCACCTCAACTTACAAGCACGGGTAAGTTTGAACCGGTGTCTCGGGAAAGCGCTCTTTTGGTAAATAATATTTTGTTGGTCAGTACCGCTGGTTGTATCCTGTTGGGTACATTGTTTCCGTTATTTATGGATGCGCTTGGCCTGGGCAAATATTCGGTAGGAGCGCCCTATTTCAATAAGGTTTTTATTCCATTAATGGCTCCACTTTCATTACTGATGGCTTTTGGGGCGTTATCCCGTTGGAAGCGCGATAGCATTGGACGAATTGGTCGACTCACTATAATTGCTTTGGTTTGCAGCGTGACTCTCGGATTGGTTTTTCCTCTCATTGGCCAAGGTCACTATTCGTTTTATGCCAGTCTCGGTCTGATTCTAGGATTTTGGGTAATTTTTAGTAATCTTGAAGCGATCGCTGCGCGGATGCAACATCGTTGGAAGCCCTCAATACTTGCAAGCGCCCCCATCAGCTTTTATGGAATGGTCGTTGCCCACATTGGTATTGGTGTCTTCATTATCGGTGTCACTATGGTCAGTGCGTATGAAGTGGAACACGATATTAGTATGATCCCGGGAGATGAATATTCCGTGGGAGAATATTATTTTAAGTTTAACGGCGTTGCCGATTACACAGGTCAGAATTATTCAGCCCAACGTGGGGAAATTGAAATAACTCGCGGAAATGAAAACCGGGTACCGGTCGCAACCTTATCGCCGGAGAAACGTCAGTATGCAGCCCAGGGTAATACCATGACAGAAGCCGCTATAGACCCGAGTATCACCAGAGATTTATACGTTTCATTGGGCGAACCTCTTGGCGGTGAAAGCTGGGCGGTGCGCATTTATTACAAGCCTTATATTCGATTGATTTGGCTCGGTGTTTTGATTATGGGTTTTGGTGGTTTATTGGGCGCTTTGGATGCCCGGTATCGAAGATCGTACACGGTTAAGAAGACTAACCGTGTTTCTGTAACTCAACCGTAGGTTGTTATTGTGCGTTACTTGCTACCGTTGGGACTATTCGTGGCACTGGCTGTGTTTCTAGGCATTGGGCTTAAACTGGATCCGCGTGAAGTGCCATCGCCGTTTATCGATAAGCCTGCACCAGCATTAGAGTTGCCAACCTTATTTGATAATAGTAAGACAATAAGTAATTCTGACCTTAAGGGAAAACCTTGGATTCTCAATGTATGGGCTTCCTGGTGTGTTGCCTGTCGACAAGAACATCAGATTTTTGTAAGTTATTCCCGATCTAAAAGAGTTCCGCTGGTCGGCCTCAATTATAAAGATGCCGCTAATGATGCAAAAGCTTGGCTACAAGAGCTTGGCAATCCCTATGATATTATCGCATTCGATCTGCAAGGCAGTGCGGGTATTGAGTGGGGTGTATATGGTGTACCGGAGACGTTCGTAATCGATGCTGAAGGTATTGTTCGATATAAACATATTGGTCCGGTTAGTCCTTCAACAATGAAAAACACCATCATCCCTTTGCTTCAATCACTACAGAGTAACGGCTAATGCGGTCTATCATATTCACCATAATATTTTGTATTATGCAACCTCTGCAGGCGGCGATCGAATCCCGAGTTTTTGAGAATCCTGTTTACGAAAGTCGTTACTATCAAATGATCGATAAGTTGCGATGCCTAGTTTGTCAAAATCAGAATTTAGCCGATTCTAATTCCGAATTAGCACGTGACCTGCGAGATAAAACGTACGAACTGATCGCAGGTGGTGCCACGAATAATGAGATATCTGAGTTTATGGTTACACGATATGGGCAGTTTGTTCTTTATGAGCCACCGGTGAATCGGCATACTCTGATTTTATGGGGAGCGCCTGTGGTTTTTGCAATTATAGGTATATTTGTGTTTGTTCGGGTTTCGAGAAAATCAAAGAGCACCACCTTACTAACCGTCGATGCCAATCATGTTGCGCAGGCACGAGATTTACTTAAGGATAAAAGTAACAACTCATGATGTTTTTTCTGGTTTGTGCGACTTGTTTGATCGCAATCGGCGTGGTTGCGGTTGTATACCCTCTTGTAAGACCCCCTGTTAGCGGTGCTGACGACAGTCAGTCGTCGCAAAATATAGATATAGCCAAACAACAACTCAAGAATCTTGAGGAAAGTTATGGGCTCGGCGAGGTTGATGATCCAGAGTATACTGAGCTTCGCAGTGAGCTTGAGCAAACGCTAGCGATTGAGTTATCACAGGAAAGGGATTATTCCGAGACACAACTAGCCGTTGGCAATCCGAATATTATTCTGCCAGTTATTTTGGCATTCGTTTTCCCGATTGCGACTGGGCTTATTTATGTTTTGGTTGGTGAGCCAAAGGCTATCACTATCGATAATTCAGTGAGTACACAACAAGTGGCAGTGCAAGGGACACAAGCTGGTCAGGATGTAGATAAACTAATGAACGACCTGAGGGATCGATTATCAGAAAATCCAGATGATGCTCGTGGTTGGACTATCTTTGCCCGTTCTTCGATGGCCCTAGAAAACTATGCAGATGCCATCCGAGGTTATGAGCGGGTGAATAGTCTTGAACCTAATAATCCAGAGATTCTTGTGCAATATGCCGATGCGTTGGCGATGCTCGCAGGAGGTGTTTTACAAGGAAAACCTGATGCATTGCTGAAACAGGCGCTTAAACTCAATCCAGATCAGCCTCAAGGGTTATGGCTGGGTGGGATGGCCGCTCAGCGTCGTGGGGAATATCAGGTCGCACTTGATCTCTGGGCAAGACTTATGCCACAGCTTGACGAAGATCCGGAAACCCGTGCTCAGTTAATCGGTCTATTGGAAGAGCTTCGAACCAACGCCGCCCGCGATAATATTACGTTAGTCGAGAAAGCTCTAGAGCCTTCTGTTCAAGGAACATCAAATTCTCAGGCATCAATTGAAATTAGTATTAGCCTTGCCGAGCAACTCTATGATCAGGTTGATCCCGAAATGTTCGTGTTTATTTTCGCCCGTCCCGAGGGTGGCCCTCCTATGCCCGTAGCTGCGGCACGGATTAAAGTTAAGGACTTGCCAGCAAAAGTTGTTTTAACGGATGAAAATGCAATGATTCCTGAGTTACGGTTATCAAAATTTGAAACGGTTAATGTGACCGCAAGAATATCTAAATCGGGTCAACCCATTGCACAGTCAGGTGATCTTGAGGCGCACACCAATAGTGTATCAGTGCAAAACTCTAAACCGTTGGAACTGATCATCTCAACCGTTCGTCAGTAGCACGAATTTTTATTTGCAAAATGTCCGATCGGATATTTGTCTTATAGCGATTGCTATTTAATCGCCGGGCTGACGTTTTCTGTCATCAGATAATAAATATTATATATATCAGTGACATACGCTGCTCATATAAAACAGTTAAGGTTAGTGACAAACGGTAGATCTACTTCGACAAGCATTCTCTCTGCGGCGAATTAAGTTTCTATGATTATTTCAGTTAAATGTAACTGGCGTTAATGAAATGAAGTTCTATCGCGATCGACTCGGACACATAATCCCGTTTCTCCTGCTTGTCACAACACGTTCAGGATGTAACGTGGCTTCAAAATTTCTTGCCAAGGAATACACCGCCTCTATTAAACTCCTCAATAATCTGCCAGCACGGCAATTCTTTCTGCACCGCAAACTCCAGAGACTACTCAGTTAATGGATCGTATAAATATGCTGGAAATCGAACTTGATTCATTTCGAAGCTCCAGTATTTCGTAAGCGCCGAGTAAACGACAGTCTATAAAAGTTTCATCAAAGCCGCTACGGTAAGATTTTTATAGAGGTATTGATGATGAAGAGGCGAAGTAAAGCGGATTGGCAAGCGTTAGTGTTGGAGCAGCAAGGTAGCGGATTAAACGCATCGGAGTTTTGCCGGCAGAGAGATATTAATGAGAAGTATTTCAGCTTACGCAAGCAAGCGTTGAAGAAGTC
>CAJQKF010000089.1 GCA_905478855.1 uncultured Gammaproteobacteria bacterium
GAAAGGTCTATTTGACCGGATCGCCCTCACAATTTGCTTGGCATTAATTTTAAAAGATCTTGAACGGTGACCCGTCCGAGGAGCGCGAATTATACGCACCAACCGAATCCTGTCAACTCTTATTTTCAAGAACTTTGAAAATACTTAAGAACTTGATTTTTCTGCTTTTTTTCGAAAATTTTACGCGTTAACTAAAACTGAAAATTGTCGAACAGAATCATCAAATTTCTCTAAGCTGACCCGTTGTGGAGGGCGCATTATAGCTAGGAAATCTTTTTTGCCAAGCACTTTTTTCAATAAATTCGAAATTAATCCACACAAAGAAAAAAAACGAATGAAAACAGATAGATAGATGAATTCATTCTGACTAGAGCTTGTTACCTTTAGATAAACATAACGGATATTCGTAGTCTGTCAGTAATCTTTATCAAATATTAGGATATCAAAGTTGCAAAATCGGGAGTTTCCAATTACTAGATGCCGTTATCGCTTAAAGACTAGTTGTTGGCGCAAAAACGCGATCTAGCTAGTAAGGGATAATTCTACGTTTGCAAACTTACGCTTACCCACTTGAACTAAATAACGCTCACCGGCAGGCAAACTTAACTTTCTATCCGTTATTCGCTCCCCATCGATTCTCACAGCACCTTGATCAATCATCCGCATACCTTCGCCGGAGCTTGCAACCAAGCCGGTTTGCTTAAGGAGCGTAGCTACCCCCATAGAGTCTGCAATTGATTGAATCGTATGTACGGGAATATCTTCTGGATTAGCACCTTTTTGAAACCTGTTTATAAACTCCTGTTTCGCGTGTTTTGCATCCCTGGCACTATGAAATCGCTCGACCAATTCTTCCCCTAGAAGAAATTTTATATCTCTTGGGTTTTCACCCGCTTCGGCTCTCTCTTTCAACTTAGCGATATCAGCTACTGACCGCAAACTAAGCAATTCGAAATAACGCCACATTAAGTCATCCGAGATAGACATTAATTTACCAAACATCTCATTTGGCAAATCAGTTATGCCTATATAGTTACCCAATGACTTGGACATTTTATTAATACCATCTAAGCCTTCTAGTATCGGCACAGTTAGAACAAGTTGCGGTTTTTGCCCAAATTGCTTTTGCAGTTCACGCCCCACAAGGAGATTAAATTTTTGATCGGTCCCGCCAAGCTCAACATCTGACCTCATGGCAACCGAGTCATACCCTTGCATTAATGGGTACAACAACTCATGAATAGATATTGGCAACCCGCCCTTATAACGCTTACTGAAATCGTCTCTTTCCAACATTCGCGCGACGGTGTGTCGAGCGGCCAATTCGATCATGCCACGCGCACCGAGCTTATCACTCCAGATAGAGTTGTAGCATACCTCTGTTAAATCCGGATCCAGAATCTTAAACACCTGCTCCTTATAGGTTTCAGCATTTTCCTTGATCTGTTCCGCTGTCATAGGAGGCCGAGTAGTATTCTTACCTGTCGGATCACCAATTAGCCCCGTAAAGTCACCAATCAGAAACATCACATGATGACCAAACATCTGAAACTGCCGTAATTTATTAATCAGAACGGTGTGCCCCAAATGCAAGTCGGGCGCTGTTGGGTCAAATCCGGCCTTTACTCGCAATGGCTTTCCAGTCTCCAGTCTAACTTTCAGCTCCTCTTTAGGAATCACTTCATCAGCCCCTCTCAATAACTCTGACACGACTGCGTTAACGTCTGTTGATAAGATGATATTTTTGTTTTGATTGGACATGAATTAATAACCGAATTTGATATAAATTGTTAAAGCCGAAGACTAATGGACTGCCCCCCTAGACTTCAAGCAATCAAGCATCATTCTTGTAAAAATATAATCGTAAAAGTTTAACTTTTGCCGGTATTGCTCCGTATTGTTCAAAATGCATCCAAAAATCAGTCATAACCGCCAACTTTATTTTACTTTAGCTTAAATCATTAAGAGACTGATTTTTTGAGGAATTTTTAAGCTATTTCACCGACCGTATTTCGTTGAAAAATGCACGTTCGTCAGTCCCCTTTGACGTAGCCTTCGAAGACGGTTAGATTACGCAACCAACTGCACAATAGTGCGAGCCGAAAACAAGCCCATTTTTCTACTCAAACCTATGTCTCAAAACAAAGCCGATTTATTTACTCGAGACCTAAAATATCTGGTCGAACCAAAGGCCAAGCATGCCAAACCTAATTCTTCGTCCCACTCACATTGGCTAGCAACCGCGGTAATAACGGTTTTAGTCGGAGTTTGGATAGGTGGTGACCCTAATGCATCTGTTGGTGTTGATATTGATTTACCCTTAAAGTCCCAAGAAGTTTTAACAGCTGTAAACTCGGCTTCAAAATTATCGTCATTTTCCGCTTCCATCCCAACAGCACCTTCTCTTACTGAGTCGGTAGTAGGGACATCGGATGAAAAACGGACACTGAACGCCCAATTGTTGTCGATACAGCAGGCAGATCGCTTAATTGAAAAGCCCCAATCCGTTGCATTAAGTGGTATTGATTTTGGACCCCACACAACTATCACGGGTTTAAACCAGCATCCAGTAAGTCAGAAGGATCTATTCCCTTCCAGCCCAGCACCGAACGATGTTTTTGATTATGAACCAAAGACAGTATCGTTTGACGATATTAAGCAAGATCAAAAAATAGAATCATTTGAAGTAAAAACCAATCTTAATCTGGGTGATTATTCAACGTATCAAGATAAATGGGTGATTATTGATATCAAGGCAGGCGATACATTAGGTAAGATTTTTAAAAACTATGGGATTGATTCCAAAATTACCCACAAGGTGTCTCGATCAAAACAAGGAAGCGTTCTAAATAATCTACAAACCGGACCAAATTTAAGATTACGTTTTAACAAAAATAAACAATTGGTATCTCTTCGCTACAACGTTAGTCCATTGAAGATACTCGTAACCGAGTTCGATAATGAGCAAAATTTCAAAACAAACTTTGAAGCTCGTAAAATCGAGTTAGTTGAACGCGAAGCATCAGGAACGATAAAAAGCTCATTATTTGCATCAGCAGCAAAATCTGGAGTTTCGGATCAACTCGTTCTCCAACTTGCATCAATATTTAAATGGAACATTGATTTTAGTCGTGACCTGCAAGAAGGTGATAAATTTTCATTGATTTATGAAGAAAAGTATATCGCCGGCAAGAAATTCTCAAACGGAGGGGTTCTAGCCGCTGCATTCGAAATTGGTGATAGCCGCTACACTGCGATTCGCGATGTAGACAGTGAGGGAAATGTTAGTTATTACAGCGTTGATGGTGATAGTCTAAAAAGAGCCTTTCTACGCTCCCCTGTTGAATTCAGTCGTATTTCATCCCAATTTTCGAAAAAACGTTTTCATCCTGTTCTGAAAAAATGGCGCGCTCATAATGGTGTCGATTATGCAGCATCTCGCGGAACGCCAGTAACCGCTACCGCTGACGGCATTGTCACGTTTAAAGGTCGCAAAGGCGGATACGGAAGAGCTGTAATTATCCAACATGGCAAGAAATATCAAACTTTATACGGACATCTAAACTCATACAGCAAGAAAATCAAGAGCGGTGGTCGAATTAAGCAGGGGCAGGTATTAGGCTACGTGGGCAGTTCAGGATTAGCCTCCGGTCCACACTTGCACTATGAATTTCGGGTGAACGGTATCCATAAGAACCCACTAACCGTTAAAGTCCCTCGTGCCCTGCCCATTGCAGGCGGTAAACGTGAGAAGTTTCTGGGAACGGCAAAGCTAATGAACACACGATTATTAGCAACAAATTAGCCACACTATATGGCTGAATACTATATCGGTGTAATGTCAGGAACCAGCGCTGATGGCATTGATGCAATTCTGGCAAAGATCGGTAAAGATGAATTTTCCATCACTGATTTCGTTAGCATTAGCATGCCATCCAAGGTTAGATCGGAAATTCTATCGCTAATTCAAGACGATTTCGATGCCCTAAACCGGGCATACAGACTATCCTCGCAACTCAGCTCTCTATATGCAGAAGTCGTAAATACTTTAATAGCCCGAAACTCCGTTGTAGTGAGAGCTGTTGGTTGTCACGGCCAGACACTCCGACATTTTCCGCATCAAAACCCACCCTACACAATCCAGATAGTCAACGGCGCACTTCTTGCACAACTCACTAAAACAACCACCGTCGTTGACTTTCGAAGCGCGGACCTTGCCGCTGGCGGTGAAGGCGCTCCATTAGCACCTGGTTTCCATAGCGCCTTATTTCACTCAAGTTGTGAGGACCGGGGTGTATTAAACCTAGGCGGAATCGCAAATATCACTTATATCCCAAAGAATCAGACACAAAACATTCTGGGCTTTGACACGGGTCCAGCAAGCGCATTACTCGATATCTGGATTGCTGAGCATCATAATGAATCATTCGATAACGACGGAACATGGGCCAAAACCGGATGTATCAATACAGATTTACTCGATACTTTTCTATCTGACTTCTATTTCAATTCCCCCCCACCAAAAAGCACGGGAAGGGAATCTTTCAATAAGGAATGGCTCCATCACAAACTGGTTAGGTTTCCAGATTTGAAACCGGAAGATATACAAGCCACTTTAGTTGAACTCACCGCAAAAACAATTTCGGATTCAATCAATAGCTATCTACCGACTATACAACGGCTTATTACTAGTGGTGGAGGAAGTCGTAATTCCTACTTAATCGAGCGCATCGAACGTCTAATAAATCCAATAGAATTGGAAACATCAGACATTTACAAAATCGGTGTTAATCAAGTAGAAGCTGCTGCATTTGCCTGGCTTACATACCGACGTATGAACAACTTAACGGGCAATATTCCAACAGTTACAGGTGCAACCCGAGAATGCATTCTTGGCGCTATATACGAAGCGTAATAAATATTACGCGAACCAAAACGTGATTCAACGTTTGACATCGCACACTAAACCTACAAAAACGCCGATAAGCCTTATAGTTCAAACATCACTTTACGGCTTAGATTGAGAACGACGAACCACACCCGCAGGTTGTTGAAGCATTGGGATTATCAATGATAAATCGACTACCGAGAAGATCATCAAGAAAATCTATTTTGGCGCCTTCGAGATACTGATAGCTCAACGGATCTACCACAACCGCGACTCCGCCATCTTCAATAAGTATATCTTCATCATCCCGGCTCTCATCAAATTGAAAGCCGTACTGAAACCCTGAGCATCCACCGCCTTGCACATAAACCCGTAACATAAGATCAGGCTGTTGTTTATCCAATTTTAATTGAGTAACACGCTTGGCCGCACTTTCACTAAGCTGCAACTCATTTAATTGATTCATTTCCATAGGACTCTTAAAGGTGAATTAGTGGTTATATTATAGAGTTCAATACACCGAATTAAAGACTAAACACATTAATTTTCTTCGATAAAACGATTTTACCTATTTCGGCCAATCAAATACCCGCGTAACCTCGGTTTTCTTATTCTTACCCGATGGTGATGTGGTCAATCTTACAAGCAAGCGTTCAGGTTTGAAACCTTCTGGGATCTGAAAGTCTCCTTGCAGGTTCTGGAAGTATCTAAATGATAATTTAGCAGGCACATCGCCAATATCGGACATATTGATTTGCCTAGACTGCCCGGCCTGTTCCCCTTCAACAGATAATTCTGCGTTACCTTTAACGGAGTTCTCATGCTTAAGGGATTGAACAATAGTCAGGTTATATTTATAACTGGATTTTTCTTTGGATTGATCCAGCCGCAACCGATGTACTTTTACACCGGCCGTGTTATCTTGAGGAGAAATAATACTCTGATAAAAATCAACGTTTTCCCGTAATTCATTAATGTATACGGCGGACTCACTCAACTGCTGTGTCAAACTCGTATAAGCTGTTTGATCAACTTGCAATTGACCTTGGTACTTACTAATGCGGGCTCTTAGCTCTGTGTTTTCAGCAGTTAATTCGTCGATTTTCGCAGATAATTTCGCAGCCTGACCAATAGCAGAACGATAAGATCTTCCCTGCTCCACATGATCAAGAGTGGACCACACGATTCCGGCCGTGAATACTCCCGCAAACATAAACATTCCAAAAAGAATCTTTACTAGACGAGTTTTAATTAACTTATTCGTGGACGATAGTACACTCACTTTACGGTACCGACCCAATCCCTGAAAGCCCAAGTCTTTCATCGCACCCAAATAAGATGTTCATATTTTGTACGGCTTGACCAGCGGCTCCTTTGACCAAGTTATCCTCCACAGATAACACCACGACCGTATCACCATCCTGTGGACGATGCCAGGATATTCGGCAAGTATTAGATCCTCTGACACTTCGTGTATCTGGATGTGAGCCGGCAGGCATAACATCTACAAATGGCTCGTCTTTATATCGTGATTCGAATAGACCCTGTATATCAATGCTCCGGTCGGGAACGTGCATATAAAGCGTCGCATGAATGCCACGAATTAGCGGCAATAGATGAGGCA
Source organism: uncultured Gammaproteobacteria bacterium (assembly GCA_905478855.1). GTDB lineage: Bacteria > Pseudomonadota > Gammaproteobacteria > Arenicellales > CAJQKF01 > CAJQKF01. Next base: position 6,513 of record CAJQKF010000089.1, read on the forward strand.
CAAACGTGAGATCCAATTTACGAGGTGAAATTTGATTTAAACCTTGAGATATTTCTGGCAAATGTCGGTGGCCACTTGCAGCATACGATTTAAATGAGTCACCTACTTCGCAAAAATTAAAAGCAAGTGCCGCATTTCTACCCGCACCTGATACTCCTGACTTCGCATCAGCAATAACATGCCCAAAAACAGCGCCTGACTCAGCAAGGGGTATAAAACCCAATTGCACCGCCGTCGGATAACAACCCGGGTTCGCAACTAACCGCGCGTCTCGTATTTTCGCTCTATTTATCTCAGGCAAGCCATAAACAGCCTCTTCAACCAGGTCTGGGCAACAGTGCGACATTCCGTACCACTTTTCCCAAGTCGGAATATCTTTGATTCTGAAATCCGCCGACAAATCAATCACTTTGATTCCCAAGCTTAACAACTCGCCTGATGACCGCATCGCCACACCATTCGGTGTTGCAAAAAATACAACATCACACGTCTTAAGGTTTGGGTTTTCAGGAGACGTAAATTTTATATCGGTATAACCTCTTAAACTAGGAAACAGTTCGTCGACCCGAATACCATCGTCACCCCGGGATGTCATAACCTCAACATCCACTTCGGGATGTGTATGCAGCAAACGAATAAGCTCCGCACCGGTATAACCCGTACCGCCAACAATTCCTACTTTCAACACAATGAACTTAACCCAATTTTAACCAGCGACAATTCTAACATTTTGAACCTTCGACATATTCATTTTTATTCAGTTAATAATTTACATGGAGTACAATCGCGCCATCAACTCGCTGAGATAAAGAATGAGAAAGCAAAGAATATTAGTCACTGGTGGAGCAGGATTTCTCGGCTCCCATCTGTGCAGAGCGTTACTGGAGTCTGGCAACGAGGTTATCTGTGTCGATAACTATTACACGGGAAATAAAACAAACATACTCGACCTGCTGGAACATCCGTATTTCGAAGTATTGCGCCATGACATTACCTTTCCACTGTATCTTGAAGTCGAACAAATTTATAACCTTGCGTGCCCCGCATCTCCTGTTCATTATCAGTACGATCCAGTCCAAACGACCAAGACTAGCGTTCACGGCGCAATCAACATGCTAGGGTTAGCAAAGAGAGTTGGAGCGCGAATTTTACAGGCATCCACATCAGAAGTGTACGGCGACCCAAGCCAGCATCCTCAATTAGAGAATTACTGGGGAAATGTTAACCCCATCGGCATCCGCGCCTGCTACGATGAAGGTAAACGTTGTGCCGAAACTCTGTTTTTCGACTACCATCGACAACATAATCTCAGTATTAAAGTGGCACGTATTTTCAATACATATGGCCCTGGCATGTTGGCTGATGATGGCCGAGTAGTTTCTAATTTTATTGTTCAAGCCTTAACAGGACAAGATCTAACCATCTATGGCGAGGGAACTCAAACTCGCTCTTTCTGCTTTGTTGACGACTTGGTCAGAGGTCTTATTGCATTGATGAATTCGGATAAAACAGTCACTGGGCCGATAAACCTAGGGAACCCGATAGAATTCACTATCAAAGAGCTTGCGTCTACCGTCTTAGAAAAAATCAAATCGGACAGTAAGCTTGTCCTCAAACCGTTGCCCGGAGATGATCCCAAACAACGCTGTCCAGATATTAGTAAAGCAACAGAGCTATTAGATTGGGCACCAACAATTAATCTAAGCGACGGACTTAATAAAACGATTCCATACTTTGATAACCTAATAAAATCGCGCTAGCAATATACTTAATATTCAACATCCTGAATCTTTCGATAACTTACTCAATCCGAGTAATAAATCGGTCTTAATGTCGTTTACCGACTCCAGGCCGACCGCCAATCGTATTAAGTTATTCTGAATACCGGCATGGTGGCGCTGTTGTTCTGTTAGACGACCATGGGTGGTGGTCGCTGGATGAGTTATCGTGGTCTTAGTGTCACCAAGATTACCGGTAATCGATAACATTTCAGTCGAATCGATAACCAACCACGCGTCCGCGCGTTCCCCATGAACCTCAAAAGACACAATCGCACCAAAACCAGTCTGCTGACTAGAAGCCAATTGGTGATCTGGATGCGAGTGGAGCCCCGGATAAAAAACCTTTCTTACAGCGGGTTGCGTTTCGAGCCAAACTGCTAATTCCAAAGCATTTATGCAATGTTGTTTCATACGCAACGGCAATGTTTCTAGTCCTTTTAAAAATACCCACGCATTAAATGGACTCATGCTGGGGCCACAAGCCCGTAATCCGGCAAAACAATCGGAGTAGATCTGATTACTATTCGTAATAATCGCCCCGCCAACACATCGCCCCTGTCCATCAAGGAACTTTGTAGCCGAATGGACAACAACATCAGCACCTAATTCAAGAGGTCGTTGAAGGATCGGAGTTGCAACTGCGTTATCCACTACAAGTATGCAGCGACTGTGTTTTGCTAACGCAGAAAGCTCTGTAATATTGGCTACCCTACCGAGAGGATTAGACGGTGTTTCAACAAATAACATTTTCGTGTTATCACGAATTGCCTGACGCCATCCCGTAAGATCATTTAGATCCACAAAGGACACACCAATAGCAAACCGGGAAAGTATTTTATCAAACAGGGTGATAGTGCTTCCAAAAACGCTAGCCGACACAACAACATGATCTCCGGCTTTCAACACCGACTGACATAATAATTGTATAGCGGCCATGCCAGATGCTGTGGCTAAGCCATATTCACCAGATTCTAAGGCAGCCAAACGACGTTCAAAAGTAGCTACAGTTGGGTTAGTGAAACGAGAATATACATTTCCGGGCGCATCATCAACAAACCGGGACGCCGCCTCAGCAGCACTATTAAATACGAAACTGGAGGTTGTGAAAATTGGCTCGCAATGTTCTCCCTCCGTTGTGCGGTGTTGTCCTGCTCTAACGGCAATAGACTCGATATCTAACGGATGAGGGCCATGCATAACAATTTACTCCAATAGTTTGGCAGATTTACAATTCTTACGTCAGGCATAAAAAACCCACCGCAGTAGATACTGTAGTAGGCGATTTTTACCCACTCTTTAGCAGTATTTATAAAGCGCCCGCAATCTGCAGTTCAAATCGGCGCTCAAATAAGGAATGATAAGACTAGCGACTCCCTTAGTCAAGCATCGCTAACACAAGAACTATACAACTACATTTAGCGCCTGTATCAAATCACTAAATTCATAATCAGCTTGATGGCCAAGTTTCTCCCGTGGTTGGCCAAACCTGTTGATCCATGCCACATTAAATCCGAATGACTTCGCTCCGACCGCATCCCAGGCATTACTCGAATGAAATAGAACCTCTCCCGGGCTGACGTCCAACTGGTCGCAACACCGTTGATATACGATAGGTGTCGGCTTGTATATTTTTAGTTCATCGACGGATATTACCGATTCAAACGAGTCGCCAAGTCCGCTCGAATTAACCGCAGCAGTCAGCATTTCAGGGGAGCCGTTAGATAATATGGCACGTTGAAGCCCCGCTTCTCCAAGTTTTTTCAGCACTCCCGGAACCTCGGAATAACACGATAAGGAACGATAGGCACCCATAAGCTTGCTATGCAGCATAGAGTCGTTTTTATTGAATGTTTCAAGCGCATAATTAAGCGCATCAGCGGTTACTTGCTCAAAGTCGACATATCTCCCCATCAAACTCCGTAACCATGTGTACTCAAGCTGTTTTCTCCTCCACATCGCAGATACCCGGTCAGCACTTTCACCAACAGCTTCTTGATTTTCTGCCACGGCAGAGTGGACATTAAATAAGGTACCGTAGGCGTCAAATACGCATGCTTTAACAGATATATGTTTATCCATTGGATTGTATCTCCCTCGTTGGCGGAATGGAGTAAGTCCCGGTCGCATGTGCTACCAGACTATCTTCGTTTCTAGCCGTTATATCAACTGATGCGATCGCTAACCGCTTGCCCAACTTAAGTAATTTGGCCCAAGCAACTAATTCTCCTGGTGGCGGTCGATGCAGAAAATTAACGTTTAGATTCGTAGTCACCGCCATTTCAACCGGGCCAATTGCGCTCATCACCGCGACGTAAATCGCATAATCCGCCAACGCCATCATAGCGGGCCCGGCGATGGTCCCACCTGGCCGTAAAATTTCTTCGTTAGCTGGCATAGCGACCTTAGCCTCCCCATGTTTCAATTGAAGCACATTAAAAGCATATGGTTTTGTAAATGGCAATCGCTCTCGTGTTAGCTCGTTTACTTGTTCAATAGTTATCAATGTCATGATTCTGTTCTATAATGTTCCAAATCAAACGCATTTTGTAAAAAACTCTTATGTCAGCACAACACAAAAACGACGACGAACCGATCCTACTGCGAAGTGATAACAATCATATTTGCACATTAACTCTCAATCGTGCTTCACGTTACAACGCGTTGTCCGAGGAGCTTTTGTCAGCCTTGCAACACGCTTTGCAAGATATTGCCAAAGATACCACGATATATGTCGTTGTGCTTACCGGAGCTGGCAAGGCATTCTGTCCCGGACATGATTTAAAACAAATGCGTGCAAATCACGATGAAATCTATTATCGAAAGCTATTCGAACAATGCAGTGAAGTCATGCAAGGCATCGTAAACCTTCCGCAACCCGTAATCGCAAAAGTTCAAGGAATGGCTACTGCTGCTGGCTGCCAATTAGTTGCTTCATGTGACATGGCTATAGCTGCAGACGATGTAAAATTTGCAGTTTCTGGGATCAACATCGGTTTATTTTGTGCAACCCCTAGTGTCGCTCTTTCCAGAAACATCTCTCGAAAGCACGCTATGGAAATGCTACTGACTGGAGAGTTTATTGACGCCGGCACTGCAGAAAAATTCGGCTTAATAAACCATGCCGTTCCTCGGGAGGATCTTGACGAGACCACAGAACGGTTCGCTTCGATTATTGCGGCGAAACCTGCAGTTTCAATTCAATTAGGTAAAAAATTGTTTTACAGCCAAATTGAGAAACAACTTAGCAGCGCTTATGTTGAAGCCGGAGATGTGATGGCTTGCAATCTACTCGAGGAAGATACAATTGAGGGAGTCGATGCATTTCTAGAAAAACGCCGACCAAGCTGGATAAAAGACGGCTAACACAACCTCGTTTAATAATAAAATTTGTAGCTTTAACCGATTTAAGTCACGCCAACATACTTCGTTGGCGCAACTTGACACAAAAAATAAAATTACGCTTTATCGACTCCGCCAAGACACAAATACTTCATCTCTAGATAATCCTCGATTCCGTATTTTGAACCTTCGCGTCCAATACCAGACTCTTTCACTCCACCGAAAGGCGCAACCTCAGTCGAAATAATTCCAGCATTAATACCAACTATCCCGTATTCGAGAGCTTCTGAGACTCTCCATACACGACCGATATCACGGGCATAAAAATAAGAAGCCAAGCCAAACTCAGTATCATTCGCCATTGAAATCGCCTGCTCTTCCGTATCGAAACGGAATAGTGGGGCCACCGGTCCAAAAGTTTCATCACGAGCAATAAGCATATCCGATGTAACATCGCGTAATAATGTGGGTTCGAAGAATGTACCGCCGAGCGCATGGCGATTTCCACCAGTAACAATTGAAGCGCCTTTTTCCAATGCATCCGCAATGTGGCTCTCTACTTTTTCAACAGCAGACATTTCAATCAATGGACCTTGTGTAACACCATCCGAAAAACCATCACCGACTTTCAAATTATTGACTGCAACTGTCAGTTTTTCAGCGAATTCATCATAAACACCGGCCTGCACCAGAATCCTGTTCGCGCAGACACACGTTTGACCAGCGTTTCGGTACTTCGATGCCATAGCGCCTTCTACCGCCGCATCCAAGTCTGCATCATCGAATACGATAAACGGTGCATTTCCACCCAGTTCCATAGAAACCTTTTTAACGGTACCTGCACATTGTTGCATTAAGACTTTGCCAATTTCCGTTGAACCCGTGAAGGTTACTTTTTTCACAATCGGATTTGTAGTCATTTCCTCACCAATTGCCCGGGCAGAGCCTGTCACACAATTGATCACACCCGCTGGAATGCCTGCTCGTTCCGCCAATTCGCACAACGCCAAAGCAGAATAAGGTGTAAAGGATGCCGGTTTAATTACCATCGTACAGCCAGCGGCTAAAGCCGGGCCGGCTTTGCGGGTAATCATTGCCGCAGGAAAATTCCAAGGTGTGATCGCCGCACATACGCCGATAGGTTGTTTTATTACGGTTATTCGTCGATCAGGAATCGGCGATGGAATAGTGTCACCGTAAATTCGTTTCCCTTCTTCTGCAAACCACTCGATAAATGAAGCAGCATAGGCGATTTCACCTCGGGATTCTGCCAATGGTTTACCCTGCTCTACAGTCATTAAAACAGCAAGATCTTCTTGATTTTCCATCATCAAGTTGAACCAAGCTCGTAATCGATTAGAACGATCTTTTGCCGTGAGGGCCCGCCACGTGGGCAAAGCACATTCAGCGGCAGCAATTGCCCGATGTGTTTCATTGCCCGTCATTTTTGGCACTGAACCAATTGCGTCACCATTAGCTGGATTAGACACCTCGATCGTATCTCCACTATCCGCATCACACCATGAACCGTTGATATAGCATTTTTGCCGGAATAAACTGTTATCACTTAAGGAAATATTCATAATTTCTTGCTCAATTATTTTAATTACGGAGTCTTAGCCGTTTTGGTTTGCAGACATTTAGCCCAGCCGAAAAACCTCACTGTTTCGCCACACGACCATGCCTTTATATCGATGAGAGTCTAACATTTGCAACAGTAAATCGCATAAAGATCTAAATGTTTTAATGTCGAGTCGGATATAATATCCAATTTATTATCGACTACACCCGAGATTTGTATATGTTACCCGAAATTAGCATGGATTTACTGGGCGCTTTTATCCAAATAATCCTCATCGATCTAGTATTGGCAGGTGATAACGCCATTGTCGTGGGACTTGTTGCAGCAAGTCTTCCTGCACAGCAACGGACTAAGGTTATCGTTATTGGTATTGTTGCCGCTACGGTACTGCGTATAGCGTTCGCATTAGTTACGGTTCAACTATTGCAGATTATTGGACTATTGCTTGCAGGCGGCATTCTGCTACTTTGGGTATGCTGGAAACTGTGGCGAGAAATAAAACACAGTATGGATGCAGAAGCCAACGGCGACGACGAATCTAACCGTAAAACCTTTACCCAAGCGGTAGTTCAAATTATTCTCGCTGATGTATCAATGTCGTTAGATAATGTTTTGGCAGTCGCAGGAATAGCCCGCGAACATCCAGCAGCTTTGCTTGTTTTTGGACTAATCTTGTCAATCGCTCTAATGGCGTTTGCGGCCACACTCATTGCCAAGCTCCTGCAAAAGCACATGTGGATCGCTTATGTTGGACTAGTCACGATACTATATGTAGCGATAGATATGATATGGGAAGGCGCTCATGAAGTAGTCGAAGTTACCCTTAACTAACCACACGGTTTCTCGTGGAATTTGCTGTGAACTATCGAACGATTGTAAGATGCCCCACACCCCTGATTAACGTATAATCAGGTCAGATTAAACATACTCATGTCCATAATTGTAGTTAAGAGCCCATGACGCGCAAACTAAATACACGCCACACCCTTATTTCTGTTTTTCTTATACTGTATTCAGGAGTCTCACTGGCAGCACCTTATGATGACGCCGTGGTAGCTTACGAAAATGAAGACTATTCGACAGCATATGGAATCTGGAGCCGTCTTTCAGATCAGAATGACGCTAGCAGCCAATTCGCAATAGGCGTTATGTTTTCCACGGGTATTGGACAACAAAAAGACACTAAAAAAGCCTTTGAATGGTTTTCGAAAGCCGCTGAAAGTGGCCACGTAGCCGCAATGTATAATCTTGGCATAGCATACTGGACTGGGCAAGGCACCGCAGAGGATTTCGCCGAGGGGCTGCACTGGTGGCGTAAAGCTGCCGAAAGAGGCGATCGTGTATCCCAATATAATGTGGGCATTGCTTATTATAACGGTAATAATGTACCACAGAATCTATCTGAGGCTGCTCGTTGGATACGCGCGTCTGCGGATCAGGATTACTCGCTCGCTAACGCTTTTTTACCTCAACTCGAGAAAAAACTGCGTGAATCGACACCCGCCATTGCAGCAACCGACTCAGGTAACTCTAACAACTCATCTAAGGCGAACACAACAGAACCGTCAGAAGCAGTAACTCCTATCGTGGTCTCTGAAAAATCTTCAGAATCGACTAGTAATCCGTCAATTTCAGACAACAGTGAAAGTAGCCAGATCGTTACAAATGCGGGTTTTACGGCGGCTATCGTCAAATCGGCAAACTCTCCAGTCTATGCTGACAAAAGTAAATCAACTCCAGTTATTGAAAAACTAGCCAGCGGTGCTCCGGTAAAAGTACTTGTTCGCGGAGATACTTGGACAAAAATTCAAATTGCGACTGGTTTTCGTGTTTGGGTCTATGGAAAATATATTCGCGGTGAAGGGCAAAATGCCCAAGTCTCTGGTCAAGGTGTAAGAGTTCGTCCTCTACCATCAACAGCCGAAAACTCGCCCCCGCTAGGAATATTGGACAATAAAACCGCCGTAACGCTGCTAAAAACTGAAGGAAAATGGAAGTTCATTCAAGCACCATCATCGATGGGTGCCTGGGTTCTGACCAAAGATCTAGCCATACAAGAAAATCCTACTGTTGCCTGGATGAATCGTTGGGACGATTCCAATAACCAATAGTTTAAAAGATCACTTAAAGCACATTTTAAGATTTCCTGCCAAAAGATAAGTCAACATGCAGATCTATTGGGTAATTCTAATTCTACTAGCGGGCTTGTCACAGGCTTCAGGGCAAGCAAATCCCGCAGATGCGCTACTAGAAGGCAGCGGTATTGCAATCGAAGATGAGGCTATGAGTCTACCAGCTCCAAGTATTTCAGCTATCGAACCCGGTTCGTTGATACTACAAATCGAAGAGATTGAACTTGATGGCAATGTTAAAGAAGCTATCATGCTCAATGAACAGCTTCTGGAGCTCATACCCAACTCTCCAGAGGTCTTCAATAATCTTGCACGCCTGCACTCGATAAATCGTGATTATGATAAGGCCATTGAGGTTCTAGAATCGGGTATTGCAACAAATAAAACCTTTGACATAATGCATCAAAACTTGCGAAAACTTTTTTTAGAACTAGCCCGGCAGGTTTATCAGGAAGCACTCAATGAGCCGACCAGTAATGGATCTAATGGGGAACAAAAAGACACCCCTATTATTAATTTAGTCCGTCTGAAGATACCTTTAAAAGAAAGCGAAATAAATTTTGCTACAGATCGAAGCGGGCATTTACAAACACCGATAACCATTGAAAATAAGGCACTTAGAAAAGATAAAGTTGTAGATATTGTTATCCCTGTAATCGAGGACGAACCGTTACCCCCTGTCAAAGAAATAATCTTTACGGATGACGCATACGATTTCCCCTCAGCGAGCAATGATTTGATACAATTTTATCCAACGCACTCCGCGCTTTTCATGAAATCAGCACTTACCTATATGGTTAAACAATCGAATGAAGTTAGAGCATAAATTATTCGTGTTTTGTCACTTTGCTCTTGTGTTGGCAATATCTGCGATTCTATCTACCAATTTATATGCAAGCAGTGGGAAAGACTACGAAAAAGCAATTGTAAAAATCACCTCCAATTTACGTAATGGTAATTTTGAAACAGCACAATCAATAGCCAAAGATCTGCACGATGGAAAACCCGCAACCCGTCTTGCATCATTACTCTACGCCGATCTCTTAGCCGCCCAAGCTGGCGCACTTTCCTCGGTGGGGGGCTTAGCTTCCCAAGGCAAGGAACTCCGGAATTTAAAACATGAGCTTAACGTTCGTTGGAATAGACACCTCCAGAATGAAACACTATTAAAACAAAAGGTTCCGGCGAGTCTTATTCAACTCGGCAACAGCACTGAACACGTCGTATACGCAGATTTATCTGCATCCCGCATCTATATTTATCAGAACCGAAACGGCGCCCCATACCTTATAAATGACTACTACGTGACACAGGGTCTAAAGGGAGCATTAAAACAAGTTGAAGGCGACCAGCGAACTCCTGTCGGCGTTTATTACATAACGGGGTATATAGCGGGTGCAACATTGCCTTCACGGTATGGTCCCGGCGCCCTTCCAATAAATTACCCTAATGCATTAGACATTGAACTTAGTCGAACGGGATATGGAATATGGATACATGGCACCGAACCATATTTAGTTAATCGATCACCCTATGCTAGTGATGGATGCCTATCTCTGAACAATACTGACTTCAAGCACTTTAATCGACTTATTCAACAAAAACGTTTTACGCCCGTAGTTATCGAAAAGGCCATTGATTGGGTAGATTTAGGAGCAAGAAATCAAACAAAAATCCAACTTAGGAACGTGATTCAGAAATGGACTGAAACGTACTCTCAAGCTAACCACAAAAAACTTTCAACGTTTTACAAAGACCCTCCAAAAACAGGGACTGGGGCGACTAAAGGAGTACTAATTGACAACCAAACAACCATCCTTAATTACGAGCAAACAACAGAAGTTGTGGATTTTGAACTGTTTCAATACCCAGGTGAATCTGGACTATATGTCGCTGAGTTTGGGCAACGTAACAAAAAGTCTGCGACCCAAGTGCGACGTGTTCAACAATACTGGAAAAAAGACAGTTCCGGAAACTGGAAAATTCAAGTAGAAAGTATCAGTCCAAAAAACTCGATGATAAAATTAGCAACCGAAATTAAATCATCAAATCAAAAACCTTCTTCTTAGCCTTATTCCTTACGAATATTCCATGTCATACGACACGATTAAAATCGCCCAGCAACTTATCCAAAAGGCTTCGGTTACTCCAGATGACGCCGGCTGCCAGAAATATATTATCGACTTACTTAAACCGCTCGGCTTCAATTGCGTAGCACTGCAATATGACGAGGTGACGAACCTTTGGGCAACGAAAGGTCAACAAAGACCAACAATGGTGTTTGCTGGACATACAGATGTTGTACCTACAGGACCAATTGAAGAATGGTCAACACCACCGTTTTCTGGACTTATAGAAAACGGAATCCTTCATGGACGTGGTGCTGCGGACATGAAAGGCAGCATTGCCGCTATGATATCTGCAACCTCACGTTTTTTGGACCATTCACCAGAGCACACCGGGTCCATCGCTTTTCTTATAACTAGCGACGAAGAAGGACCGGCCGTAAACGGAACAAGCCGGGTGCTTGAATACCTTAAAAAGGAAGAAATTAACTTCGACTACTGCATCGTAGGTGAACCAACGGCTGAAACCAAAACAGGTGACATGATCAAGGTAGGACGAAGGGGATCGCTAAATGTTAATTTTCGAATTAAGGGGAAGCAGGGACATGTAGCCTACCCTCATTTAGCGCATAATCCTATTCCAGACGCCGCTAACCTGATTGCACAATTGACCAATATAACCTGGGATTCAGGTAATGCGTTCTTTCCGCCCACCACATTTCAACTATCAAATTTGAATAGCGGGACAGGAGCAAATAACGTGATACCTGGACACGTCGATATCGTTGGTAATTTCCGATTTAGCCCAGAATCCTCCTTGGAGTCCTTAAAACAGAAAGTGATCGAGTGCTGTCAAAATAGTTGTCACGAATATTCGTTGGATTGGGCACTATCTGGCATGCCATTCCAAACACCCGACCGTGAGTTTCTAAATCTCGCAAAAAAGGCCGTAAAAACAGCAACCGGCATCGACCCTGTGTGTTCAACGACTGGCGGCACATCAGATGGGCGGTTCATTGCGACAACAGGGGCTGAAGTAGTCGAAATCGGGCCATGCAACAGGACGATACACAAAATTAATGAATCTGTTTCTACCAAAGATCTGCGAGATTTGGATGAAGTTTATTATCAAATACTGGTTCAACTATTCGGGTCGTCCATTGCCCCGTAGATATCTACGCGCTTTATAAGAGTATATTTTCAGCTATACAGTATTAACTAATACGTAACTGTAACATTACCATTTTGCCGATTTTATTACACTAATTTCAGTTCGCGTCCATCATCCTGTAACCTAAACAACGTTAGGATCATAGCCTGTTAATCACTTCTACATCAGGTTATGTATGAAAAAAACACTAGCAGTAAAACAAAATCCATTAGTAGTAGTCACAACATTGCTCATTCTAAGTTTCCTTTTCATCTTCGGATACCTGAATAATAGAGCGTTCGCCGAAGCAAATATTTCACCAAATGGCTTTTCACTCATACCCTCATCAGGGTTTGCCGATCTAGTTGAAGATGTAAAACCAGCTGTAGTTAATATTTCGAGTCGGTCAGCACAGAAGTCAAAGGTAACCCGGGGTGGCATCAATCCAGATCTGAGTCGGATGTCACCATTTATGAAACGTTTCTTTCAACAACAAGGAAAAAGTCCTCATGTTGCCCACTCTTTGGGCTCGGGATTTATTGTTGACGAGTCAGGCTATATTGTTACGAATAACCATGTTATCGATGGCGCAGACCAAATAGAAGTCATACTTGATAGTGGCGAAAAACTGAGCGCCGTTTTAGTTGGTTCAGAGAAAGAAACAGATCTCGCTTTATTAAAAGTTGAAAGCAACACCCCTCTTCCGTTTGTAAACTTTGGAAATGATAAACAAGCGAGAGTGGGTGATTGGATAATCGCTATTGGCAATCCATTTGGATTAGGCGGCACTACTACTACCGGAATTATTTCCGCGCGGGGCAGAAATATAAATTCAGGCCCCTACGACGATTTCATACAGATTGATGCGCCGATCAACAAAGGCAATTCAGGAGGACCACTATTCAACTTGGCTGGGGAAGTGATCGGTGTGAATAGCGTAATTTATTCTCCAAACGGTGGGAATGTTGGCATCGGCTTCGCAATACCGGCAAGCCAAGTAATATCTGTTGTTGCACAGCTAAAGGAATACGGCGCCGTTGAACGGGGCTGGCTCGGCGTACATATTCAGGAATTAAACGATGACTTAGCACTTGGTCTGGGATTAGATTCAGCAAAGGGTGCATTGGTAACAAAAGTTCAAGAGGATAGTCCTGCAGCAAGAGCGGGGGTCCTTCCAGGCGACGTTATAACTGCGATAGACAATAATAAAATAATTGTAATAAGTGAACTTCCCTTACTCATTGGCTACTTATTACCGGGAGCATCCACCCAAATGGGAATTATCCGCAATAGCAAAGCGATAACACTCAACGTTAAAATGAATCCTAGAAAAACCGATGATCGCATTACAGATAACACACAGCCCAACTCAAACAATTTCCTTGGGCTAACTGTTGACATTCTAGATTCGGAAACCAGAAAAAAACTAAACCTATCCGGTGAGATTCAAGGCGTATTAGTCACGAGTGTAGACGAGAACACATACGACAGCAGAATTGCGACTGGCGATGTTATCAAGCAGATTGGGCGAAAAACTATAAACAACCCAGCTGAAATGAAAGATTCTATAGATTTAGCAATTAATCAAGATCAGTCGGTTTTGTTATTGCAGATTCATAGAAATGGATCAGATCGGTTTGTCGCACTGAAGATAAAGCCTCAAGTTTCATGAACGAAACTCAACTTTAGAGCTTTTTCGCAGAATAGTGGTTTTTTTTAGACGAGATAGGAACTATATTATGTATACACACAGAAACTCAATATCTTCCACTGTGGCACAGTCATCAGAGGTGACCGTAAGCTACATTGGTAGATCACAAATACCAAAGCCGGAAGCAACTACTATGCGTATACTAATAATCGAAGACGATCAAGATACCGCCGAACATATTCGCCGTGGCCTTGAAGAGTGTGGAAATTCCGTAGATCACGCCAATAACGGTGTGGATGGTCTAGCGATGGCTCAATCCGAAGACTACGGTGTCATCGTTGTGGATCGGATGTTACCCGGGCTTGAGGGTCTTGAAGTCATTAGAAAACTGCGAGAGACCGAAAATCACACGCCCGCTCTTATACTTAGCGCTCTCGGTGACGTCGATGATCGGGTTAAAGGCTTGAAGGCGGGTGGCGATGACTATCTGACCAAGCCATTTGCTTTTGCAGAGCTACAGGCGCGGATAGAAGCATTGGGAAGACGAACCGAACAGGACGGCACCATAACAGAAATTGAAGTGGGTGACCTTCGTCTTAATCGACTCACTAGAGAAGTTAGACGAGCAGACAAGAAAATAAATCTGCAACCTCGAGAATATCGGCTTCTTGAGTATCTAATGAGAAACAGCGGTCAGGTGATAACGCGCACAATGTTACTTGAAAACGTCTGGGACTATCATTTTGATCCGCAGACAAACATCATCGACGTACACGTAAGCCGTCTACGCGGCAAGATCGATAAGGACTTTGACACACCGCTCTTACATACCGTACGGGGTGCCGGGTATATGCTTAAACCCTAAACCAAACTGTAATCGTGGCTCGGCCGCTACTTCGTAGCTCAACATTCAGACTTACTCTACTGTATATCTGCCTATTCAGTACGTCGGTGTCAATATTGTTCGGCTTCTTCTATTGGTCTACATTGGGCTTTTTGTCCGTACAGGTAGATGAAGCGCTCGATATAGAAGTTAAAGGACTTGAAGAGCGCTATGAGGTGGACGGTCTTAATGGATTGAGCAGACTAATTCAGGAGCGAATAAAAGAGCAGCCACCATCGGCATCCACAATCTACCTTTTAACCAATAGCGGCTATAACCGAATTGTCGGAAATTTGAACCGATGGCCTAGCGGCCAGAAAGACGATGCAGGATTTATTGATTTCGTTCTCGAAGACACTCGATTTTCACCATCACCAGTGATCCCGGCTCGGGGTCGGGAATTCGAACTCAGTAGCGGTTATAGACTGCTTGTTGCTAGAGGAAACAAAGATTTACAATCCTTTAGGAAACGTATCGTTTGGACCCTTGGCTGGGGCCTAGGAATCATGGTCCTACTTAGCCTCATTGGTAGCATTTTGATGAACCGTGGGATGTTGAAACGTATAGACTCAATAACTGCAACCAGTGAAAGTATTGTTTCTGGTAAGCTAAGTCAGCGTATACCTACCCGAGGTACTGGTGATGATTTCGATCGTCTGGCAGAACATTTGAATCATATGCTTGATCAGCTGGAATCGTCGCTTGAGAATGTTCGACGAATTTCAGATAACATTGCACATGATTTAAAAACCCCACTGACACGACTCCGAAACCGGTTGGAGACTTTACACTCGAAACACTTCGACTCAAATGAAGATCTCGAACTTGCGACACGGGAAGCAGACGGTTTACTGGCTACGTTTAATGCATTACTACGTATAGCGCGTATCGAAACGGATGCAAAGACTGAGGGGTTTGATTTAGTTAACTTATCTGCAGTTCTCGATGATGTTGTTGAACTGTATGAGCCACTAGCCGAGGAAAAGAACCAATCAATTATAATAACCGAGAATAAACAATCCTACGTTTTTGGCGACCAACACTTACTTTTCCAAGCAATCGCAAACCTCTTGGATAATGCGGTTAAGTACACACCAGTCGATGGGGAAATTCGAGCTTTTCTAAAACTTGATAATCAAAACGTTACAATCGGCATATCAGACAGCGGACCCGGTATTCCCGAAAACTTGAGAGACAAAGTTTTGCAACGGTTTTATCGCCTAGACTCAAGTAGAAATCAAGTCGGTAACGGTTTAGGACTTAGTATGGTCGCTGCAGTGTGCAAGTTACATAGCACTCAACTATGTTTAACAGATGCTCATCCTGGGTTGACCATTTCGTTTACGCTTCCACTATCGCCAATGGCACTTGGTGCGAAAACCGAGACGGACAATAGGACTCCTGTAACCCCTTAATAGCCACCTAAAATTAATTATCCTTCGGTAAACTCAGTTGTTACAGACAGCATAAAGTTATGACGATAGTAATCTATAATCTCAAAAATTCTGTAGATATTCAGCCTGTTCCCATTGGCTAACGACAGATACATATCGATCAAATTCTGCTTGTTTTATCGTAGCGTAATAATCCACAAAGTCTTCACCAAAAGACTTTTTTATAAATTTCGAGTCAGTAAACGCCTGTATTGCCATAAGCATATTTGTTGGTAATTTTTCGTGATCTGATAGATATGGCGAGTTGGTCGGCGGCTGAGGGTTAAGGGAGTTACGAATACCGTATAGCCCCGAATGAATTTGACTGGCAAACACTAAGTAGGGATTAGCGGCTGGTTCAGCGACACGGTTCTCAATTCGAGTTGCGACATCATGCGCCCCATTATTGATTACGCGCAACATTGCGCCTTTATTATCTTTCGCCCAAGCCACACGATCAGGTGCTAACGCGTTTGGTACATAGCGTTTATAACCATTTACCGTAGGTGTTGTTAATAAGCAGTTAGCCACTGCCTGCTCAAGAATACCGGCCACACATTGCTCTCCAGTTACAGACAGTATTTTTTCAGTTGAGTCTGGCGCGAAAGAATTAGAACCATCTTTTAAGCTCATAAAGGTTTGATGAATATGCCAACCACTGGAAAATAAATTCTCAAAACCTGGCCGACACATAAATGTAGCCAAGTATCCAGCTCGCCGACAGACTTGCTTTACCGCGCTTCTAAATAGAATCATCATGTCGGCATTCGACATTCCCAAACCCGGGTCAAATGTAAATTCAATTTGTGCAGGGCCAAATTCTACTTCCATTGATCTTAAAGGAAGATCAAGAGCTACAACAGCTTGCCTAATACACTCGAATACTGGCTCCAACTCATCAGCACGACTTTCTGTGAGATATTGATATCCATGAGCAGGTAGTTCAAGCTGAGGAACGCTGGCAGGGTGAGTTGAGTCAGAAAAATCAAGTTTTTGATCTACTAATTTAAATACGTGCAGCTCAACTTCCAGGCCCGATTTATAGGCAAATCCTATATCCTGCAAATCTGTAATCGCCTTACGCAATATGCGTCTAGTAGAAAAATTCACCTCGGTTCCATCCGAATAGTAAATATCGCACAGTAGCCAGGCTGTTTTGTTGGCCCATGGCAGAACTTTAAACGTTGAAAGGTCGGGGATCATAAGAATATCCCCAGCGCCGGTCAATCGCGACTCTTGGAATCCCTGATTTTCGCTCCAGATCGGAAATACTGTGCGATGAGACGTATCTTTTAGTAACAACGAACTTGTCATTGTCAGACCATTAGCAAGCGCATCAGCCAAATGACTCGACGGAATAGACTTCCCACGTAACTGACCATGCTGATCTACAAATGATATCCGTATTATTGAAATGCCTTTTTGGTCGACTTGTTTTAGAACATCATCACATAACAATTCCCGCTCGACAGAACTGAGTCCCATCCGATCAACAAAACTTGCGCGCAAATTATCGTGCATTTACGATGTTCCAGCCCAAACGTTTTGAGCTTGAACACTCAAATCTTCTAGCTTTTCTGATAGCTTTGATTGCCAATCTAAGGCCGGCAAAACGATGTCAATTGAAACAGGTTTTTCGTTCGATGAATAATTATGAGCTTCAGCCACTCTAGGCTTACCATTGGCAAGAGCACTTTGTAGTAATCGTCGATAGCGGATAATCCCAATATCAGAACGTCCGAGGTGCTCCTTTGTACGATCCTGAATAACGCCTTGGGACTCTATAGCCCACTGATCGTGCACGTTTATGTCATCACCCATACCAGTATACGTCCTTGTCCTTTGCTCTAGCGGATCGTAACCGTAGTTATTGTGTTTGCCTGTTTTTGAACGATATTCGGGCAACTCATATAGTTGAGTTCTTTGTTCATACATTTTCTGTTGATCGATTGGGTCTCCAATACTGGTAAAAATAGCATACCAGTAGCAAGAAACATCATCTATCGGCACATGCCACTGAGTTATCGACATCGAACGACTCATGGGAATGACGATGGCTTGGGGGAAAACCTGATTGGTCACTCGTACATGAACCTGATGTTCACTCAAATATCGAATAGCCGTTAAGCGCAACCCAAAACTTGTTTCATCCACGGAAATTTCTGGACGTGGATATACCCGCAAGAGTTGTGTAACCGGAATGTTACTCATATCGGCCACATCACGAAACTGTTGTCCATAGCCAGCCGTTGGATCATCATCAACTAAATACCTATGCAAAAAGGAAGCATGAGCTGGATCAATACCTACCTCAAGCGCTTGAAGCCAATTGCATTCAACTAATCCCTTAAAAGCAAATGTCCACGGTTCTGGTGCATCAAAACAAGCTAACGATAAAAATGGTTGCTCGGGTTCATCCGACATCCATGCAAAGATTATTCCGTTGTGTTCCTCAACCGGATAGTTTTTTAATTTAATTCGATGGCAAAATGTTGTCTCAAAAGGTTCCGCGGGTTGTTCCAAACACTGCCCTTCAATATCAAACAACCAACCATGAAATGGGCAGCGAACACCACCGTCTTCCAATCTGCCATAGCTAAGATCTGCACCCCGATGTGCGCAATTACGATCAATCAGCCCAAGTTTTCCATCTTCATTGCGAAATAAAATCAGAGACTCGTGTAATACTCTCACCGATACCAAAGGTCGATCTCCAGTTAATTCTCTCGCTAGTGCCACAGGCTGCCAGAACTGTCTAAGCAAGCTCCCACCTGGCGTTTCCGAGGCGCTTTGGGTTAATAACTCATTTTGTTCTTTTCGCATTCTAGGAAATAGTGTGATAATTCGTCATAGACATTATACTGTGGTACGTTACTAAAAGTCAGCTTAACCGGCATTACACAATATGCGAGTTCCAAACATTGTATGGTGGGGCTCATTATCGCCTAATACTCAAGGGGCGCTGTGGATGCTTTGCTCAGCATTCTTTTTGTCAGCCATGTCGGCCACCTTGAAGCAGGCGAGTTTATCGTTAAACGTTTGGCAATTATTATTAGTACGAAGTATTTTTGCGCTATTTTTACTTCTTCCTGCTTTAGTTCAAGGCAACTTTTGTCAGTTACGGACTAGGGTGTTTCCACTCCATATAATGCGTGGCTGTCTCGGTACATGTGCCTTTGCATGCTATTTCATAGCCCTCTCCAAAATTGAGCTCGCACTCACTGTAACTCTGGGGTTTACACGGAACTTATTTATCGTCATATTCGCGATATTTGTACTTAAGGAAATTGTGAAATGGCGTCGCATCACCGCAACGGCGATTGGATTCAGCGGCGTTCTGATTTGTATTCAACCCGGTTCCGAGTCGGCCAGTCTATGGGCACTGCTTGCTGTAGGCTACGGGTTCTTTGCGGCGAGTGTTACGATTGTAGTTAAAAGGTTGACTGATACCGAATCATCGATAAGCGTACTTTTTTACATGTACTGTTTCATGGGGTTGATAGCTTTCATTTCTGCGATCGTAAATTGGAAGCCATTAGCGTTGATGGAATTAGTAATGATAGGTAGGGTGGCGTTGTTTTCTACTGCCGGACAAATGTGTACGGTAAATGCATTAAGGGTAGGAGAAACAACGGTTGTGGCACCCTTTGAATACACTCGAATTCTTTATGCGGTGATTTTTGGGTTTATTCTATTCGGAGAGATTGCAGGTATAAACACTTGGATAGGTGCGCTAATAATAATATCTAGTACACTTTATATTAGTCTAAGGAACCAGACGAATACGTAAAATAACTAATTTCTGGACTGACTAACCCCTAAGCTATTTAATCTGCGATATTCGGCTGATCTGAAACGATTCGGATTCGTTAATGACTCCTTAAGCATATCCATTGAGTCAACACCCCAAAAGTTCATGCCATCAGATCGGAAAGTAGGAACGCCAAAAACCTGATTATCTATGGCAGTTTCCGTATTAAGACGGAGTTGCTCTTTCACATCACTTGTCCATTGATTCGGAATGATAAGATTCGCACCCAATTCTGCGGAAACCCATTGGATATACTCCTTGGTTGACGGCAGCAACCCTTGTTCAAAAACTCCGCGAAACAAAACAATAATTTCATCGATTGTTGATGCGCGTAAAATAGCGAGCCGCAATATCACCAACGGATTAAAAGGGTGGGCATCTGGCATTTTAAACGGTATACCATGCTTGTTCGCATACCAATGGCAATATCTATAGGTATGCTCCCGTTTACCTACGATTTCAGCGGGACCTTTTTGTCCAAAGTGATTTAACAGGCCTGCAAACAAAATAGGTATCGGACGAATTAATGCATAATCCGATAGATCATTGAAGGAGCGTGCCTGTATATATGCAAATGGCGAAATAAAATCGAAATACCACTCAATTTCCAAACTCATAACTTACTCTGGCAATAATGCATATGCCATTGTTACAGTTGCGATTGGTTCATTATTACCTTCCGCTCTGAGCAAAGCTTGACCGAATACCATCGTTCGGCCAAGTCGCAAAACAGTTGTTTCAGCAAGCACCGCACTATTAGAAACCGGCTTCATCATGTGGGTGGTGATATCAACCGTAGTCATCGGTCGATACCGCCCTGACGCTGCTGAAACGGCAATCACCATCGAAGTATCGGCGAGCGCTATCAAAGATTGCCCACAAAGCGTTCCTCCTTCACGACATAAACGCTCACTGAATGGCATACGCAAAACAGCTCCTTCTTCTGTAACTGACTCTACGCGAAGTTCCAGTTCTTGAACCCAAGACGCAAATACGCGTTCCAATAACGCGTTACCGTCCGCTAACAAAAAATGAGGGTCAGTCATATGCCCACTCACCGAATTACTCGAGACCCGCACTTACCAAGGTAAAGAATAGGTTTTTACTGTAGTGTAGCTTTTCATTGCTTCAACAACGCCTTCCTTATACCCCAGTCCTGAATCCTTCACGCCTCCGAACGGTGACATTTCAATTCTATACCCTGGCACTTCATCAATATTAACCGTACCGGTTCGCAATTCTTTTACGAAGCGAGTGATGTAATCCCATCGATTGGTGCAAACACCCGTAGACAATCCAAAGACAGTGCCGTTATCCACTGCGATAGCATCATCAATGTCCTTGATTCGAATAATCGGAATGGGTGGTCCAAATGTTTCCTCTACCACCAAGTCCGCATCACGTGGAACACGATCTAGTACAGTAGGAGAATACAGTGCACCACTGCGCTCGTGACCGTAAAGTAACTCTGCTCCCCCTTCAATCGCCGCGCTCACGCGAGACTCAAATAAAGTCGCCGCCTGTTCATTGATAACAGTACCTAAGTTGGTGGTAGGATCGGAGGGGTCACCGTAGGTTAGCTTTTCAGCCTCTTTGACCACAAGCTTAACAAACTCATCCGCAACACTTTCAACGCACAAAATTCTCTTTACCGCCGTGCACCGTTGACCTGAGTTTTTCGTTGCACCTTGAACGGCCATCAGAGCTGCTTTTTCGAGATCAGCATCTTCCATAATAATTAATGATGAATTTCCACCAAGTTCCAATACAGTTCGCCGATACCCTGCTACATCAGCGATGTATTTACCAACAGGCACACCACCGGTAAAAGTAACCAACTCCGCATGACGATTTTGTAGCATAGCGTCACCGACACGATCAGGCGTGCCGGTTATTACAGAAAACATTTCTGGCGGCAAACCTGCTTCATATAAGACATCGGCTAACATGAGTGCTGTCAGCGGTGTTAATTCTGTTGGTTTACAAACCATGCAATTGTTAGTCGCTATAGAAGGCGCAATCTTATGAGCAACCATATTCAACGGATGATTAAATGGTGTAATTGCCGATAATGCTGTTAACGGATCACGTTGTGTATAGATTCGACGTTTTTTACCGTGCGGGGTCAAATCACAAGAATAGATTTCACCATCATCGAGAATACAAAGTTGACCTGCAAGGGAAAAAACATCGTAAGCTCTGCCGACTTCGTATAAGGAGTCTTGTTTACTAATGCCTAATTCAGACGTGATCAAATCCGAAATACTATCTTTTCGGGAGGTTAAAATTTCTGCCGTTCTTAGCAATATTTGTTGACGATCATAACGAGTGAGATCCGGTTGATATGCGGCCGCAATATCAAATGCTCTCTCCACATCTTCTGCAGTTCCATTCGGAACTGTACCTACCACGCTATTATCCCACGGGTTGAAAACTTCAATTCGCTCATCGCGATCAACTTTCTCACCGGCTATGCGCATGGACTCATTTAGATTCTGTACTTTAGGCACTCTTGCTTCTCCGGGTTTTATACGCGATTTAACGCGTAATCAAATATATCAAAATTGCGTATTCCGCTATCTACTGGAACGGTTAACGGACGATTTAAAATAAAAGGTACTTTTTGTTCAGAGATACCACCATGAGATCGCAACGGTTCTTTAAGACCTGAAAGATCATGCTTACTTGGGGCGCTACCAACAACATATCCTGCCTTACTAATAACCACAACATCACCAATACGATCTCCAGGCAAGCCAAAACGTTCGCAGGCCTCATCCTTTCTTAGAACGCACTCGATACCAGTTGTTTTGGGTAGTTCCTTAACCAGTAAATCAATGTACTGATCTTCAACATAAATTGTTGCAAAACCTCCAAGGGCTCCATGATGAACCACATAGGGGTCGGTAATTGGTAAGATTACACGAAAATTCTGTATCTGTTTTGATTCAAGTAATGGATCAAGATAAATAACATTTGGTTGGTTCTCATCATCAAATTTGGCTTTCATGCCATGGTCTGCGGTAAGAGCAATTACGGCACCAGCCTTATCCAGAGCAGACAAATACCGGTCCATCATGGCATAGAACTCATTAGCTACTGGTGTGCCTGGGGCGTGTTTGTGTTGAATATAATCGGTAGTCGATAGATACATTATATCGGGGCGCATCTCCTCCATAAGGGCTACACCGGCGGCAAATACGAACTCGGATAATTCTGCGCTATAAACGTTAGGAACCGGCATTCCGACTCGTTCTACAACATCTGAGATTCCGTGCTCAGCAAGTGTCGCCTCATTAGCCTTTTCCGCTGAAAAACACACAGCTTTACCTGGACTCATCGAAACACCGTGTCCAAGTAGGCGCCTTAGTTTATCTTTAGCCGTAACCAGTGCAACCGTAGCTCCTTCCTTCTGAAACGCCTCAAAGATTGTTCCACAACGAAGCAGTTGTGGATCATTCATCATTACTTCATTGCCCGATGCGGTATCATAATAAAAGTTACCACAAATTCCATGAACGGCGGGTGGTCGGCCGGTAACAATGGAGAGGTTGTTCGGGTTTGTAAAGCTAGGTATAACGCACTCAGCAATCTCAAAAGTGCCGCGTTCTTGAGCGCTAGCCATAAGCGGCATAAGTCCAGCCTCAATAGCTTTTTCAATATATCCACCGCCATCCGATCCTTCACCACCAGGTTCTGAACCATCTACACAGACGATCACAGTTGGGGCTTTGGGAAAATTATATGAACGGTCATTTACCGTAACAGTTTGTGTCATTTCACATTACTCAGAAAATAAATATTATTAAGAAGGTGCGCCGCTTTTAACGTGCATAAGTTCGATAACTTCTCTTACACAATCCACCGCAGCCGATATCTGAGAAGCATTCAAGTCGCCAATACATCCCATGCGAAAGGTTTCCGCAACAGTAAGTTTTCCGGGGTAGATTACATAACCACGATCAGCTAACTCATCGTAAAATTTCTCAAATGCAAAATTTGGATCAGCCGGCATTAAAAAAGTCACAATTATCGGGGCTTGCACGGCATCTGGCAATAATGTTTCAAAGCCCATCGATCGCATACCATCGACAAGTACTTTGCAGTTTTCATTATACCGTTTGTGTCGGGCATTTATACCACCTTCAGCATCAAACTCATTAAGAGCCTGATCAAACCCAAGTAAAACATGGGTCGGTGGTGTAAAGCGCCATTGCTTATTAAGTTCAAATCCTTTCCACTGGTCGTGCAAATCAAGAACAAGACTCTTCGAATTACCCTGCGCATTCTGAATTGCACTCTTACTCACAATGCAAAATCCCACACCTGGGAGGCCCTGGAGACATTTATTGCTCGATGCCGCAACAGCCGTGAATTTATCACTGGCCAAACCTAACGGGATTGCCCCAAAAGCGCTCATCGAATCGATTAATAACAAACGCCCCGAAATTGCGACCACATCAGCAATTTCCTGCAACGGATTAATAATTCCCGTCGTCGTTTCACAATGAACGACAACAACGTGTGTTATTGATTCATTTTCAGATAGGTGAAGACTCACCTGTACCGGGTCTACGGGTTCGTTTTCCGGCCACTCTAAAACCTCGTGATTTATCCCATGACGTGCACAGATTTTGACAATGCGTTGGCCATAAGCACCATTTGCAAGTATGAGTATCTTGTCGGCTTCGGCTAACAGTGTCGACATCATCGCCTCAACAACGAATGTGCCACTCCCCTGCAACGGAATGCATACGTGGGTATCTTCAACCTGTGCGATTGATGTCAATCGAAGACGAATACGTTCGGTAAGATCAATAAACGTTTTATCTCGTGAGCCGAGGTCATGCAGCATGGCTCGTTTAACGGAAACCGAGGTTGTCAACGGCCCGGGAGTTAATAATAGAGGGTCAGATGCTATGTTTGAATAAGTCATTATTTGATATGGTTTTAAGTTCGGCGACATTATCTATTTAATCAACACTATTTGTCTAAGCGATTATTGCGATATATATTATAGGTTTTATCTATACCAAAATCATGAAAATAAACCCATTGCACATACGTGCATTTCACGCAGTCGCAACTTTTGGCGGATTTACCAAAGCAGCAAAATCAACCAACACCAGTCAACCCACGTTGTCTGAGCAAGTTCAGGCTTTAGAGCAGAGACTTGGTTCCCAATTATTACTTCGCCGCCAACGTTCAATAGAGCTAACTCACATGGGGAAACTCTTGTACTCACATACCCAACGTATTTCTGACGAAGAAAGAGCTATCGAAACACTGTTTATGCACAGCAGACCGCAAGTCGAGGGGATTTTAAGAATTGGAGCAGATGCACCATATCACGTAATGCCAATCGTCGCCGAATATCGAAAAATTTACCCTGCTGTAGATGTTCGACTTAGTTTCGGTAACGCAGCAACGTTAGTTAAGGCGCTGCGTAATTCCGATGTGGATATAGTATTTGCGCCAAATATTCACGATCGAGGCAATTTATTAACTTGGGAGCTACCAACTGATAGATTGAGTGTGGTGGTCGCCAAGACCCATCCCTGGGCGGAAAGGCGTTCTATTAAAATACAAGAATTGGCAACAGAATCAGTCATCCTTCGAGAAAAAGGGTCCGCCACGAGGGCTATTCTTGACCAAGCATTATCTAAGGCTAGGACCAAACTGCAACACACACTCGAAGTCGGCAGTCGCGAAGCGATTCGCGAGGCGGTTGCAGCAAACCTTGGAATAAGTCTTCTTCCCGAAAACGAACGGGGAAAAGATAGTCGTTTTGCTTACGTGAGCGTGGAGAATGCCGCATTAACCAACCATGAATATATCGCAGCGCTTAAGACATCTAGCCAATTTGAGCCGGTATTCAGTTTTTGCAGTTTCTTAGACTCGCAAAAACTTTCATTACAAAATTGCTAAACCATCAATATCCGATAACTATATGTCTATGATGCGCTCGGGTTATTCTCTTCCGTTGGTGGCGGAGGCGGAAATCCTCCGAATGAACCAGTTGGTTGGCTTGTTGAATCATTAGAGAACTTAGAAAATTCTGGGATACTACAACTATCTGCTAGACCACCAGCGCAGCTAATAGCCGAACACATGCGTCGGACACAATTTGGCACCGCACCACATGCCATGCGATCAAGTTTATGATACAGAACAGCTACCGGAATATCATCCATACCTAGTTCTAGTGCCGCACGCACCCGTTCAGGATCGTCGATCCACGACGAGTCTTGCTCCGAATACATTGTCAACACGACAGGTTTCTTACTAAAGCCATCACGTTGTAGATCGGCCTTCAAAATAGTCAGTCGTTCAGGGGATATATCATCAGCATCTGGAATACTAAACAGATCCTCGAATTCGTCCCCGGATACTGGTAAATGGAAATCGCCAGTATTTAATAATGGTACTGGTGTCAGTTGTTCGCCTCGGGATGAAAAACCGTCCATTATGTCATCCAGTCTGGGCGTTTCATCAAACCTACCGACTGGAGTCTGATACGTCTTGTTATAGTAAAAAACAACAGGAATATCTCCTTGACCGCCTGCTTTTAGCGTCTGCAGTTCACTTCGAGAGATATCGAGAACTACTTCCTCGGTTTCAGCATAAAGCGAAACAAGAACCGGCCGATTCGGTTGGTTGTTTGCAACCAAATTATCAGGATTTTTACGATACCAAAAATCATCATTAGCGAGATCAATAAGCTCGTCGATAGGAGCATTCATGTGCGACTCACCGTTAAACCAATCAGGAAAAGGCTCCATTACAGCTTTTTGATCAAAATAGCGCTCAACAACCTCAAAAACGCTTCAATTTTGTTCAAGCTCTTCCAGCTCGTAATAATCCGAATATGAGTCTCCCGAGTTTGTATTGCTTGCACTCCAAGACCAGCCGGGCAAGCTTCCTTGTAAACTTACAGCCGTTTGAAAGAACTCTTCGGCTCGTTCGCTATCAGCACGTGTCATCATATACAGCGCTTTGTCTATGGTGAGTCCATTCGCTACGGCATGAGTCAGAATTGATGTCGTAGGGTAACCCGCCTCAACAAAATTATTTATTTGTTCAGCAAACCGCCGCTCTGCACGAGGCCATTCACTATCCAGACCAAAATCTGTTCCGTGATCATCTGCACCGCTCGGAAAACCACAACTAGCACTAGCATACCGGGGCAACGCTAAGCTTGAAATAACAAGCAGTAAGATCACAAGCATCGATGTGAAATTAATCGATATTTTTTTCGAATTAGTACTATCCATAAGTATTTTCCTAGTCGCTAAAGTAACTCAATAAATCACACTGACTAACAGTATTTATTGCACAACCAATAACGTATTACATTTAGCTAGTTTTTCGAGTTTGTCGATATATTGCATATTTAATGCAATTGCCTAGATATTAACACTGACATGGATTATCTTAAACATCTCTTTCGTGCTTCAATATTCAGATAACACGAAAACTGTCGATCCAGTGCTTTTAATTTCCGCCTCCATCGTCGTCATCCACATCCAGTTGACCACTCATTCTGCGTCGGATATGCGACCATGACATTCCTAACGCCATGATCCCCGCTAACGCAATTAAAATAAGCCACGCAAGAACATTGCTGTTATCCAAGGATATCCATCCTTGATCAAAAAACAGCCAGAACAACAAAAAGAAAAATAATGCCGCAAAAATGATCCCGATAACCCCAAGAGAACGGCTTGTAGCACGAATAAAAATCGCCCACCCAACAATCACAATAAGGCCCGCTAACGCCTTCAATACAGAAAACTCTGTACCTTCAGACATATTGATCAAAGGCGCTATTGCCCAATCGTAATAGGACCAAGTCAGAGGGTTATAGGTTGCAAAAACTAACACCAATGCAGCTATGAACCGATACAAAATATGCTGGGACTTAAATCGACTAACAGCCATGATCTCTCCTTAAAATTTATTTAACACAAAAGCGATTATCCATCAGAACTCCACCAGAATACTTCGCCAAGTGTGCCAGATGGAATACAAAGTATATACCCCCAATTATCTATCCTACCGCTGTGCGCGCGTTGCGAAAGATACGCATCCACGGACTAAATTCACCCCATTCCGTTGGGTGCCAGGACAAACAACGCGTTCGAAAAACCCGCTCAGGATGAGGCATCATAATCGTAACACGACCATCATCACTGGTCACACTTGCTATCGCAGATTGTGAACCATTTGGATTCGCCGGATAGCTCCACGCCTCGGTATGCTGGTTTGTTACGTAGCGCATAGCGACTGTTGCATTGCCTGACTTCCCAGCATAACCCGCTGCCCCATAGTCTGCCCGACCTTCGCCGTGGGCAACTACAACTGGAAGCACAGATCCTTGCATACCTTTAAAAAACAATGAATTATTGTCTTTTTCAATACGTGTGAGCACAAGTCGCGCCTCATACTGCTCAGAACGATTACGAAGAAATTCTGGCCAAGTCTCCGCCCCTGGAATAATAAACTTGAGACTCGACATCATTTGGCAACCATTACAAACACCAAGAGAAAAAGAATCGGGTCGGGAAAAGAACGCCGCAAACTCATCGTACAAATAAGAATTGAATAGAATTGACTTAGCCCAACCCTGCCCAGCCCCTAGGACATCCCCAAACGAAAATCCTCCACACGCTGCGATTCCTTGAAAAGTCGACAAATTGTGCCGTTTCTCAATTAAATCCGACATGGTTACATCTACAGCCTCGAAACCCGCTAGGCTGAACGCAGCGGCCATCTCTAACTGACCATTGACACCCTGTTCTCGCAAAATGGCGATCTTAGGGCGTGAAGGTAATCCGACAAATGGCAACGAAATATCTAGGTCCGAATCATAGGTCAGATATGCGTTTAGACCAGTGTCGTCGGATGACAACAATTCATATTCTTCTGTCGCACACTCGGGATTATCGCGTATCGACTGCATTACCCAAGAAGTCTCGCTCCAGGCTTTATGTAGAGTAATTCGAGACTCGTCCACAACGTTTAGCGAATTAACGGAAATTCGAATTTGTTCACCACTTACAGGTCGACCTAACTCACGAACAATTGAAGTTAACTTAAAATCACCAAGGATGCTGCGCACAATTCGATCATCACCGCCACGAATCTGCAGGATCATACCGAGTTCTTCGGCAAATAATGTATCAACAACAGGCTTGTCTGACACCAGCTCTATTTCAAGACCGCAACGGCCAGCAAAAGCCATTTCAACTAACCCTGTAATCAGCCCACCGTCCGAAATATCGTGACATGACAGAAGCACTCCGTGTCGTCTAAGTTCAACAACACAATTCAACATTGCCGCTAATTTTTCGGTTTCAACAACATCCGGGGATTGGTTGCCGATTTGGCCATGAACCTGGGCCAAACAACTGCCACCAAGTCTGGATAGTCCTTGCCCTAAATCAATCCAAAGCAACTTCGATTCTTCAAATGGCTCAAGAATTTGTGGCGTTGATGTCAATCGTGTATCCACAACAGGAGAAAAGGCCGTAACAACCAAAGTTAACGGTGATGTCACAGATTGCTGGGTATTGTTTTGATCCTGCCAAGCGGTGTGCATCGACATGGAGTCTTTGCCAACAGGAATTGAAACACCGAGCGACCTGCACAAATCAGTTGCCGCTAAAACGCCCTCATGTAATGCCTGATCTTGACCCGGTCGTCCAACCGCAGCCATCCAATTAGCAGATAAACTTACACGTGATAGACCATCAATATCGGTCGCACACAAATTCGTCAACGCCTCGGCGACAGCGATACGAGCGCTCGCCGCTGGATTAATTAATGCTAACGGTGATCGCTCACCTAGACTCATCGCTTCACCACGATTACCAATATACCCTGTGGCAGTTACTGCCACATCGGCCACAGGAACCTGCCACGGACCCACCATTTGATCTCGTACCACATGACCACCTACACTACGGTCACCGATCGTAATCAAAAAGGATTTATCCGCAACAGTTGGCAAACGCAGCACGTCCAGAAGATGCTCAACGATACTTCTTTCAGGAAGGAGAAGATCCGGGTATCTTAGGTCAACAGTATAATACTCACGCACCATTTTTGGTGGATGTCCAAGCAGCATTTGCATCTCCAAACTTATTGGATCAACTGTGTTCTGGTTATTATTTTCATCTTCAAGGGACTGTAATCCATCGGTCAATCTTAATGTCTGCTGCTCGGTGGCTGTACCTACCACAGCATACAAACATTTTTCACGTAAACATATCGACTCGAACTCCTTCAGCCTCACTGAGTCAATAGCTAATACATAACGCTCTTGTGACTCATTGCACCAAATTTGCATTGGCGACATGCTGTGTTCGTCACTCAGTATTTTTCGTAATTCAAAATGCCCTCCACGTCCAGCATCGTGCACCAACTCAGGCAGTGCATTCGATAAGCCTCCTGCACCGACGTCATGAATCGATACAATAGGGTTTTGTTCGCCCATTCCGGTACAACGATCGATAACTTCCTGGCATCGGCGCTGCATCTCAGGATTGCCACGTTGTACAGATGTAAAATCCAACTCCGCACTGGAACTACCAGCATTTACACTGGAGGCTGCACCTCCACCCAAACCGATCAACATAGCAGGGCCGCCAAGCACAACAATTGGGGTTCCAGATGGGATCCGATTTTTTTCTACATGGGCCGAACGGATATTTCCAAGACCTCCGGCCAACATCACCGGCTTATGATACCCATAAGATGTATCGTCAGGTCCATTCCATTCAAAACTACGAAAATATCCACCGATATTCGGCCGACCAAACTCATTGTTGAAAGATGCAGCACCAATCGGCCCATCCAGCATTATCGATAGTGCTGAGGCCATTCTTGGATTCAAAAACGGCTGAGACTCCCAGTTCCTAGGGAAACCCGGCAAATGCAAATTTGACACGGTAAAACCAACAATACCGGCCTTCGGTTTACTACCTCGTCCTGTCGCACCCTCATCACGGATCTCCCCGCCGGAACCCGTAGCAGCCCCCGGAAATGGTGAAATCGCAGTGGGGTGATTATGGGTTTCAACTTTCATAATGATCGGTATGTTTTCGTCTTTAAACGAATAAACACCTGTCTTGTATTCAGCAGAGAAATAAGCCGCATCACCACCTTCAACGACTGCCGAATTATCCTTATAGGCAACAAGTGTTCCTTCCGGGCTTGCCTGATGAGTAGTTCGAACCATCGAAAACAATGAGTCCGGTTGCTCTTTGCCATCAACAACCCAATTGGCGTTAAAAATTTTATGCCGGCAATGCTCAGAGTTAACCTGAGCAAACATCATTAATTCCGCATCGGTAGGGTTCCTACCCATGTTTTCATATTGATCAACAAGATAATCAATTTCATCATAGGTTAATGCATAGCCATATTGCTCGTTGGCTTGCAGCAATGCCTCACGTCCTCCTGACATCAAGTCCACATACTGCAACGCACCACGTTCATGTTCCACAAATAATTCCGGAACATCATCCATAAACCAGGACTCTGTCATCGGGTCATACAGTTTTGATGCTAATAAATCCAATTCTTCTTTCAGTAAAGACTCTTTGGCATCAATATTCCATAGAACACCGCGCTCAATTCGACGAACCTCGGTTAAGCCACAGCGGTTCACTATATCGGTAGCTTTACTGGACCAAGGCGAGATCGTGCCAATACGCGGCAGTACAATAATAGAAATACCTTTTGTTCGAGGTATCGACTCAACATTTATGTGCCCGAGTAAATCCTTTAGTTTCTCAGCCTCGTTTAATGATAACTCGCGGCCCACATCGACAAAGTGTCGATAATGAGCCGTTACGACATAGGCATCAATGGACAGAGAAGATAACTTCTCATTTATTTTTTTTAGCCGAAAGAGCGAAAAGGCTTCGGAACCGTCTATAAACATAGGTAAATAAAGAGAATTGAATGACAAGTGACGTTACGCAGCATAGCAACTGAACGTAAATGCTCGGAAACTTCAAACACACTTTACATATAATCAGAAAAATCTAATTTTGTGAGAAAGCTCCCATTCCAGAAACCTAATTGTACCACCGACAACAAATTAATCAGTCCATTTTCCAATATAAACGGTTATCTTTAATTCTCGCAGTCGCGCCTATCCCTAAAGGATAATTCAGGGGAACATGACCGAATTGAGCATCTTTAAATACCGGGCACTCTACTCTATCCTGAAGATGTTTTGGAAAATAGCCCAGTTCTGACTGTATTGGGTCTTCACGGGCTGTTAGTTGACCGAGCACAATAGCGTCCGGTAATCTCATATCTTGACTCTGAGCCCACTGATTCCAGTAGCGTAGGAGTCGTTCTGACGATTCGTTGACATCCTCAAGGAAGAGAATGTAGGGCTGATCCAATTGGGGCATATACGGCGTGCCAATGAGCGCCGTAATCACCGACAAACAACCACCAAATAACTTACCAGAAATCTCGTGCCTATGATCACCTTCAAGTGATAGTTCCCCACCGATTTCTTCAGGCCAGTTTCCAAGCATATTTAACAGCTGGCCCACATCGTCATTACTGTTTTTCCAAAGTAATGAGCCAGGCATTGGACAGTGCAAAGAATTCCAACCCAACTTACGAGACACAGCAAACTGCAGCGCAGTAATATCTGAGAAGCCTGTTAGAAGTTTTTTAGGTGCAGCACGACACCTATCCCAATCAATAGATTCTAATAGATCTGAAGCACCGTAACCGCCGCGAGCGCACATTAGAATTGCATGATGCGGATCCAATAATGCTTCTTCTAACAATCGAGCACGAATAAAAACCCCGTCAGCGCTCAATCTAGACACTTTCCGGTCAACCTCAAACATTCGGCGAGAGACGTCAAACCCTTTCCCCTGCAAGTGACTTATATTTCTAGAAAGTGAGAACTCATTAGGGTTTCCTGACGGTTCAACAATAATAATCCGTTTTTTTTTCGAGACTTCAGTCACCTTCATTGCTACTGCGGCAGCAACTTACGAAAATTTTCCGATTCTTTCTGAAGCTGCTCGTAATCCCCCTGGCCGACTACTGTGCCTCCGTGCAGAACCAATGTCTTAGTAAAATGTATGGCAAGCTCAGGACGCTCAAGCACCCATACAACCCCACGATCATCTTGGAATTTCAAAACATTTTGAACGAGTTCTTCTTGGGCATTAGGATCAACTGCACTCATAGCTTCGTTGACGATAAGTAAATCAGGTTTTTTTAATAAGCAACGCGCCAGAGCGAGCTTTTGTTTTTGAGCAATACTTAAACGTGCGCCTGCACTTCCAACATGATGTTCCAGGCCAATTGCCATAATAGTAGGCTTTAATCCGGAAATTTCAACCACACCTTCCATTACCTCAGCAAGTTTATCTTTAGCATTGGCTCGGCCATAAACCAGTGTTCCAAATAGTATGTTGTCCTGCACTGTAAGTGCCGAATTCACACTATTCTCATTAAGAAAGCGAATGCTGTCGTTATTTTCCCCTAACTGCTTCTGCAATTCGTGTCGAACAGCTAGTATCTTTTGCTGAATCTCTTCAGTAATCAAACCAAGACGATGTCTGGACGTAATTAACTTGAAAGGAAGTGCAAGAAATACCTGTTGATCATCCTCTCGCCAACTCTCAACGTCATCACCCACCGCTCGTGAAATTTGTGTTTTAAACTCCAGAAGAGCTTCAGAACTTACAAAGCTGAACTGCTCAAACAACGCGTCACCAGGAGGCGCATCGGCGAATAATTCAAGCATAATTTCGGCAATTTTACGTCCGACGATACAAAATGGTTTATATAAATCATGCTCACGTAACAAACTTACAATCCGTTGATTTCCGGCTAAATTCTCCGGCTCATAATCCATGTGTAAAGGCGCTCCAAATAGAATATTCTCTGCTACGGATAAACTAGTGTTATAAGTACGAGTATCAAACCTCTCAACGATGTCCTGATCTCCAGAATCCCCAAGTAATTGATACAGTTGCAAACGAGCCTTCAAAATCGATTCAGCAAGCGTACTGTTACTATCCGGCGCAGATCGCGCATTCAGACCAAACTGATATATGTCAGCATCCAAACCGGTAATCCGCAAAACTTCCATAATCCGAGGAAACAATTCATCCTCATCTTCAGCCCCTGCCGATTGATAATCCACCCAGTTTGCTCCAGGATCATCAACACTATTGTCAGTTGCTTTAGAAATTAACAACAATTCCTCCCGCTGCTTTGCCTCTTCGTCATCATAAACACAAGCCTTTAATGGCTCGTGTTTAAGACCATAAACCAAGTTATCAAAAACTGTGCCGGTAAAAATATGTGCACCAGACCCCACATATGCCTGTCTGCGACCGAGAACCGTCTCCGGAATGTTTGCTAAATTGTCCCCATCAAGATCTAGACGACCAGCTGTGGGCACAATCAATCGCGCTACCAATTTGGATAACTCTTCCTTCCCGCTCCCTGTTGCGCCGACTGCTCCAACTTTGTGATTAACGCCGATGCGAAAATTGGCGCCATCAATAGGTTTTATCGTTCCGTCTTCGCTGTATACCAAGTTACTGCCAATCAGTTCGCCCTTCAGTTGCTGAACATTTTCAGAAGGGCTCTGCAATTTTTCATCAAACATATTTTCTGGTTGAAACTGTTCGATAATTTGTTCGTACTTAACGCGAATGTCTTCCTTAGTTTGGTAATACTTCAATAACTCCTTCCATGGTGGAGAGATATCTTTATAAGCTGCGAGCACCGCTACCAATGCACCAAGAGAAAGTTCACCCTGAATAACAAAATAGCCACCAATTGAGTAAAAGAAAAAAGGTGTCAATTGAGCCAGAAAGTTATTTAAAAACTTAATAAAAAACTTTCGTTTAAAAAGATCTAAGCGTATACCGTAAATAGTACCGAGACGCTTTGATACATCAGCTCGTTCCAAACGAGAGGTATCATGTGCATGTATTTCATTTATGCCAGCAATCGACTCACCTACACGATCAGCCAAGCCGCGCACCTGTTTTACGCGTTGCTTAGCTAATTCATTTACCTTTCTTTGTAATTTCGGAATTAGCCACAGTTGCGGAGGATAAAGCGCGATTGCGGCTAGGCCAAGAAATAGGTCTTGTTGAAAAATAAAAAACAAATAAGTAAGCAGCAGTCCACCTTGGAACGCAGGCAAAGCAAATGCATCCCCAATGAATCCACCTAGCGGTTCGGTTTCCGCGGTAATCATTGGTATGATTTCGCCTTGGGAAGTTTTCTTAAAATGCGGCAGCGGAAAACGCAGTATTCGACTGTATAAAGAAAACCTAAAACGCATTAACATGCGCTCGCCAAGTACCCCGCGATATAGATTAATTACGTACTTCAAACCGCCGTTCAAAGAAATAACGCCAAGGAATGCAAAGCATAAAAACAGCAAATAGGCAACCTGAGACAACTCGATACCAAATACTGAATAGGGAGCTCCCTGCCCACCTATCGCCTCGTTTATTATTATTTTCGGTATTTCGAGCGAAATGTATATAAAAGGCAGATTGACCAACGTGAGCAGAAGAAGGTATATCTGATCACGTTTGGTATAGCTTAAAACATATTTATAGATCGATTTTTCCATCGAATACTGTCCCGTTTATATCCGGTGTACGACAATTTGGTCACTCATTATGTAGCGCATTAGGCTAAAATGAAACTAATATGTGTACATGTCGTTCTTATCACTCGTATTTGATTAATGAAAAATAAAAACCCGAAGTTATCGATCGCTATTGTTCTAAAGGGTTATCCACGACTTTCGGAGACATTTATCGCCCAGGAACTGAAGGAGCTTGAAAAACATCAGTTTGAACTTCTCATTTTTTCACTACGAAAACCAACAGATACAACTATACACCCGATTCATAAAGAAATTCAGGCCAATGTAAATTATCTACCAGAGTACATCCACTCAGAACCTATCCGAGTTATTCGTGCAATTTGGAAATTACGCAGAAGCGGGCATATTGGCAACACCATTGCCACTTGGTTGAAAGATCTTCGGCGGGACTTTACTAGAAATCGTATTCGGCGGTTAGCCCAAGCCTTTGTTATGGCCGCTGAGCTCCCCGTTTATACAGAAAGAATTTATGCCCACTTCATGCATACACCAGGATCGGTAGCACGCTATACATCTTTGCTACTCTTAAAACCATGGGGGTTTTCCGCTCATGCAAAAGATATCTGGACCATTCCCACCTGGGAAAAAATCGAAAAATTAAACAGTGCCCGTTTTGCTGTTACATGCACGCAAGCGAATTTAGTACATCTCAATAATTTGAGCGAAAAATCTAACGTCAAACGTGTTTATCACGGGCTAGATTTCGCTCGATTTCCCGACCCTGGGCTTCAAAATTCTGACAAATCAGGCAACCAATCGAATCCCGTTACAATATTGTCCGTTGGTAGAGCGGTCTCTAAGAAAGGCTACCCAATTTTATTGAGAGCGCTTGCTGGCTTATCGTCGGAACTGCATTGGAAATTAATACACATAGGGGGAGGAAAGGATTCTGGCGTCTTGCAAAAACTCAGCCGAGACCTCGGCATAGATAACAGAATCTCTTGGCAAGGCGCACAACCTCAGGAGCTAGTTCTTCAGGCATACAGGAGAAGCGATATATTTGTATTAGCGTCGGTCATCGACCCTAACGGTGATAGGGATGGACTGCCTAACGTTCTAATGGAGGCACAAAGTCAACGCCTATGCTGCATCGCAACCTCGGTATCTGGCATTCCGGAATTAATTCGTCATGATGAAACAGGCTTGCTGGTTGAATCCGGATCCCCGGAACAACTAACTATTTGCTTGGATAAGGCGATTCGCAATCCGCGCATTCGAAACTCCCTGGCAAATGCTGGTTTTGAGCATGTACGTCGTAATTTTTCACAAGATAACGAAATATCCACACTTATCTCCCTCCTGGAACGCATGTGAAAATTGCTTTTTATGCACCGCTGAAGTCTCCAAACCACTCTAAGCCTTCGGGAGACCGACTGTTAGCGCAATTATTTATAAAGGCATTAACCCTTGCTGGCCATTCGGTTGAATTGTCAAGTGAGCTTCGCAGTTTCGATCGTTCAGGAAATCCGTTGAAACAAAAGGAGATAATGCATAACTCAGAAATTGAAGCGCAACGAATACTACAAAAAGTCGATAATAGTAATCGGCCAGAAGTTTGGTTTACCTACCATAGCTACCATAAAGCACCAGACTGGATAGGGCCAACCGTATGCAAGCAATTGGAAATACCCTACGTGATAGCCGAAGCCTCTATTTCGCCAAAGCAGGCCACTGGACAGTGGAAGGATGGTTACCATCAAAGCATTAATTCTGTTGCTTATGCTTCCGGCATTATCAATATAAACAAACGGGATAACGAGTGTTTACAACCATTTCTATCTGACTCCGCTCACACGCTTAAAATCCAACCATTTCTTGATACCGATGAATTTCCAAGCCCCGCAGTTAGTGTCGTATCCGCAGGCGCTCTCAAGCTATGTGCTGTTGCAATGATGCGTGCAGGAGATAAGTATTCGTCATGGGCGGAACTGGCTCAAATACTAGGAATGGTTAAAAATAACAAATGGTCCTTAACCATTATTGGCGACGGTGTTAAACGCACAGAAATACAGCAACTATTCAAATGCTTTGGAAGTAACGTCTCGTTTCGTGGCGAACTTCAACGCACCGATATTATTAAGGAATTAGCTCGACAGGAACTACTTATCTGGCCGGGAATTAATGAAGCCTTTGGAATGGTCTATCTCGAAGCACATGCCGCGGGACGAGCGACACTCGCGGGACGTTATGGAGGTGTCGAACAAGTAGTCCAACACGGTCGAAACGGCCTACTGTATAACCGCGGAAACACAGCGCAAGCTTCGCAGATGATTGACTACGCGATAGGTAACCGTAATGCAATAACTGCGCTCTCCAGCAATGCGGAAATCATTTGCCGCAATGAACATACTATTCTTAGCGCCTCCCGAAAAATTAATGACTTATTGAGCACTGTATGCGGAAAATTATAATATTGCGTCATGGAAAAACTGAATGGAATGATCTTGGAAAAATCCAAGGCAAAACTAACACTGTATTATCCCCAGAAGGGCGAAATCAAATTTCCAAGTGGCAATTACCGTCAGAATATCAAAATGCCGAATGGGTATGTA
Organism: uncultured Gammaproteobacteria bacterium; assembly: GCA_905478855.1. Classification (GTDB taxonomy): domain Bacteria; phylum Pseudomonadota; class Gammaproteobacteria; order Arenicellales; family CAJQKF01; genus CAJQKF01. The sequence goes on from CAJQKF010000089.1 coordinate 44,584, forward strand.
GTCCACTTAAGCGCACTTTACAGACTGCCCGTATCCTTGGCATAAATGCCCCCCGTGTAGATTCCAATATTGAGGAAATGGATTGGGGGCAATGGACAGGAAAAACGCTGGCAGAACTCAGAGCTGAGCATGGTGAATCGTTTTCTCGAAACGAACAAAATGGTCTCGACTTTCAAACGCCGGAAGGAGAATCACCAAGAGATGTGCGAACACGCGTGTGCGCATTTCTTAAAACTGTAGAGACTGATGAACGTCCTTTATGCATTGTGACCCACAAAGGCGTTATTCGTGCCTTTATCAGTGCAGCAACCGGTTGGGATCTAAAATCCGACTACGGTGAAAAACTAAAACGAGATGTCGTGCACCATTTTAAACTCGACGCGACTCGGACATTACGCTTGGTTCAGCTTAATATTCCCACAATTCCGAAAAAAATATAGAAGCTTGAGTGCCACAAAATATTCAAACCCTTGTAGCGTTTAAATCATGTCACTTGTTCAAACTTACTTCGCCGAGCGGATTTTCAGGATCTATTCCTTGCATGAACGGTTCTTTACGCCCTGCGCCTGTGATCTGATAAACTAAGCCCAACCAATTATTGAAAACAATTTTTGCGGTATCGCCCCAAGTATAGTCGGTATATTCAGCAGCCTCTTGCTCAGGAAACTCGGCCATAGTTTCAACTCGAGAGTTTGAATTTTTAATCTTCGATTCAAACCCATTCAATAGTTGTTTACCTGCATTCGAGATATAGTGATCTGGAAAAGGCGGGTAGTTTTCTATTTCTCCAAGAGCAAAACGACTAACTTCTCGTTTGTATTCCTTAAGTAGACTATTTTGATCATATTCAGGGTGCCCCTGAAAGAAAACATAACGAAATAGATCCGGACTCACTGCTAGATGGACACCAGCCTCTTCACTCTCCACCAAGACCTTCATGCCGTGTGCTTCCATCTGTAATTTAGTAATTTCATTAAACCGGGAGTGAGGCACATCAAATCGTGTATTGATATTCCGCACCAGCGGATGTGAATGTACACGTCGATGGCTATATACACCCCACTGCTTATAACCAAGTGGTTGGCGTTCTTCTTTCCAGAAATACTTCATAGCAGCATGAGTTGCAAGACAAGCACAAAGCGTAGATGTAACATTTTCTGCGGCCCATTCCAACACCTCCCCCAAGGGCTTCCAGAACGGTTCCCGTTCTAATTGTGGCCCTGGTATTGCACCTGATATAATCAACGCATCAAGACCCATCTCACAAATTTGATCAAACGAATAATAATACTGGTCAATATGTTTTTGTGCCCATTCCCCTCGCGGAACCTCAGGCACTGAAAAGGGATAAATATGAAACTGTGCAATCCGATTACAGCCACTAACCAAACGCATAAATTGGCGCTCGGTAACTTCCATTGCGGCATCTGGCATCATATTAAAAATACCAATATGCAGCTCTCGGATATCTTGTTTAGCAGCTCGCTTGGGATCCAAAACTTCTTCACCTTCACTACGTAATCGAGCAAACCCCGGTAACTTACTATTCGCAACTAACGGCATGACGACTCCTGCTTATCAAGTGAATCGGCAATTAATTCAAGAACTCCCGATTCACTATTTAGATGTTGAAGCTGATCGGCATCTATCGCGACACCATATGTACTTGCGATTTGCTCGTATCGAGGAATGCGATATTCGACCAGCCGCGGAAAAATCCAACGATAAAAATCATTTGGAATAATATTATCAGCGGAATCAATACTCTTTTCCGCAAGGTATGTTTCGAGGTTTTTATCCAAGAACTCTGGCTTATAATATAGCGGTTTTGGCGACCCCAAAGCACGCTGAACCAGTTCATCAACCATAGCATCTGAAGCCCTAAGGTACACAATCAGAGTACGAGTGGCGAGCATTGAGAACAACTTCGGATCATCGAGTTCGCACAAACTACCCCCAGCGTCATTTATAAACTGGGAATAACCGTAAATATTTTTAGCTTTATCCATAAAACAATCAACATCATACATAGCGCACAATTCTGCATCCATATGCAGGGCTTGGCGTCGCTTAAATTCTTCAACAGGAATCCCGCCATACACCGGACTGCCTATTTTGCCAAGAAAGCTGGATATTGGACTTAAATTTTCCGTCGTTATGTTGTGGCAAATGTATATAGAATCAGACCGCAGAAGCTCCGCTAGAAAAGGAACTTTCATAGCCTCGTATTTAATATTATCGAGTATTGACTCATTCATATAACGAGTGCCTATTCGGTAATCTCCCGAATAGTGAAACCAGCTCTCAGGTGGAAGTCTCTTTCCTAATGTGGTCTTACCAACACCTGACATTCCCAACAGAGTAATCGCTTTGTTCGACCAACTGCGAAACTCATCGCCGCTCATGGATGCTTTATATTGTTTATTCATTACAAAATTAGGTATCTTTTTTAATTTTCATCATGGCCAACCGCATCGTCTCAATGATCCGTTGAGGTCGTCGACTCACACGGTCGACAAAGACATGCACAAAACCGCCCCAAACCCGGGGCGCATTGTCGCTAGGTTGGAATAAACCAACTTCATATTTAACACTGCTATTCCCTAGCATAACTACCCGCAATCCACATTCAATAGATTCCGGATACCGGAACGAATCCACGTAACGGCAAGCTGATTCAACAACCACACCAATCTGCTCAGATTCAGTCGGTTTCAACCCCCCCTCGTTTATCAGATACTTATTGACCACGCTATCTATGTAGTTATAGTAGATAGCATTGTTTACGTGACCATACATATCATTGTCCGACCAACGAGTATCTATGGTCGTCCACCAAACGTAGTTATCGCGATCTGGGATACTTGTATCTATCATCGGAATTTATACTATCAAAAAGCTACTCAACACCAATCCTAACTACCGTTCTACCGGTATTGGCGGATTCTATATAGTCGGAAAACACATTCGGTAATTCATCAAAATCAATAACTCGAGAGACAATTTTATCAAAAAAATGTGGCTTCATATCAGAACCGAGAGATTTCCAAACTTGATCGCGAACAGCAACCGGCATCTCGATTGAGTTAATTCCGATAAGTGAAACTCCCCGCAATATAAAAGGCATAACAGTCGTCTCCAACTTAGTCCCCCCAGCGAGCCCGATAGACGCAATATTACCCCAAGGTTTTATCGTTCTTGTCAGCCATGCGAGTGTTTCGCCACCAACATTATCAATAGCCGCCCCCCACTGGGCCTTCTCTAAGGGTTTCGAGCCAAAATCGACACTCTGTCGATCAAGAATTGAAGACGCTCCTATACTTTTAAGATAATCATGTTTATCAGATTTACCGGTATACGCTACTACTTCGTAACCACGAGAGGACAAAATATCGATGGCGATGCTTCCGACACCGCCGGTTGCGCCCGTGACAACTACAGGACCAAGATGCTTATCCTGACCAATGTCTTCAATTCTGGTAACAGCTAGCGCCGCTGTAAATCCGGCGGTGCCCAAAGCCATCGCCTCAAATAGACTCAAGCCATCTGGAAGCGGAACTACACATCTTACCGGAACCCTACAATATTCCGCATAGCCTCCATCTAAATACTCCGAAAGACCGGCACCAACCACCAGAACGGGTTGGCCAGCAATAAACCTAGGGTCAGAGCTATTAGTTACAATTCCTGATAAATCGATCCCACCATTGAGTGGATACTGACGCAAAATTTTTCCTTTGCCGGTTGCGGCCAAAGCATCCTTGTAGTTAATCCCAGAATATATGACCTTAATTACAACATCACCCACAGTTAAATCATCAAGACTAACTGTTTCAAATCCTGAATGAATCGCAGAATCATTTTGTCGAATTCTGTACGCCTTAAAGTTACCCATTATTTTCAACCCAAATAAAATTCATTGCCCATTTCTGTGATATACCGTTAAATGATAGGACATTACAACACAATAATATTCCAGCATGACTCAAGAAACACTTTTTTCAAAAATAATTCGTAAAGAGCTCCCGTCTGACATCGTTTATCAAGATGATTTAGTAACTGCTTTTCGGGATATACAACCAAGAGCATCGACGCATATTCTAATTGTGCCAAATAAAGTCATACCAACATCAAATGATGTCTGTCCGGACGATGAGTTGACTTTAGGGCGAATGATTACGGTGGCATCCAAACTAGCAACTGCAGAAGGTATCGCCACGGATGGATATCGGTTAATTATAAATTGTGGAGATCATGGACACCAGGAAGTACTCCACTTACACATGCACTTAATTGGTGGTCGCGACCTAGGGCAGATGGTACCACCCCCATATCCAAACTAACCGAGTTCTGAATGTGAAATGGGCACCAGAGAATTTAATTATCAGTTGCAGTCTATCGGACCGTGTTTCTTAGTTCGAGTCGTCTGATTTTTCCTGTGGTGGTCATTGGTAGAGATTCCAGAAATTCGATTTCTCTGGGATACTCATAGGCAGCTAAACTTTTGCGAACGGTACGTTGTATATCAGCGACCAACGCCGCATCACCTTTTACGCCTTCCACCAAGACTAAATAAGCTTTAACAATTTCCCCCCTCAAATCATCGGGAACGCCTACTACGGCGGCCTGCGCAACTGCTGGGTGTTTGATTAAACAATCTTCAATTTCGCCAGGACCTATTCGATAGCCTGCGCTGGAAATAACATCGTCTTTTCTTCCTAAAAACCACAAATAACCTTCTTCATCGCGATAACCCAAGTCTCCCGTTGTCCACCAATCACCAATCACTTTAGACTGGGTTGCTGAATCGTTATTCCAATAGCCTAAAAACATTACCGGGTCGTCTCGATGCGCCGCGAGCTCACCCGCCTCACCAGGCAGTAGAATCGAACCATGCCCATCAATTGGCACGACTCGATGACCTGGGTAGGCTTTTCCCATTGAACCCGGGCGTACTGGCATTATCGATGCACTATTACCCACAATATAATTAAATTCGGACTGCGCCCACATCTCATTAATTTCAATACTCAAATACTCCCGTCCCCAATGATAAAGCTCAGCCCCCATCGCCTCTCCTGCTGACATTACACTTCTTAAGCAAAGTTCGTACTTATGAATATTTGATACCTGACGCATCATCTTCAGAGCAGTAGGAGGAATAAATGCATTTCTCACCTTATGCTTTGAAATTAATTGGCATATACGCTCGGCGTCAAACTTTCCGGCGTTGTATCCTAAAACGGGGACCCCGTAATACATCGCTGGAAGCAATGCATCGATGAGCCCCCCTGTCCATGCCCAATCTGCAGGCGTCCAGAATAAATCACCTTTTTGTGGAAAAAAATCATGGGACAACTCAAATCCAGGGAGGTTACCTAATAAACACCTGTGAGCAACCAACGCTCCCTTCGGCGGGCCTGTAGTTCCCGAGGTGTAAATAATAATGGCTGGATCATTTGCCTTAGTTACTGTTGTATCATAGGTATCTTTTGCGAACGATAATAGCTCCCAAAACCCGCCTATGACATTTGCGTCACAATTAATAACGGTCTTCAATGATGGCACGGTTGAAGCAAGCTCACTCAGTATGCTCTGATGATCGGAGTCAGAGAATACAAGCTTAGCACCACTATCAGACAGACGGTAATCCAAAGCCTCCGGACCAAACAACACCGAAAGAGGAACACTGATCGCACCCAATTTCCAAATAGCAATATGGGCTATAGCTGTTTCCACACGCTGCGGGAGAACTACCGCAATACGATCTCCAAACGTGACACCATATTTTGTAAGAACATTAGCTAGCTGATTAGCCAGTTGATACAGCTTCTGATACGAGTACGTCTCGCACCGACCGTCTTCGTCCTCACAGATCAATCCAACATCACTACTGCGAATAATATTATCGTCACAAACAGCTTTAGCAATATTAAAGTATTCAGGCACGTCCCACCTGAATGCTTCTACCAAATCATCAAATCTATAATTTCTAGAAGCTTTAAATAAAGAGCGATTCATAATTTTCACATCTAAACTCGTCGGTTAGTAGCATTAATTGTAGAAGTTCAGACCTGATCTGACAGTTACCCGTTTATTCGTAACTGACTGTCAGGTTAAGTTTAGTTGAATAACTTTTCCTTCCAGATTGATTTACCGTCGATGAGTGTTTGCATCGGCGTTCT